>LT599018.1:2085485-2385485 GCA_900079685.1 uncultured delta proteobacterium
GTCATAGATGAATCTGAAGTCGATAGCCTTGTCGATTTTACGAAGAAGATGTTCTTTAGGCACGAGTTGCTCGATATATACCAGTTCCATCATGCCTTGCTGTTCGGTTTTGCGCTTTATCATGGAGATATAAAAACAAAATCCCGGCTAAAAGGCCAGGACTTTGTCAAGGGTCTGAGAATCGCCGGCCCTCAGGCCGGCGATTCTGTTTCCAGTCACCGAAAAATCTTAATCCCCTCCCGCCGGCCGCACCAACGGCCTGCCGTCCACGGCGCAGACCTCGATATCCGTCCCGTACAGCATGCGCAAGAGCGCCGCCGTCAGGGTTTCCCGGCTTTTACCGGCGGCCGCGACGCGCCCCTGGTGCAGCACCGCCACTTCGTCGCAAAACCATAAAATATGGTTGGGATCGTGGCAGCAGACCAGGACCGTGACCCCCTGCCCGGCGATGCGCCGCAATGCCTGCCACACCACCATCTGGTTGCTGAAATCCAGGGCGGAGGTCGGCTCGTCCAGCAGCATGAGCGGCGCCTCCTGGGCCAGCGCCCGCGCGAGGCTTACCAGCTGCCGCTGCCCGCCGGAAAGGGCCGTGCACGGCTCATTGGCGAGCTCCGTTATGCCCACGAGGTCCAGGGCCTTTTCCACAATGGCCATATCCTTTTTGCTCAGGCGGAAAAACCCGCTCATGTGCGGCGTTCTGCCCATGGCCACCACTTCGCGGACCAGAAAGGGAAAACCCGTTTTATGCTCCTGCGGCACATACGCCATGTGCCGGGCCAGGTGCGCGATGCCCAGGCGCGCGACGTCGTGCCCTTCCAGCAGAATGGTGCCGCTCTGCGGCGCAAGAAGACCGAGGCAGCAGCGGAACAGCGTGGTCTTGCCCGACCCGTTGGGGCCGAACAGGCCGCAGATGTTCCCGCGCGGCACGGCAAAGGATATGTCCCGCAACACGTCCTTCACGCCGTAGCGGAACCGGACGTTTTCCACGGAAAGGGCGTAAGGGCCGCTGTGCGGCGTGACGGAGTGGTCAGTTCCCATACAACTCCCTGCCTTTGACGCGCAGGAGCCAGAGCAGATACGGCGCGCCGAGGACGGCGGTGATGATGCTGACCGGGATTTCCGCCTGGGTCAGGGTTCGCGCCAGGGTGTCGCACACCAGCAGATAGACCGCGCCCATGAGCGCGGACGCCGGGATGACCCAGCGGTTGTCCGGCCCGAACAGCATGCGCGCGGCATGCGGGGCCATGAGGCCCACCCAGCCGATGATCCCGGCGGAAGCCACGCAGGCGGCCGCGCACACGGTGGCCAGAACGACCAGAAGGCGCCGCAGCCGCGCGGGATTCACGCCGAGGCTCCGCGCGTCCTCATCGCCGAGGGAGAGCACGTTGAGCCGCCAGCCGAGCAGCCAGATGCACCCGATGCCCGGCAAAACCAGGGCGGCGGTCAGTCTGGTATCCGGCCAGGAGGCGTAGTGGAACCCGCCCATCATCCAGAACGTGATCTCGCGCAGTTGCGTATCCGCCGCCAGGTACTTCATGACGCCGACCCCGGCGGAAAACAGCGCGCCCACGATGATGCCGGCTAGCACCAGGGCCACGGGCGGCACCACGCCCCGGCTGGTGGCGAGAAGTCCCGTGATGCTCACGGCCAAAAGCGCGAAAATAAAGGCGGAAAGGGGCACGGGAGGCAACGCGGCCGGGAAAAGGATGGCCAGCGCAGCGCCGCAGGCCGCGCCCGACGACACGCCCAGGATGTAGGGCTCCACCAGCGGGTTGCGGAAACACCCCTGGTAGGCCGCGCCGGAAACAGCGAGCGCCATGCCGGAAACAGCGGCCAGCAACAGACGCGGCATGCGGATTTTCCAGACGATCACGTCGCGGACCTTGGGGATATCCGGCGCGTCATTGCCCGTAAGGTGCGCGGCCACGCTTTTCCATACTTCCGCAAGGCTTATGTCATAGGCCCCGGCCACCATGGCCACAGCCAGAGCCGTCAGCAGCAGCAGCCCCAAGAGAGCCATGCACACGGCGCGGAAGGGAATTCCCATGCCTTAAAAACCGCCCTCGAGCATCCAGTCCAGAAGTTGCGTGGCAGCGAGGCCCCTTGCCGTTGCATCGTCCACGCCGTAAAGCTCCTTGTACAGGCGCAGGGCGGCGTCATGGACGTTGATGTCCGCGAACCTGTCCGGATAGGCGGCTTTCGCGATGATGAGCATATCCAGGGGATATTCCAGGCGGCGGGAGCAGTTCATGGGCGTCCAGGGCATGGCGTATACCCGCTTGGCCTTGACGGCCCCAAGTTCGGAAAGATTGGCGTAATACGGGGCTTCCATGAGCTCGCGCGGCGGATGGTACCCGTTGGACGTGGGCAGCACGATCACGTCGGGGTCCAGAGCGTATATCTGCTCCGCGCTCATGGGAACGCCTTTGCCGTTGCCGGTGTAAGCGTTTTTCGCGTTGGCCACGCTCTCGACAATGTAGGATTCCGGGGAGTCCAGGCCCCAAACCGTGCCGCTGCCGCCCTCTTTCCGGGTCGCGGGGTTGAGGCCGAAATACAGGAGGCGCGTCTTTTTGTCCTCGGGGATATCCGCCGTGCGCTCGCGGATCAGCGTCTCGAACGCCGCCAGGGAGTCCGCCAGTTTCCCGGCCTTTTCCTTTTGCCCGAACACCTCGCCGAGGAGCTGCATCTCGGTTTTCATGGTGCTCATGTCCGTGCCCCCGAAACAGGTCGGGGAAAAGGTCGCCACCAGGGGAATGCCGAGCTCCTCAAGCGTCGCGAGGGTCTTTTCCGTGGCTTCCATAGCATCAGCCCGCACGGTGCAGTCCCCGACGCGCACGATCACAAGGTCGGGTTCGGCTTTCGCCAGGGTTTCGAAATTGAGGACGTTCCCCTGGGGCGAGTTGACGCAGGGCAACGCATCCAGCCAGGGGTGCAGGAACTTCATGGTGTTCCAGCCTCTGTGCTCGTAAGTCGCGCCCGAGGCGGTCGCGAACTGGTACTTGTAATCGCGTTTCAACCCCCAGGACCCGATGCCGACGATGGTATCAACAACGCCGAGGTGCGTCATGACGGCTTCCACAAACCCGTCGCTGATCGTCACAACCCGTTTGGGCGCGACGGGTACGGAAACGGCTTTCCCGCGCATGTCGGTGACGGTGCGCGTTGCCGCCGGTACCGGAGAAGGCGTTGCGCAAACGAAAAGCGGCAAAAGCAGGAGGCCTGCGAACAGGGAACGGAACATGCGGACCCTCTGGAATAGTTACACAATAATGTGCGGGTGCGGGTGGTGGCAATCCAGGCAGACGAACCGCTCCTCAAACAGGCGGACGCATGGCTCGGAGACATACTCCCCGCAAACGGCGCACGCAACGGGAGTATTGAGGCGGGCAAGCGGCGGCACCGCGTACGAGGGTTCGGCAATGGAATATAACTCGTCCGCCGGGGCCGAGAGAAACCGCATAACCGTTTCCTCGCGGGACGCGTCGTGGATTCTTTCGTGCCAGTAAAACCGGGCGGCTGTTTTGCGGCCCCGCACGAAAAAGGAAAACGCGAACTTGCCCCGGAGGCGCAGGAGCATGTTGCCCTTGCCCATGGAGCAGCCGGTAATAGCCTGGATGGCGTCAACCGCGCAGGACTCGGTTTCCGCGACGCAGACCAGTTCCTCATCGACGCTGGGCGAGTGCACGAAATGGGCAAGGGCGTCCACCGCGATGCGGCAGCCCATGGCCAGCCCCGGACAAACATGGCCGTGAAACGCCTTTGCTTTTTCCCAGGCTTCGGCGTATTCCTGCGGCAGTGTTGCATTCATGGCGCACCCTTGCGTTAAAGTAGCACGAAATCAATAAAGTGTATTACTACTACGAGCGGGGTGCCATGTCAAGGCGCAAACCCTGCATCCGCGCGGATATACTTGACTTTCAATACACCACGAGGCAGAGTACGACCATGGATTATTGTATCCCGAAAAGCCCGGAAGAGATCGGGCGGATTCTTGAACCTCTTGATGATTTCTGGGACCACTGGGGCTTTGAAGCCTGGGAGATGGGGCCGTTCACGGGCGTTTCCCGTCTGCAGCGCTTCGTCAAGGACGGTTTCCTCGGCCCCATTGCCGAATATCAGGCCTGGGACTGCATCGTATGGGACTCCGGCACGGAGGAAGACAGGGAGAATCTCTGGAACACCATGCGGCCCATGGACGGCGTCATGACGCAGCGTTTCGTGTTCATTGTGCCGGAACCGTGGACGACGCGGCGCATCAAATCGTTTTACGCCGGGCTGAAAGGGTACGTCGAATTTTACGCGTACCTGCCTGACGACAACGGCGGCCTTGGCACAACGGAGGTTCAGGACTTGACGCGCCTGATCGACATGGGGATACGCCTGGGCCTGACAGGGCACGCCGCACTTCCCGGAGAAAAATAGAAAATTCGGTACTTTTTTTTGCAAAAAACGCTGAAAAACGCTTCCAATAAAAGAGACAACGCTGTAACCCATGTGGTATGGATTGTCTGACCGCACGGTATAGATTTTTCGGTGCAGAACGTACTAGGGGACAGGCCATGCCAGGCCTGCTGTTTGTAACAAGAGGAGGAAGCTTATGCTTGCAGCACTGTTTATTTTTGCTTTTGTATTTTTCCTTGTGGCATACAAATTTTACGGCAATTTCCTTGTTCGTATGTTCGACCTGGACGACAGCAGAAAAACCCCCGCCGAATGCCTGTATGACGGCATGGATTACTGCCCCACGCACCCCGCCGTGCTGATGGGCCACCACTTTTCCTCCATCGCCGGCGCCGGCCCCATCGTGGGCCCGATCACGGCCGCGGCCTGGTTCGGCTGGCTGCCCGCGTATATCTGGTGCCTTTTCGGGTCCGCGTTTTTCGGCGGCCCGCATGACATGGGCGCCCTGGTTGCGTCCATCCGGCATGACGGCAAATCCATGGGCGAAGTCGTCCGCCGCTGGATCGGCGAACGCGGCCGGTTCCTCTTCCTTTGCTTCACCATTCTGACCCTGTTCCTGATCGTTGCCGTGTTCCTGCAACTGGCCGCCAACACCATGGCCAACGACCAGGCGGTCGCCTTCGCGGCCGTGGTGTACATGGGCGCGGCCATTCTTTTCGGCATGATGGTTTACCGTTTCAACATCTCCCTGAAAATCGCCACCATCGTCATGCTGCCCATCGTTTTCGGCTCCTGCTGGCTCGCGCACGCCGTGCCCGCCATCGGCGCCGTGTTCGCCCTGTCCATGCCGGTCTGGCGCTGGATCCTGGTAGGCTATATCATCATCGCCTCCCTCCTGCCCGTGTGGCTCCTGCTCCAGCCCCGCGACTACCTGGCTTCTTACTTCCTGTATTTCGCGGTCATCATCGGCGGCATCGGCATGATCTTCGGTTCCGGCTTTGACGTGACGCTGCCCGCGTTCAAGGGCTTCACCGTCTCCGTCGGCGGCTCCGAACAGTTCATTTGGCCCATCCTCTTCGTGACCGTGGCCTGCGGCGCCATCTCCGGCTTCCACTCCATGGTGGGTTCCGGCACCAGCTCCAAGCAGCTCCGCCATGAAAAAGACAGCCTGGTCGTCGGGTACGGCTCCATGCTGCTCGAAGGGCTGGTGGCGGTTATCGCCATCGGCACCATCATGATCGCCGGCGGCCAGATCGCCCAGGGCGGCCCGGTCATCACCTACGCCCAGGGCTTCGGCAAATTCGGCGCCCTTGTTGGCATCGACGTCGCCCTCGGCACCTCTCTCGGCGCCCTGGCCATCAACTCGTTCATCCTGACCACCCTGGATACGGCCACCCGTCTGACCCGCTACCAGATCCAGGAATTCTCCGGCGGCAAGCTTGACCGCTACACCTCCACCCTGATCGCCGTTGCCGGGGCTCTCGCCCTGCTGCTCTTCGAAACCGGCGGCAAGCCCACCTGGGCGGTTATCTGGCCCGTGTTCGGCGCCGCCAACCAGCTCGTGGCCGCTCTCGCCTTCCTCGGCATCGGCGCCTGGTTGTACAAGGGCCTGAAGCGCCAGATCACCTTCATCATGGTTCCCATGTGGTTCATGCTGATAACCACCCTCGCCGCCCTCGGCTTCCTGATCCGCGACCAGTTCGTCGGCCCGGCCGTCAACTGGATCATCGTGGTCGTGTGCGCGCTGCTCGCCGTGCTCGGGATACTCATGCTCAAGGAGGCCCTGGCCGCCCTGAAGCCTTCCGGTTCCGTTTCCGCGAACGCCGCGGATTAATTCCCCGGCCCGGCCCATATACGAAGAGCCTCCACCCTGCGGTGGAGGCTCTTCCAGACCTCTGACAAACCCCCGTTTTTTTGAGCGGGGGTTTGTTTTATTGCAGCGTTTAGTTATGCGGGCACTGCGGATTTTGGAGCGGAGCAAATTCTCCAAAGATGGGAAAACAAGCGGGAAAGTGTCGTTTGGGAGCGGGAAAAGCCTGGGCCGCAAGGGCCGTTTGACCGCTCCCAGATGCGCAGGGCTATTTTCTTCATGTTCTGGCAGGCGGCGGACAAGAGGCATTGCATCTGGACCTTCGCAAGGCCTCGGAAGCGGGCGTAGCGATGCCCATGTAATTCCTTGCCGTCGGCAAAGCTCCGCTCCACTGTCTCCTTACGGCGTTTGTAGATGGCTTTGCCTTTGTCCTCGTAGCGATATTCGTTGATTATATCTTTATATTCCTGCCAGATATGGCGCGTTACTGCTTTGGTATGGTTGCGACTGGCGGTGCATTGCCCGAGAAGGGAGCAGTTGCGGCAAACGGACGGGTCCGAGACATATTCACGGTAACCGTCCCGGGTCGTTGTCCTATAGCGCAGGACTCGGTTTTGCGGGCAGAGCTGGCAGTCACAAGTCTCATCATAGACAAAATCCCTTTTGCGCAGGTAACCCGCGCGGTGTGTGGGGCGGCTGTACCCGATGACTCCATAAATATCTCTTTCCACAAGGCCTTTGCAGATATGGGGAGTGAAGTAGGCTGCATCAAGGCCTGCGGACTCGACGTTGAAACCAAAACGCTTCCGTTGGCGATCAAGGCGGGAGAGGTAGGGCTGAGAGTCATGCACATTGCCGGGGGTAACGAAACTGTCGGTTATGATGCCGCAGATTCCGTCCACGGTACGGTGATCCAGATAGAAAAAACCCTTGGGTTTGCCCTCGCGCACCATATACCCGCTGTCCGGGTCCGTGGTGCTGACCTTGATTTCCTTGGTTTCCGGAGTCTCATCGCGGGGCGGCAAAGGCTTTTTGCCATGCTTGCGGCGGTCTTCATCAATGTCCCGGTCAAGTTCCTCCACATAATCGCGTACGGATTTGAGCACCTGGGCCTTGTCATATTTTCCCTTGTTGGCACTGGCTTTCAGGTGGGTTGAATCGGTGTACAGCGTTTTGCCGTCCACCATCTTGCGCTTTATGGCCTGGAGCACAATCTCGTCAAAAATTTCCTGGTAAACCGGGCTGTCATTGAAACGCCTGCGGCGGTTTTGGCTGAAGGTGCTGGCGTGGGGGATTTTGTCGGTGAGAGTAAAGCCGAGAAACCAACGATATGCGACATTGACTTCGATTTCGCGAATCAACTGTTGCTCGCTGCGAATGCCGAACAAATACCCAATAAAAAGCATCTTGAATAGCACAACCGGATCAACTGCCGGCCTGCCGTTATCGGGACAGTATCTATCTTTGACCTTGTCATAGATGAATCTGAAGTCGATAGCCTTGTCGATTTTACGAAGAAGATGTTCTTTAGGCACGAGTTGCTCGATATATACCAGTTCCATCATGCCTTGCTGTTCGGTTTTGCGCTTTATCATGGAGATATAAAAACAAAATCCCGGCTAAAAGGCCAGGACTTTGTCAAGGGTCTGGAAGAGCCTCCACCCTGCGGTGGAGGCTCTTCAGTTTTCCGTGAGGCTGGGCATGGAGGCTAGGCCGCTTTAGCGTTTCTTCCGGGCCTCACAGGGAAAAGCTCTCCTCGGAAACAACGGCAAGGCCGTTTTCCCGCAGAAGCGCCGTTGTCACACCCTGCCCCGGAATGCGGCGGGAGGAAAAGGTTCCGTCGTACACGACGCACACGCCGCAGGAAGGGCTTCTTTCCTTGAGCACCGCGCGGGTGATGCCCTTCTCCCTGGCGATCGCGAGAACCATGTCCGCGCCCCGGACAAAAGCCTCGGTCACGTCCCGGCCCGTTCTGTCCACGACCCTGGAGCCGCGTTTCTCGCACGGCTCGCGCGGGATGGAAAGCCCGCCCAGCACTTCCGGGCAGACCGGGACGACGAGCCCCCGCCTGTGCAGCTCCATGAGCAGCGGATGCGGCGTGCTTTGCCCGTCGTACCGGCATTTTTCGCCGCACAGGCAGGCGCTGGCCAGGATAAGACCTTCGGGCGCCGTTTTGGGGAACGCACAGGGGGCCGTCATGAGCGGCCCTTGGGGCGAAGCAGGTACAGCCGCGTCATGACCCAGTCCGCGACAAGCGCGGGGTTGACCTGCGCGGTGACGCTTTCCTGCCCTTCGGCCAGGACGGCGCCGGCTATGGCAAGGCGGTTTTCCGGCAGGGAGGCGAAGAACCGGGCCAGATCCGCTTCCGGGGACGCGCCGGGCGCGATGCCCTCGCCCGTCATGCCGGAAAAGACCTGGGCCATGGCGCGCTGGCAGACAAGAATGAGGGCCAGCGCCCCGGCCGCGTCAACGCCACCGCGCGCGCCGGTGCGGTCGAACAGGCCCGAGCCGGTGGCCAGAAATTTTGCCGCCGTGGCGGCCCAGCCGCGCGCGGTTTCCGGGTCCGCTCCGTCCTCTTTGGCGACGAGCGGGTCGGGCCAGGCCAGCGTCAGCACCCAGGACCGCGAGACCAGCGTGGGAAGAAGCCGCTCGCGCTGCGGGGCCGTGAGGACGAAAACCGTCGCGGGCAGCGCTTCTTCCAGAGACTTCAGCATGGCGTTGGCCGCCGCTTCGGTCAGGCTCTGGGCTTCGGAAAGGATCACCACGCGGTACTTCGACTCCCGCGCGGCTTCGCCGAGGGTCGCCCGGACGGCCCGCACCTCGTCGATGGTGATGCTGCCCGCCGTCCCGTCCAGGAAAAACAGGTCGCGGTGCAGCCGGGCCAGGAACTTCAGGCAGACGGGGCAGGCGAGGCAAGGTTCCGCGCCGTCTTCACCATCAGAAAGAGGCGCTTCGCAATTGAGGGCCATGCCCCAGTAAAGGGCGAAATCCGCCCGCTCCTTCGCCGAGCCGCCTTCCAGCAAAATCACGCGGGGCGGGGAGGCAGCGAGCGACCGGAGAAAGGAAAAGGCCCGGCCGTGGCGGCCGGAACCGGCAAGGGAACGCAAACCCGCCGCCAGGGACGCCATGTCCCCGGCAGCGGGCAGGCTATCGGCCTCCGCTTCGCGCGGCGGGCGCTTTTTCGCGCCCGCTGTGGCGGTATCGTCAGTCATTACCGGTTACGGATGATGGTTTGCTCACGGTCCGGCCCGACGGACACCATGACCACGGGCACGCCGCACAGTTCCTCAAGGCGCTCGACATACCGGCGGGCGTTTTCCGGGAGGTCTTCCCAGACCTTGGCGTCGGTTATGTCCTCGTTCCAGCCGGGCAGGGTTTCGTACACGGGCGTGACGTCATCCAGAGCCCCTTCGAACTGGGGCGGGAAGTCCACGGTTTTTCCCTTGTACTCATAAGCCTTGGCGATTTTCAATTCCTTCAGCCCGGAGAGCACGTCCAGCTTGGTCAGGGCGATTTCCGTCAGGCCGCAGAGCCGCGCGGATTCGCGCAGCACCACGGAGTCGTGCCAGCCGCAGCGGCGGGGCCGCCCGGTGGTGACGCCGAATTCCGCCCCCTTCTGGCGGATGGTTTCGCCAAGCTCGTCCAGAAGCTCGGAAGGGAACGGCCCGCTGCCCACGCGGGTGCAATAGGCCTTGGCGATGCCGATGATCCTGCCGAGGTTGGCGTTGTACACGCCGGAACCGGCCATGGCGTTGGCCGTGACCGCGTTGGACGAGGTCACGAAGGGGTATGTGCCGTGGTCTATATCGAGGTGCACGCCCTGCGCGCCCTCGAACATGACGTTTTTGCCCGCCTTCCAGGCGTCGTTTATGGCCGTGCTGACGTCGGCAAGGTAAATGGAAAGCCGCTCGGCATAGGGCCGGACTTCCTCGAACACCCCATCCACGCTCAGGGCTTTCTGGCCGTAAAGACCCGTCAGGAGAGCGTTTTTCTCTTCCAGAACCCGGGCTATTTTCTGGCGGAGCAGGTCCGGCTGCAAAAAATCGCCCGCGCGCACGCCGATGCGCGCGGCCTTGTCTTCGTAGCAAGGGCCGATACCGCGCCCGGTGGTGCCGATTTTGCCGCCCGCGCGTTTATTCTCCCGCGCCTGGTCCAGAATTTTATGGTACGGCATGATAACATGGGTCTTGTAGCTGATTTTCAGCCGGTCCGGGCCTGTGTCCACGCCGCGCTTCATGAGGGAATCCATCTCCTCGCAGAAGACCTGCGGGTCCATGACCACGCCGTTGCCGATCAGGCACAGGCAGCCGGTATGCAGAATGCCGGAAGGAATGAGGTGCAGGGCGTATTTCTGCCCGCCCGCAATGACGGTATGCCCGGCGTTGTTGCCGCCGTGGAACCGTACAACGACCTGCGCGGAAGGGCTTAACAGATCGACTATTTTCCCTTTGCCTTCATCTCCCCACTGCGCACCGATAACAACCACATTTGACATGCATCGCTCCTTCAGGCATTTCGCCGCCGAAAACCGGGAACGGAAACTCCGCTTTGCCGCATCCCGTTCCCGTGAAAGAAAAAAGAACAGACCGTTCCGGACGCGGCACGGCCATGCAGAATAATGCCCGATTTTTCCGCCCCTGCAAAGCCAAAAATACCCCACTTTCCCACGCCCGGCGTTATTTTCCTTTACAACGCGCATTGTCCCCACGTATGAGGTGGTATGCATAATTCCCTGCCCCGATTATGGCGGGTTTGCCTGCCGCTTGCGCTTCTCGCGGCCGGAACCCTGCTCCTTCTGGCTGCATGGCCCGACCGCATACCCACGGCCAATTCCGCCCGGGACGGCTCGGCCTTTTCCTTGACGAAACACGTCCCCTGGATCGAAGGCGGCACCCTGCGCGTGGGCTCCCCGGAGCCGGAGCGCCAGGCGTCCGTCCTTTCGCCCTACGGTCCCGGTTTTGAGTTTGAACTTGTCACAGGCTTTTGCCGGGGGGTGCGCTGCACCCCGGAATGGGTCACGGTGGCGGACAAGGACACCGGCTTCGCCATGCTGCAACGCGGCGAGATCGACGTGCTCGTCGGTTTCTGGGGGGACCCCCCGCCCAAACAGACGGCGCCTTCCCGCGGAGAAGCGCCCCCCATTCCCGAGGGCGCGCCCCCGCCCATAGCCAGGGGCAAGGCTTACGCCCACTTCAATCCCGTGCTCATCTCGGGCGCCACGGTGCCCCGCCAGGCTGACGGCGCTCCCGAAGAAAACCGGGATTTGTTGCCGAACCTTTCCACCGCCGGGGCGGCCTTTGCCTGGACCTACAGCGCCTTCCCCCCTTCCGCCCCTTCCGCCCCTTCCGCCCCTTCCGCCCCTTCCGAAGGGGATCAGGCCCCCGCATCCCCCTCCGGAGCGGCGGAAAACAGCCAGCCGTTCCCGGTATTCTCCTTTGTCATGGACGGCAAGGGCGACGGGACGGATACCGTGCTCCTCGACCCCGCCTCCTACTCCTTGTGGCTGCCGTTCATGGGGGACGTGGACATCAAGAAGATCAACCGCAAAACCCCGTACCGCTGGTTCTGGCGGGACGACGGCTCCGCCCTTGCCGCGCGCCTTGAGACCTTTTGGAAAGATCCCGGGCGCAACCGCGAGCTGGCGGAACTGACGGAACGGTATTTCGGCTTTCTGCCACGAGCCTTGCAACAGCGGGATATTCTGAACCTCGCCGAGGCTCTGGCCACCCGCCTCCCCCGCTACGAGGAGTTCATCATGAAGGCCGCGAGGGAAACCGGCGTCCCTCCCCTGCTGCTGGTCGCGACCATTTACCAGGAATCGAAGTTCGATCCCGACGCGGTCAGCGAGACCAAGGTTCGCGGCATCATGCAGCTGACCACGGCCACGGCGGCAATGCTGGGCGTGGACAGAAATGATCCGGAACAATGCATCATGGGCGGGGCGCGGTATTTGCGCGACCTGTGGGAACAGATAGGCGACAAGGCCGCCAACGACTGGGACCGCTGGTTCATGGCGCTGGCCGCCTACAACCAGGGTTTGAGCAATGTGAACAGAACGATCCGGCTTGCCCAGGAAATGGGCAAAAAAGGCGATTCCTGGGCGGATCTGAAGCAGATTTTCCCCCTTTCAACAACCTGCCGGGGAGGGGAAGCCAAGGCATTTGTGGAACGGGTGCGCTATTATAACTTTATCCTGCACGGGCTAGTTGCCCTTGCGCCGGCTGAAGCGCAGGACTTTGCACCGCTTCTTGGGCTTGCCGTCGCTGACGCGAAGCTCTGACTTTTCTCCGGCCCCGCTCCCGGCCTTTTTGCTGTTCTGCTCGAACCAGGCCTTGGTTTTATCCATTCCGGCAAGGGGAGCCTCGCTGTGCGCGGCCGCAACCCCGGCGGCGAGATGCTGGTTGAACAGCTGGTTCTTCAGCCGCACGGCCTGGATCAGGCTGAACACGATGGCCGCCTCTTCCCACCGTTTCGTCGGTTCGAAGCGCTCCACGATCGTGGCGTATTTATCCCACAGCGCTATGAGTGACGCCTCGTCATATGCGTTCAATTGACCGGCCATTTTCTGCAGCATGCGTTCCATATGGTTTCCTTTCACAAAAACAGGCACGCTCAGGTTCCTTCTCTCGGGCGCGCGGGGCCAGAATACTGGAAAGCGCGATGGGCCGCAAATGGAAATTGCCCGTTGCCGCCGTCTATGCTAGTAATCCTTCCGGCCGGACTTTTTCCCGCGCCCCTTGCCCGGCGCGGCATTGCCGCAACGACGCCCCACCGTTTTTCCCGGAGGTTTTATGAGTTCCCTGAAAGCCATGTACACCACCATTTCCGACGACCCGTTCCCGCCCGACCTTACCATCACGCTCGGCGGTCAGAAACTTGTGTATACAAAACGCGTCTGGTCCATTGACGGGGAACAGCGGGGCCTGCGCTACGGCGAAAACCCGGACCAGCCCGCCGCCGTGTACGAACTGGCGGAAGGTTCCCTCACCATCGGCGGCAAGGACTACCGCGCGCCCGGGGAAAGTGTCGTTTCCGCCCTGAACGAGGCCCAGATGATCCAGGCCGGGAAACATCCGGGGAAAACCAACCTCACGGACGTGGACAACGCCGTCAATATTCTGCAATACCTGACGGCCAAGCCCGCCGCCCTGATCCTCAAGCACAACAACCCCTGCGGGGCGGCCTGGTCGGAAAAGGGCGTGGGCGACGCATTGGAAAAAGCCTTCTGGTGCGACCGCATCGCCGCCTTCGGCGGGGCCGTGGTCGTCAACCGCCCCATGGACATGGCCGCCGCCGCCATCGTCGACGGCGCCTACTTTGAAGTGGTTGCCGCGCCCTCCTTTGAGCCGGGCGTTCTGGACATCCTCAAAAAGCGCAAAAACCTGCGTATCATGGAACTGCCCGCCCTCGCGGACCTTACCGCCATGGCGGCCAGGCCCTTCCTGGATATCAAATCCCTCTCCGACGGCGGGCTTGTCCTCCAGCAGTCCTTCATGAACCGCATCCGCACGGCGGCGGACTTTTTGCCTGCGTCCGTCACCACCAAGGAAGGCACCACCCTCGTCGCCAGAAAGCCCAACCCCGCCGAAGCGGACGATTTGCTCTTCGCCTGGGCCGTCGAAGCCGGGGTTACCTCCAACTCAGTCATTTTCGTGAAGGACGGGGCCACCGTCGCCATCGGCACCGGCGAGCAGGACCGCGTCGGCTGCGTGGAACTGGCCATCTACAAGGCCTATACCAAGTACACGGACAAGCTCGTGTTCCAAAAAACCGGCCAGTCCCTGTACGAATTGACCCTCAAAGCCCAAACCGACGCGGCAGCCGCCAACATCCTCGAGGAATGCAAACAGCTTGCGGAACAAGCCAAAGGGGGCCTGGCGGGGTCAAGCGTGGTTTCCGACGGGTTCTTCCCCTTCCGCGACGGGGTGGACGCGGCCATGGTCCATAACATCAGGGCCATCGCCCAGCCCGGCGGCTCGCTCCGCGACGCCGAGGTCATCGGCGCGGTCAATGAGCGGGATGTCGCCATGGTGTTCACCGGGCAGCGGTCGTTCAAGCATTAAGAGTATATGCAACAGTTTAACTAAAGTAGTTTTCATGTCTGATTCGCGCGTCGCCTTCCCCACCCCCGGCTGTCTTGTTGAATGCATGCAGGGGAACAAACCCGTTCTGTATTGGGTGCTGGAATCCGGGAACGATACTGTCCGCATCCTGGCTCTTGGCGGGAAGGAAAGCAAACTGGCCGTGTCGCGTCTTCTGCCATGGTACGGGCCGGTTTTTCCGGCGGACAAAACCCGCGAGGCCATCGGGAAAATTCTGGAAGAGCACGCGCGACGGCGGGAAGATGCCGCAAACGGCATCAATATCCTGGAAATCTGGGACCTGGCCCAGGGCGAGGTGCCGCACGCCTCGGCTTTCTGGCTGGCGGAACTGGCCTGGGAAAACCCGGACATCGACCAGGTGGCGGCCATGGGGCATGCGGCGCTGGCCTGTAAAACCCACTTCAAATTTTCCCCGCCGGACTTTGAAATCTATGACGCCGCCACCGTGGAGAAAAAAACCGCCGAGCAGGACGCCATGCGGGAACGCGAAGCCCTGGCGAGCATCGGCGGCGAATTTTTCCGCAACCTGTGGGCGGTTACTGACAGAAAACGCACGCCCCTGACGGCCGAAGAATTCCCGGCGGCGGAACACACCGTTGTATTTGAACGGCTGCTCCGGGACAGGCTGGCCGACCCGGAAACCCAAAACGATGCGGAAACCTGGAAACTGCTGACCAAAAGCCTGCCGGACGACCCGCACCTGCCGCTGCTTCTGGCCGTTGCCTGGGGCCTGGTGCCGGAACACCACAACTTCTGGCTGGACCGGGCCGGGTACGAACCGGACGAAGCCTGGACCGTCCCGCTCGCGGACGAAGTCGCGACGCTGCGCGCATCCGTCGCCGCCGCTTCGGACGCAGAGCCGGAGACCGCTTCCGGACCGGGCGGCGCGCCGTTCATCAGTATTGACCCCGCCTCCACGGCGGATTTTGACGACGCGTTTTCCCTGGCCAAAAACGAAGACGGCACCTTTTCCCTGTCCCTGGCGTTTGCTTGCCCGGCCAGATTCTGGCCTTTCGGCGGCGCCCTGGACAAGGCGGTCTGCCGCCGCGCGAGCAGTTTGTACCTGCCGGAATCCGATCTGCACATGATGCCCCAGGAACTGGTCATCGCGTTCAGCCTGCTGGAAAACGAGCGCCGTCCCGTGGGCCTTTTGGAGATGACCCTTTCAGCCGGGGGGGAACTGCTCTCCCTTGCTCCCAGGCTCGCCTGGGTCACGGTGGCCGCCAACTTGACTCTTCCCGGCTGCCAGGCTGTCATGGACGGGCCGAACGCCACCGTGCCGGTCACGGCCAGGCAGATCACCGCCGCCGCCCCTTACGCGGCCATGCTCGGCCACGGGCTGGAACTGGCCCGGATACTCCAGGAACGCCGCGTCGCGGCCGGGGCCGTCATCACCGAACGGCCGGACCCGGACGTGACCCTGGAACATGAAGACGGCAAGACCACGGTCTCCGTCTGCCACGCGCCGAGCACGCCTTCCGCCCAGATGGTCGTCGGGGAGTTCATGATCCTGGCCAACAACGCGTGGGCTTCCTGGGCCGCCGAGCGCGGCATCCCCCTTATTTTCCGCACCCAGGACGTTACCCTGCCCAAGGAGTTTTCCGGCATCTGGACCGAGCCGGAGGACATCGCGCGCATCGTCAAGCACTTGCCGCCCTCAAGCCTGGAGTTGGACCACCGCCCGCATACGGGCCTGGGCGTTGCCATTTACGCCCCTTTGACCTCATCCATAAGACGGTATACTGATCTGGTTAACACGGCGCAGATCGCAACCTACCTGCAAACGGGCGCACCGCGCCTCGACCGGCAGCAGCTCGCGTCTTTGCAGCCCGCCATGTCCTCCTTCGCGGAAATGACCGGGCGTATCCAGCGCTACCGGCCGCGCTACTGGAAGCTCTTGTTCTACAAACAGATGGGCGACAGGATGTGGTGGGATGCCGTGGTGGTTGAGGAAAACGACGCCTTTGCCGTGCTGTGGCTGCCGCTGACCCAGATCGCGGTGCGCGCGCGGCGCAAGACCATGGGCGAAAAAGTCTATCCCGGCGAAAGGGTGAAAGTGCGGATCGGCAAGGTCGATCCGTTGCGGAACGAAATCCGCGTCATGGCCGTTTCAGAACAGTGAGGTAGTTATGCTTGGTTGGTTGTGGCTGCCCGTTGCGTACGTGCTGGGGTCCATCCCCTTCGGCCTTATTGTCGCCACGAAGTTTTGCGGGCTTGACCCGCGAGCCGGCGGGAGCGGCAATACCGGCGCGACCAACGTCGCCCGGCTCTGCGGCCCCAAGTGGGGCGTTGTCGTGCTCGTCTGCGACGCGCTGAAAGGCCTTGTGGCCGTGGCCGTGGCCATGCATCTGGCGCCGGATTCCGCTTTTCTGCACTCCCTCGCCGCCATGGCGGCCATTATCGGCCACCGCTATTCCCTGTTCATGGGATTCAAGGGCGGCAAGGCCGTGGCCACCACCGTGGGCGTATTCATCCCCCTGGCCTTCTGGCAGCTTGTCGTGGCCGGAGCCGTCTGCATCCTGGTCATCTGGCGCTCGGGCTTCGTGTCCCTGGGGTCCTTGACTCTGGTTACGCTCCTGCCCGTGCTGCTGCTCGTTTCCGGTTCCTGGGGGCCGCTCCCCCTCGCCATCCTCGTCATGGCTCTGGTGTATTACGCGCACCGGGAAAACATCCGCCGCCTCATGCGCGGCGAGGAAAAGCCCTGGCTGAAGCCGAAAGAAAAAACGGAATAAAAGGAAGATCCATGAGCTCACCCCGCGCCGCCGACACGTTCCCCTCCTACCGGGGGACAATGCAATACCACTGCCTTTCCTGCGATGCCCGCCACGGCATTGACGAGCTTCTCTACACCTGCCCCTCCTGCGGCGAGGTTCTCCTGCTTGAGGATACGGGCTTTGACCGCTTGAAAAAAACGTCCGGCCGGGAATGGCGCGACATTTTCGATACCCGCGCGTCCACCCGCAACCCTTCCTTGCGCGGGATATTCCGGTTCTACGAACTCATGGCCCCGGTGGTGGAGGAAAAAGACGTCCTCTACCTCGGCGAGGGCAACACGCCCATAGTGGCCGCGTCAGGCGCTCTCGCCGGGGAAGTCGGGGTGCCCTTCGCCTACAAGAACGACGGGCAAAACCCCAGCGCCTCCTTCAAGGACCGGGGCATGGCCTGCGCGTTCAGTTATTTGCAGTCCCTGGTGCGCAAGCACAACTGGGATTCCGTGCTGACCATCTGCGCCTCCACCGGGGATACATCCGCGGCCGCCGCGCTGTACGCCTCGTACCTCGGCGGCCCGATCAAATCCGTGGTGCTCCTGCCCCAGGGAAAGGTTACCCCGCAGCAGCTCTCCCAGCCGCTCGGCAGCGGGGCCACGGTGCTGGAAATTCCCGGCGTGTTCGACGACTGCATGAAAGTGGTGGAACAATTGGCGGATACCTACCGCGTGGCGCTGCTCAACTCCAAGAACAGCTGGCGCATCCTCGGGCAGGAATCCTTCTCCTTCGAGGTGGCGCAGTGGTACGGCTGGGATGTGTCCAACCTCGCGATTTTCGTGCCCATCGGCAACGCGGGTAACGTCACGGCCATCATGTCCGGGTTCCTCAAGCTGCATGCGCTCGGCATCATTGAAAAACTGCCGCGCCTGTTCGGCGTGCAGTCCGAACACGCGGACCCTGTCTACCGTTACTACGCCGTGCCGGACGCGTCCAAACGGCATTACGCGCCCGTTACCGTCACGCCCAGTGTGGCCCAGGCCGCCATGATCGGCAACCCCGTGTCCTTCCCCCGGGTGAAACACCTGGCGGAAAAATACACGGCCATCGGCGGCGAGCAGGCCTTCCAGGTCATGCAGGTGACGGAGCAGTCCATCATGGATTCCATGATCCAGGCCAACCGCCACGGGCATATCGCCTGCACCCAGGGCGGGGAAACCCTGGCGGGATTGAAGGCCGCGCTGCATCACGGCCTCATGCGGAAAGGGGAGACGGCCGTGCTCGATTCCACGGCGCACGCGTTGAAGTTCATGGATTTCCAGAACATGTATTTCACGGATTCGTTCCCGGCGGAATACGGCGTAACGCCCGACCCGGCGCTGGCCAACGCGCCGAAGCTGGTTATCGGCGGCGACAAAAAGGCCGCCCTGCCCGAAAAGGAGTTTACCCTGGCGGCGGCGGCGGCCGTGGCGGAGACATTGGGGTTGCAAAAGCGGTAAGAGCGGAAAAACAGAACGCATGAAAGCCCGCCGGAAACAGCGGGCTTTCATGCGTTCTCACGCTATTGACACTCTAAAACGACGATTTCATGGGCTGGGGCTTGGGCCCGCCTTCCACTTCAAACCGCGGGCCGTCCACGGGCTGCGCCCAGCGGCCTATGATGTTCCCCATGTCTTCCGCGATCGTTCTGGCAAGCGCGAACATGGGGTCCGACGGCGCGCGCGTCTCCGTGGAGAACACGATATAGTCGTTGACCATGCGCGCGGGCATCAGCGCGGACTGGGCCATGGACCAGATGAGCTGCCCCGAGGCGGTATCGTAAATTTCCACTTGCAGGGCCACCTGGCTGTCGGCCTCGGACCCGCCCGCGTAATAATATGTCACAAACCCGCCGATAACGACGTCCGCGCCCCTGGCTCTCGCGGCCGCTATGGCGCGGTCGCGGCGGAACGGCCCCTGATTCGCGTCAAATTCCATGACTGAGAACAGCCGCTTGGCAAGCCAGGTCTGCCAGACGACCCGGGCCTGGGTGTAACCGATTATTTCCGGGTCGGTTATGGGCTGGGTTACCCGGAAGGGGACGAACAGCGCCGTCAGTTGGGAGTCCGCGACCTCGGCGGGCTGCACGTAGACCGAAGGCGGATCGCGCCGCGCCCATTGGTCGCGGTAGACGACGGTCTGGCCGGTAAGGTCGAAGTTGACCCTGTCGTCCACATACGCGCACCCGGAAACGAACGCCGGGAGCACCAGGGCAAGGCAAAGCAGAAAACATGAAAAAAAACGGCGCGCTGTATGCGATCTGTTGTGATGCACGGAATGGATAAGCATACCTGACCTCGTTCTGTAATGTGCGCGGGATCGCCCGCGCGAAACGCCGACGGCATTTTGACGGCGCTTGTGTTGCACGGAAAGCAAAGCAAGAATGATGCCGAAGCGTTTATACCGGCAACGCCCTCCCCGCGGCGGCTGAAACCGCATTGTTTACACGACCGCGCAACCGCTTTCATTGATTCAGGATTCGTGGTATGTCTTTACTTCAGACTGCTCGACGGATCATAAAAAACGCGCGGCCTTCCGGCAGTGTGGAAAACCAGGCGTTGCCATGAGCCAAAAAATGTACCGCATCGGCGAAGCCGCAACCAAACTGAACCTGAAAAGTTATGTGTTGCGCTTCTGGGAAACGGAGTTCCCGCAGATCGCGCCCATCCGCACGGAAAAGGGCCAGCGGCTGTACAGGGAATCCGATCTCGCCGTTTTGGGGCGCATCCGCTATCTGTTGCACGAGCGCGGGCTTACCATTGACGGCGCCCGCCGCCTCCTGCGCGAGGAAGCGGCAAAAGGCACCCTGTACACGGGCGCCGCCATGCTGTCCGACGAGAACATCACGGACGAATTCCCTGACGAGCTCCCTGACGACGGCGCCGAATCCGCCGCCGACAGCGGGTTCGCGGACGGCGAGGACATCCCCGGCGAGGCCGCGGGCCCCTCGCCGAAGACGGAACACCACAGCCCGGTCCAGGCCAGCCTTTTCCCGGCGGCCGGAGCCGTCAGGCCGGACGGGCCAGGCGGAGCGGGCGGGCCGGACGGTGCCGTCACGGACGAATTGCGGGCCATTATAACCGAGCTTGCGGCCATCCGCCGGCTGCTCGTTGCCGATACACCCGGAGAAATGCCATGATACTCAGCCCTTCGATGCTTTCATCAGATTTTTCCCGCCTGGGCGAAGAGATAGCCGCTCTGGAAGAGGCCGGGCTTACGTGGGTGCACTGGGACGTCATGGACGGTTCCTTTGTGCCGAACATCACCTTCGGCCCGCCCGTCATCAAAAACCTCCGCAAGAAAAGTAACTTGTTTTTCGACGTGCACCTGATGATCCGCGAGCCGGAAAAACACCTCGCGGCTTTCGCGGACGCCGGGGCGGACATGCTGGTCGTGCATGCGGAAGCCTGCACCCATCTGCACCGTACCCTCGGCGCCATCAGGGAACTGGGCATGAAGTCCGGGGTGGCCCTGAACCCGGCAACGCCCGTTCACGTGCTTGAACACGTCATGGACGTTACGGACATGGTGCTCGTCATGACGGTCAACCCCGGTTTTGGCGGGCAGAGCTTCATCCCTTCCGGCCTTGCGAAAATCCGCGCCGTGCGCACCATGTGCAACCGGCAGGAAAAGGAAATTCTCATCCAGGCGGACGGCGGCATCAGCCCCGCCAACGCCGGGGAAATCGTCATGGCCGGCGCGTCCGTGCTGGTGGCGGGCTCCGCCTTTTTCAGCGCCGCCTCATACCGGGAACGGCGTGAGGAATTTGAAAAGGCCGTGGCATAACGCCGCGTATTCCCGAAGGGCGAGACGTATTCACAACGCTGACCATTCCAGGAGAGATATCATGACGCTTGATCCCGCGCTGTTGCACATTCTGGCTTGTCCCGTCTGCCGGGGCGGCCTTGAAATTATGGGCGAGGCCGAAGGGCTTGCCTGCGCGCGGTGCGCCGTGGTCTATCCCATCCGGGACGAAATTCCCGTCATGCTGGCCGAGGAAGCGGTGGCTTTTCGCGAATGGTCCGCCGGGAAACGCGAGGCCGTCCCTCTGCCGCCAAAACCCTAGGAGACGGTATGCCTGCGAATCTTCCCCTGATTTACGGCTTTCCGACCCTTCTTGACCGGCTTATGGACCAAACGGATTTTCTGCCCCTGCCCGCCCCGCAGGAGGTCAGCGCGCGGCACTTCCCGCCGCTCCAGATTTTCGAGGATGAAAATGCTCTGCACGTCCGGGCCAGCGTTCCCGGCATATCCCTGGAAAACCTCCAGCTGATCCTTGATTCCAAAACGCTTTCCTTACGGGGCGTCATTCCCTTTCTGCCCGGCCGCCACCTCCGGCGCGACAGGCCCGCCGGCCCGTTCAAGCGCGACATCCGCCTGCCCTTTCCGGTACAGGCCGACGCGATCCGGGCCGCCGTCCGCAACGGCGTCCTGACCGTCACCCTGCCCAGAACCCCGCTTACGAAAAAACGCATCATCCCGGTAAGCGGCGCGACGCGGGTACCGTCATGAGCGGCAAATGGCACACCGTTTCGCTGTCGCCCCACGCCCGCGACAACCGGGAGAAGGAAAACCGGGAGGCTGCCGGCCAGGGCGAATCCCTGCTCACGCTATCGCCGCTCACGGACATGGTGGAATTGCCCGAAGGCGTTTGTGTTTACTGCAATCTTCCCGGCGTCGCGCCCGGCGACATTTCCCTGACGATCGACGCCAAATTTCTCCATATCCGCGCGGAATCGCGCCTTCCCGCCATCCGGGGGAAGATCCACGCCCTTGAGTTCAGCGATATCACCTATGAAGGCAAAGTCATACTCCCCGCCGTGGACGCGGAACGGATAGAAGCGTCCTGTTCCAACGGGCTGTTGCGCGTTATGATGCCTTTCCCGGCGGAAATCAAACCGGTCCGCATCCCCGTGACGACGGAATACCATGACGGGCTTGACCTTCCGGCCGATATCATGAAGGAAGAACCATAGCGCTTTACAATGATCCCACCGTACCTGGAGGCTCCAATGACCACCGTTTTCACTCCCATGCCCATTTTCAACAGGCCCGGCGAGCTGCTCGACCTTTTGAACAAGCGCGGGTTCGCGCAGGAATGGGTAAGCGTGCCCGGCGCGCCCAAAGGGGCGGGCACCAATGAGGAATCCATGCGGGCCATGATCGACCGGGCCCCGGAAATGGAATTTCTGATTACCAACACAACGCCGCTCGGCAAAGAATTTTTTACAGCCGCCAAAAAGCTCAAACTCGTGGCCATGTACGGGGTGGGGCTTAACCATATCAACATCCCCGAGGCCACAGCGGCGGGCGTATTGGTCACCAACGTGCCCGGCGGCAACACGCGGTGCGTTTCCGAGCTGGCTTTTTCCTTCATGCTGAACCTCGCCCACAAGGTCGTGCAAATGCACACGGAGCTTACCGGCGGGTCCTGGCGGGGCCGCCGGGGCGGTGAAATCAGCGATAAAACGCTGGGGCTCATCGGGTTCGGCAACATTGCCCGGGATATGGCGCGGCTGGCGCAAGCCTTCGGCATGCGGGTCATTTTCGCCAACCGCACTCCCCGCCCCGAGGCCGCCCGCGAACTCGGCGCCACCCAGTTGCCGTTCGACCAGGTTCTGGCGGAAGCGGACTATCTTTCCGTCCATGTTCCCAGCGGTCCCGGCTCCTGGCATTTCGGCAAGGAAGAGTTCGCGAAGATGAAAAAAGGCGCGTATTTCATCAACACCGCGAGGGGCGACCTGATGGACCTTGACGCCCTGACCCAGGCGCTGCAAAGCGACCACCTCGCCGGGGCGGGCCTGGATGTGTTCCCCAAGGAGCCGGTTGACCCCTCGCACCCCATTCTCACTCTGCCCAATGTGGTGACAACCCCCCATGCGGGCGGGCTTTCCTCCGAGGCCATGGCCCGGGTGACCGTTTCCTGCCTCGACGAAATAGACCGTATTTTGAAGAAGGAGCGCTCGCCCAACGCGCGCAACCCCGAAGTTTATGAACGGTGGGGTTTCTGATAATTCCGGAAACAGGCAACCGCGAGGGCGCGTCTCTTGCGGTTGCCTGTTCCGGCATTGCCGCCCGTAACGGCGCGCGGCATCCCGCGAGGAGCGCAGATGGGATTCTACGAAGAACTCAGCCGGTATTATGACGAAATTTTCCCCGTGGACGCCGGTGAGATGCGGTTCGTCTCCGGTTTCCTCGCGGGCAAACGCGATGTCCTGGATATCGGCTGCGGCACGGGCAACAAGACCGTGCTCCTGAGCGACTCCGCCCGCATTACGGGCGTGGACGCCGATCCGGGCATGATCGCCCGGGCAAGGGCGGACAACGCCCGGCCCGGCATCACCTACGAGATCCTGGACATGGCCGCCCTTGGTGAGCGGTTTTCCCCGGCCTCCTTTGACGGCGCGGTCTGCCTCGGCAACACGCTCGTCCACCTCACGGACCCGGCCGCCATCCGGGGCCTCTGCGCGAGCGTGCGCCGCCTGCTTGCCCCCGGCGGCGTGTTCGTCTGCCAGATTCTCAACTACGGCCGCATCCTCGACAACGCCGTGACAAAACTGCCTGTCATCGAGACGCCCAATACGCGTTTTTCCCGGTTTTACACGGCCAAGGGCGATCTGCTCCTGTTCCGGACGGAACTGTACCTGAAAGCAAACGGGCAAAGCCTGAAAAACGAAACGCCCCTCTACCCCCTGCGCCCGGAAAGCCTGGAAGCCATGCTCGCGGCAACCGGCTTCTCCGGCCTTGAGCAATACGGCTCCTACCAGGGCGATCCTTTTAGAAAAGACTCTTTTGTTATTATTGTGGCGGCGACCGCCTGACAGCTATACGGGAGACAGAGCCATGACAACGGGCGTCATGACCGACGAGGAGTTGGCCCTGCTGGAAAAGCAAATGGAAACGGTCACCCCCGGACCGTAGAAGGCATACCCGGAAGGGCGCGACCAATCAGGCCATCGTCCTCTCCCCTTCCCCCGGCGCGTCACAGCAACTTCAACTGCTGTTCCTCGCGTTTTTGCTTGGCGACCAGGGCCGAGCGGCTGAGGCCTTCGAGGGGGAGATCCGCCAGGAAACGGGACGGTTTTAAGTGCAGTTCCCTGCCGTAAAGCTTCCGGTGCGCGGCGTGGGACAGGAACAGATTTTCCTTGGCGCGGGTCAGCCCCACGTAGAACAACCGCCGTTCCTCGTCGATGTCCGCCGGGGGCGCGGCACGGTCCACCTGGCCCGTCAGCATGCCGGGACCGGCGAACGGCAAGAGCCCGTCCTCCAGGGCCGGGAGGAACACGGCCTTGAATTCCAGGCCCTTGGCCGCGTGCAAGCTCATGATCTGCACGCGCTCGCTCTTGCTTTTCACCTGTTCCAGCTCGGTCTGCAAATGCACCCAGTTGATAAGGCCCTGCCAGCCGCCGTATTCCCGGTATGCCCGGTCAAGGGCCTTGAAGGCCGTGGATTGCCAGAACATGGGGTCGAAAAATTCCAGCCCCTCGAAATAGGCGGCAATACCCGCCGGGCCCCGCGTTATGACCGCGTCCGAGCAGGGCAGGCGGTCTTCTTCCTGCCCGCCGGAAATGCCGATCATACGGCCTGCTTCCCGGATGATGCGGGCCACGCGCTCGTCCATCCAGAACCCTTCGTCCTCGGGCACCGCGGCGAGAAGCCCTACGCGCGTGAGGGCTTTTTGCAACAGCGGGGCCAGGGACCGCATGCGGACCAAAATGGCTATGTCCGACGGGCTGTACTCGCCGGCTTCCGGCAGGGCGAGCCCGGCTTCGCGGACCTGGTTGCGCAGGGTCAGGCTGCTGCCGCCCACCAGGGCGCGGACTTGGGCCGCAACCCAGGACGCCTCGGCATCCGCGCTCGGCGCTTCGAAAAGATGCATGCGCGCGGCGTTTTCCGCTCCCGGCGCCTCTTCACGGGCAGCCACCAGCTTGCCGCAGGCGGATTTTTCGCCCAGCAGGCTTGAGGCCGCGTTCAGGATGGCCGGGGCGGAACGGTAGTTCTCCCGCAACGTGATGACCGCGATGGAGGGCCAGGCGGCCTTGAAAAAGGCCTGGGCTTCCCCGTGCGCGCCGCGAAAGCCGTAAATGCTCTGGTCCGGGTCGCCGATGCCGAAAAAGCCGCGCCCGTCGGCGGGCAGAATGGCTTTCAAGAGGGTAAGCTGCAAATGGGAGAGGTCCTGGATTTCATCCACCAGGATTTCCGCCCAGGGCGTGGTGTAAAGGCCCGTCTGGATCTGCTCGAGCCAGAACTCCAGAAGATCCGTGTAATCCGCCAGGTTCCAGCCGCCCTTCTGCCGCGAATACCGCGCGTACATGCCGGCGAGATCGTCGTCCAGCGCCTCGCGCTTCTCGCGGGCGAGGGATATGGCGTCCCAGGCCTCGCGCAGGCGGGCTTTGGACACGTCTCCGTTGGCTTCGGCAAACACGCGGCGGGCCGCTTCCTCGCTGAGGAGGGTGGGCGCTTCGTCATGGGTTTTGTGCCACAGCTCAAAGGCCAGGGCGTGGAGGGTATCCGAGCGCGGCATGGGCGCGTCCTTGCCCGTCTTGCCTTCCAACGCGGCGGCGATGCGCTCGTCCATTTCCCCGGCGGCGCGCCGGGTGAAGGTCACGGCCAGGATGTGGCGCGCGCTGACGCCCTTCTCCAGAAGATGGAGGACCCGTTCAACCAGGGTGCGGGTTTTGCCCGTGCCGGGACCGGCAATGACCAGCACCGGGCCGGGACCGGCGGCCACGGCCTTGGCCTGCGCTTCGTTTTTGCGGAGCGGCGCTTCGGCGGGGGCGTTCCCGCCCGGTGCGCCCGGTGCGCCCGGTGCGGCGGTTACGTCCGGCCCGTCTTGCGGCAACGGTTCCGGCGAAAAGGCTTCCGGCCGCGGCGCTTCCGGTGCGGGCGCGGCTGGGGCCGCATCCGCCGGAGCCGTCCCGGTGCCTTCCTCGCGTTTTTTTGCCCGGCGGCGTTTGGGGGCTTCCGTCTCCTTGCCGTCGAGCGTCAGGCCCACGGCCGCGGGGGTGAACCCGGTGAGCAGCGCGCCTTTGGTGAACTCGCGCCGCTCCTGCTCCGAAAACACGGTCACCACGCCGTATTCGCCGTCATAGCCGCCCTCGCGCGTGACAAGCCCCTTGCGCATGCGGTCCACGCCTTCCCCGAGCGGGGGCATAAACCGGGCAAGGTCGTCAACGGGCACGGTTTGCAGTATTTCCAGCTCCGAGCCGAATTTGGCCACGACCTTGGCATACAGGGCCGCGACTTTCTTGGATTTTGACCCGTTGCCCAGGATTTCCGCCAGGATTTCCGGCAACGGGATGAGGGAGGCGAAGTTTTTGCCGCCCGCCCCGTTTTCCCCGCCTGGCCCTTGTGGCCCTTGTGGATAAACGGGTTCGTCCCGGTCCGCCAGCTCCATGACCCGGTACAGCACGCCCACGGTCAGCGGCTTGCCGCAGACCGGGCAGATGCCGCCAAGCTCGCGGGTCTCTTTCGGGGTGAGCACCACGTTGCACTTGCGGTGCCCGTCCAGGTGGTACTTGCCTTCCTCGGGGTAAAATTCCAGGGTGCCGTCAAAAACCGTTTCCGTGGGCAGCCCCTTGAGGGCGCGGTACATGCCGTCATAGGTCGCCGGGCCGGTGAAGAGGTTGGCCTCGCGCCCCAGGTTTTCGCCGGAGTGGGCGTCGGAGTTCGAGATCAGCTTGAAGCGGTCCAGGGCGCTCCAGAGCCGGTTCATTTCCGGGTCCGAGGAAAGGCCGGTTTCCAGGGCGAACACTTCGTTCGAAAGATCGCCGAAGCACTCGGTGATATCGTTGAACCCGGATTTGGAGCCGAACAGCGCGAACCAGGGCGTCCAGATATGCGCTGGAACGAGGAAGGCGTTCGGCGCCGTTTCCAGCACCATTTCCAGGAGGTCTCGCGAATCCAGCCCCAGGATGGGGCGGCCGTCGGATTCCAGGTTGCCGACGACGGCGAGTTTTTTGCAGAGGTTGTCCGCCGCCGCGAAATCGGGCACGAATACCAGGTTGTGCACCTTGCGCACCGCGCCGCCGCGTTTGTAGATGGAGCTGATCTCCGCCTGGAGCATGAAAAGCGGCGATTTGCCCTCCCCGCCGGTGTATTCCGGCAACTCGGCGTCAACGGCCTTTGTCTCGCGCACGCGGTAAAGGCCGGTATCCTCGTCGAAGGTCAGGGCGTCCTTCAGTTCCTTGCGCCAGCCGGAATGGGTGAAGTCCCCGCTCCCCAGCACGTGCAGCCCTTTCACCTGGGCCCAGGCCGCCAGGTTGGCCGGGGTAAGCCGCCGGCTCGTGGCCCGGGAATACCGCGAATGAATATGCAAATCCGCCCGAAACTGTTTCATGAACACGCCCTTAACGGCTTTTCGCCCCTGTTCCCGGCCTAGGCAGCGGCCGGGCGCCGTGGCGATGCTTTCCGTATACGGCGGGAGCTTATCAAAAACTTTCCGGTTCGCCAATCGGAGCATTTAAGGGCAGCAGGGCGAGCGCATCGTAGTTTCTGACTCTGCCATAGAGTATGGTTGCACAAATCTTGTGCCGCCTGGATCCCCGCCTTCGCGGGGATGACGTTCTGCTTCACCGGAAGTAGTATTTTTTTCACGTCATTCCCGCGCAGGCGGGAATCCAGTCTCTTGCAATGTCTTGCGCCAGATAAAAATTGCTATGCGCTCGCCCTGGCTTCATGACAGTCACGCAATGAGACCTCGGACGGATACGGTGATGCGCCACGACCCCTTTGCTTTTTCATTGACAGGCGCGCTTCCTTTGACTACATTTCGCCCTGTTATGCATACTGTTGCCTGCTATCCCCTTTCCGCGTCCTTTACCGCCCGTTGCTGGTGGTGGCTTGTCGCGCATACGGAAACCGGGGCTTCTCGCGGGCGATAACGCACGTCGTATACGCAACCACTGCCGCCGGTTTACACCGGCGGCTTTTTTTTGCGCAACCGTCTGGAGGGACGATGAACACAACACCCGGAACACGCATGCCCATCATGGCGCTTTTCTGCCTCGTTCTGCTGGCTTTTTTGCCGGAATACGCCGACGCCGCGCCCATACGGCTGCGCTACGCCAACTTCCCGGCGGCGGCCACGTTTCCCTGCGTCGCCATGGAACAGTGGGCAAAGGACATCACCGCGCGGACGAACGGCGCGGTCGCGATCGAAACCTTCCCCGGCGGCACCCTGCTGGAAGCCAAGAACATGGTGCGGGGCGTCATGCAGGGGCAGGCCGACATCGGCTGCATCAGCATCGCCTACCACCCGGGCGCGTATCCCTTTCTCAGCGTATTCGAGCTTCCCCTGGGCTTCACGTCCGCCGAGGACGCGAGCCGGGTCATGTGGGACGTCTACAGCAAACACCAGCCCAAGGAACTCGCCAAGATCAAGGTCATCGCGCTGTATTCCAGTGCGCCGTCCCAGATCATGAGCGCGAAACCCGTCACAACGCCGGAGGACCTCAAGGGGCTGACGCTGCGCTCCTCCGGCATTCTGGCCGACGTTGCCGCCGCGTTCGGCGCGTCTCCGGTTTCCATGCCCCAGAGCGACACGCCCGAAGCCCTGCAAAAGGGCGTGGTGCAGGGCGTGTTCTCCTCCTTCGACGTGCTGAAGGACTATAACTTCGCGGAAAGTTGCCGCTACGGCCTGATTCTGGACGGCCCGGTCTACCCCTTCATGGTGTTCATGAACCTGAAAAAATGGGAATCCCTGCCCGAAAACGTGCAAAAGGCCATCATGGACCTGGCCCCGGAACATTCCGCGTGGACCGGCAAGTACGTGGACGCCCACGGCCTTGACGCGGTGCAATGGTCCGAGAAGACCCACAATTTCGCGCTGGCCCGCCTTGACGGCGCGCAAAAGCAGGCGCTGTTGCAAAAAGCCGGGCCGGTCATAGACGCCTGGGTCAAACGCGCGAACGACAAGGGCGTGGACGCCAAAGCCCTGCTGGAAGAAGTGACGCACGCAAAAGAGGCGTCAGGCAAGTAGCGCCGCCGCGTCAAAAGGACATTCCATGAACAGCTTTCTGGACATATCGGAAAAATGGCTGCGGTACGCGTCCCTCGCGGCGGCGACCCTCGGGGGGCTGGCCATGCTGGCCATGCTCGCCGTTGTCGCGGCGAACATCGCGTTGCGGCCTTTCGGCGAGTCCGTCAGAGGAACGGTGGAAATCAGCGGGTATCTCTGCGCGCTGGCCGTGGGGCTGTGCATGCCCGCGGCCCAGGCCGTGGGCAGCCATATCGCGGCGGGTGTCTGGGTTTCCTCGCTGCCGAGGCCGGTCCGTTTATTCCAGAAGGAAGTCAGCAGCCTGATCTGCGCCGCGCTCCTCGTGCTGGTCGCCCGCGAGCTGTTCGGCATTGCCGCGTACGCGCGCGACATGGGCGAATACATCGAGGGGTTTGACATCTCCTACTATCCCATGGCCGTGGGGTTTGCCTTCGGCGTTTGCCTGCACGCGGCGATCTTTGCGCACGGGGCGTTGCGGGCCGTGTTCCCGGCCCCGAAAACCGACCGGGGAGGCGCGGCATGACCCCTTCTCTCCTTGTCCTCGCGAGCATTGTTCTGCTGCTCGCCTGCATCTGCTTTTTCCGCATTCCCATCGGCATGCTGCTGACGGCTCTCGGTTTTTTCGGCTACGCGCTGCTGGACGGCACGGATACGGCGGTTGCCATGCTGGGGAACGAATTCTGGAGCACGTTCTCCAACGCGGGCCTGACCGTAGTGCCGCTTTTCGTGTTCATGGGGCAACTCTGCTTCCATTCCGGGCTGTCCGGGCGGCTGTACCAGGCCATCGCGTCCTGGATCGGCCATCTGCGCGGCGGGGTGGCCGCCGCGACCCTTGTCGCCTGCGGCGGGTTTTCCGCCATCTGCGGTTCCAATACCGCGACGGCCGCCACCATGAGCGTGGTCTCCCTGCCGGAAATGCAAAAACGCCACTACCATCCGGCCTTCGCCGCCGGGGTTGTGGCGACCGGCACAACCCTCGGCGCGGTCATCCCGCCCAGCGTCGTGGCCATCGTTTTGGGTATCCAGACAGGGCTGTCCATCCGCAAGCTTTTCGTCGGCGGCATCCTGCCCGGTCTTGTTCTGCTCGGGCTTTTCCTGCTCACCGTGGCCTGGGTGGGGAAAAACAAGCCGCTGCTCGCGCCCGCCGGGGAAAGGATGTCCATGGCCGAGCGCATCCGCACCCTGCCGGGGCTGTTCGAAGCCCTCTTTCTCTTCGCCCTGGTGGTGGGGGGGTTGTCCGCCGGGGCCTTTACCCCGACGGAAGCCGGGGCGGCCGGGTCCGTACTGGCGCTCGTCATCGGGATCGCGCGCCGGGGGCTTTCTTGCCGCAAACTGGCGAAAGCGGTGTTCGAGACCATGAACGTCTCGGCCATGATCTTTCTGCTGCTTGCGGGCGCGGGCTGTTACGGGAAGTTTCTGGCCGTCAGCCGCACGCCCTTCATGGTGGCGGAGTGGGTGCAGTCGTTGCAGGTGGCGCCCGCCGTTGTGCTGGCGCTTATCTTTTTCGTCTACCTTGTCGGCGGCATGATTATGGATGCGTTGGCGCTGCTGCTTATCACGCTGCCCATATTTTTCCCCCTGGTTGAACGGCTCGGGTACGACCCGCTCTGGTTCAGCCTGGTGTTGCTGGTCGTGACGACGCTGGGGGCCATAACGCCGCCGGTGGGCGCTTCGGCTTATGTGGTGGCGTCCATGGGGAAAATTTCGCTGGGGAGCGTGTTCCGGGGGACCTTGTTTTTTATCCCGGCGTTTTTTGTGTGCCTTGGGGTGATGACGGCGTTTCCGGGGCTTGTGATGCTGTTGCCGGATATGGTGCAATGAGGGCGCCCGTCACGCCCTGACAAAATTCCCTTTGCGCAAAACATACCCGACCGTCTCCGGAGCGGCGTCCGCCAGCATGGCGGCGGTCTTCTCATGGCAGGTGAAGAACAGCACCTGGTGCTTTTCCGCGAAGGACGCCAAAACCGAGGCCGTATGCCGGGCCCGTTTGTCGTCGAAGTTGACCAGGATGTCGTCCATGACCACCGGCAACTTTTCCGCTTGCGCGCCGTGGTCCAACACATAGGCCAGCCGGAGCGCCAGGTACAGCTGCTCGCGCGTTCCCCGGCTGAGTTCGGCTTCCGGATTCTTCACGCTCCCGTCGCGGGCCACGGCCGCCACGGATTCGTCCGCGAGCGACACGGTAATGCCGCTGTAAGCCCCTTCGGTAATGGCGCTGAAAATTTCCCCGGCATAGCGCACCACGCCGCCCTGCCGCTCGGACTCGAACCGGCCCTTGGCATGCAGCAGCATTTCCCGCGCGACCGCGAGACGGGACCACTCGCGGGCGGCGGACTGCATATCATTGGTCAAGCTTTCCCGCCGGGCGAGGAGTTCGGTCAGCCCTTTTTCGTTCATCAGCCCGGCCATTTCGGCTTCCAGCCCGCCCTTGCGCTCGGCAAGGGCATGCTCGCGGGCCAGCGCTTCGCCAAGGTCCGCTTCCCGCGCGGCAAGGGCGTCCGCCGTGTCTTCCGGGCCGGTGGCGGCGAAGGAGGCCAGGGTTTCCTCAAGGGCAATGCCGTGCTCGGCGGCCTCGCGCTCAAGGGCCGCGCTGATGGTGCGCTTCGCGGCGAGCGCCCCTTCGCGCTGTTCCCAGACGGCATGCGCGCCACGGTAGCGCTCAAGGGTATCGCACCCGGCCAGCCGGAGCATTTCCGCCATTTCAGCCTCTGTCGCGGCGGCATGCTCTTTCGCCAGGGCAACACCGTCGCGTAAAACGGGCAATTCCTTTTCCGCCGCGCGGACGACGGCCGCCTTTTCCCCGGCACTCCGGGCGAGGGCCGCGAGATCGTCCAGAAACGACAGAACGGACGCCATGACGGCCGGGTCAACGGAAGCCGGGGCCTCGCCGCCTGCCACAAGAGCCAGCTGCGCTCTGGCGGGATGGTCCGGCGCATGGATAGCCAAAAGGGCCAGTTCGCGGCAAAACGCCACTGTCTCCCGGTCAAGGGCCTCGATGCGGGCCGCTATCCTGCGCGCGGCATCCAGGGCGGCCCTGGCTTTGCCCGCTGTTTCCAAGGCCCGGCGGGCTGTCTCCGGCGACAGGGACGGCGAAAGATCGTGCGCTTCAAGCCAGGATCGCCAGGCAACCGCGGCTTCCCCGGCGGCGGACTCCGCCGCTTCCAGGGCGGCTCCGGCGCGGGATTCCAGGCCCGTGAGTTCGTCGAGCCGGGCGCGCCGCATGGCCGTAAGCTCGCGGAGGCGAATGCGCTCCCGCCCCGCGTGGCGCTCACGGGCGAGGTAGTCGCGCACCAGAGCGAGCCAGGGGCCGGGAGCCGGGGCCAGATGCGAACCCGGTTCCGGCAGGGAGGCGAACATGTCCGCGAGTTCCGGCAGGGAACGGGCGAAGCGCAAACATTCGGCAAGGGCATTCTCAGCCGCTTGCTGTTCCGCGAGCCGGGCCCGCAGGCTCGCGCGGCAGGCGGCGGCCGCATCCAGCCGCTCGAGCAATGACCGGGCTTCCGTAACCGGCGTCGCGGCGGGCAGGCATGATGCCGCGAGAGCAGCCTCCCAGGCGGCCCGGGCTTCCTCGCACCGCGCGCGCGCGGCGTGCAGGGCGCTGCTCGCGTGATCCAACCGTTTTTTCGCCGCGCCGAGGGCGGCGTTTTCCCGCTCCAGGTCCTTGGCGTCCCGTTCCAGGATAACGTACTGCTCACGCCGGCGGGCGAGCGTCTGCTCGGCTTCGGCCAGGCTCTCCGCGTCTATCGCGTAGCCGGGCATACCGCCGGGGAACAAATCCGGCGCCTCTTCCGGCAGGGATTCCAGGACGGCCTCGGCCTCAAGCCTGGCATCCTGGGCCGCGATGCGCGTGCGGATAAGCCGTTGCTCAATGGCGGACCAGTTGCGCTCCATGGCTTCCGAAGCGGCATCCGCGCCGCCGCGCGCCGCGAGCGCCAGCCAGGCGGCGCCAAGCGCGACCCCGGCGGCAAGCGCACCGGAACCGGCCCGGACAAATCCTTCCTGCCCGCCCGCCAGGCCGAAATACAAAACACCCCCGCCGCAGACGAGGCAGAGCACCGCCAGGAACAGGATGGCCGTGGCCCAGGGGAACGCGCTTTTGGGCCGCGCGCCGCGCATCAGGCTGACGATGTCGCCGAGCTGCTCGTTGGCGGTATCATAGGCCGTTCTGGCCGTTTCCAACGATTTCCGGGCGGCTTGGGCGCGGCGCAACGTCCGTCGGGCCCGGTCGAGAGACGACGCGGCTTCCTCAAGAAGCCGCTCCGTCACGGGCGCATCGGTTTCCCGGCCTGCCGCACCCGTCCTGACCGCCGGATCAACCGTACCGGAAAGCCGCGCGGCCCGCTCGGCCACGGCGTGTTCCAGCATGGCCGCGCGTTCCGCGATATCGTCAAACAACAATTCCGCGGCCTTTGTTTCCCGTTCCCGTTCACTTTCGCGGCTCGCGGCGTCCTCGGCGGACCGGGCGAGGCCGAGCAGCCGCTCGCGGTCCGTCGGCGTAAGAGAGACGCGCTCCGCATCCTCGCGGGACCAGGAAGGGTCAATGGCGGCAACGGCGCCGTCCAGGGCCTGTTCCGCGTTGCGCGCGGCGAGCGCGAGCGCCGTTGTTTTCTCGTCCGCATCCTCCGCCCGCACCAGAAGTTGGGAGAGACGCTCCAAAGCGGCGTCATCGGGGAAGCCGCTTCGTTCCTCGACCGGCGGCCCGGCAACGGGATTTTCCCCACCGTCGCCGCTGCCTTCGCCACCGGCTTCCCGCAGGGAGACCACGGCCTCTTCCCACGATTCCCGCGCGGCCAGGCGCTCGCGTTCCAGCCTGCCCACCTCGGCCCGGGCGGACTGGCGCGCCGCTTCGGCCAGGGCAAGGGCTTTGCCCAACGTCTCGCACTTCTCATGCGCCGCAAGGGAAATATCCGCCGTTTCCAGCTTTCCGGCATTCCAGCCCGGCCCAAGGTCGGCGCATACGGCTGCCGCCTGGCGGGCAAGGGCGTCCTTTTCCGCGTTCAGGCTCTGGATTTCCGTGGCCGCCGCCCGCATGTTCTCCTTGCGTTCGGCGAGAGACTGCACCGCGCCGAGCGCCCCGGCCAGGGCCGGGTCAAAAGCCAGGGAAGCGCGTTCCTCTTCCGCCCGCTGCAAGGCGGCTGATGCCTGGGCAAGGACGTGCCGCCGCTCTTCAAGCCGGTCCGCCAGCCGGTCCAGCCGCTCCCGCCCGTCCGGCGTGAACACGCCGCTGCTTTCCGGGAAGGCGGCCAGGGCGTCTTCCGCCTCGCGTAGCGCCTCCCAACGGCGGCGCAGGGCAATAACACGCTCCAGGCGGCGGCGTTCCGTTTCCATGGCCGCGCGCGCGGTTTTGGATGCTTCCAGCTCCCGCGTTGCCGTTTCAAGGTCCGCGCGGAGCGAGGCATAGCGGTCCACCTCATTGCCCCGGTCCCTGATGGTCGCGTTGACCTCTTCCAGCTCGCGGAGCAGGCCGTGGATCGCGGAACTGGTCGCGCGCGGCGCGTAAATCTGGCGCATGGCGTCGTCAAGCTGCTTGAGCACCTGCCCCGGCGAGCGCAACCCCGTGCCGAAAGCCGCCCCGTGCAGGGCGTGGCGGATGTTGTCGTCCGTCAGTGAACTGAACTGCATCAGTTCTCCGAGGCTGAAGGCGAACACCTTGTCAAAAAGATCCGGGGTGCAGCCCCGCAGCAGCACGGCCAGATCGGACTCGGGCCGGGGGGAGCCGTCCGGGCCGGTCAGCGCGGCCTTGCCGCCGTGCGGGCCGGGGACGCGCGCGAGACGCACCGGCCCCAAGGAATCGCTGTCTATCAGGAGGCTCCCGCCGGAAACGCCCTTGGCGTCCGTCAGGTAATCGATGCTGCGGCGGTTGCGGGCGTAGCCGAACAGCATGGCCCGGAAAAAGTTGAGGCAGGTGCTTTTCCCGGCCTCGTTTTCCCCGAAAAACACCGTGATGCCGGGCGAAAGGTCGGGTACGCGCTGCGATGCGAGCATGCCGAAGCGGTCTATGGAAAATTCGCGGATACGCACTATTCGTCGCCTTCCAGAAGGGAACAGAGAAGGGCTTTGGCTTCGTCGGCCAGATCCGGCGCGGACAAGGCCGTATCAACTGCCCCGTCCATCCCCCCTATCCCGTGGGCCTCGCCGCCAAGGGCCAGTATTTTTTTCAATTTTGCATTGCCGCGCAGTGCCGAGAGCGCCCTGTCCGCCACCTCTTCCGCCCGGGCGGGGTCGTCCCGCATGGCTGAGGCCAGGCGCACCACCTCGCCCACCAGGTCGTCGCGGCCGGCCAGGGCGGCAAAATCCCTGTCAGGGGACGTGGCAAGGCGGATATCCTTGAGCCAGACCCGCGCCGGGCCGTCGTGCGCGGCCAGTTCCTTGCGCAGCCGTTCCAGGAGCGTCTCCAGGCTGCCGGGCCGCCGCAGTTCCGCATCCAGTTCCGTCGCGCCTTCCAGGATGACCCGGCAAAAGACCGCTTCGGCCCCGTTCCGCTCCCCGGCACGCGTTTGCAGGGCTTCAAGCAGGGCTTCCTCAAGGGCGTCGATCGTTGCGACCGGCGTTGCCGTGCCCTCGGTCACGGTGAACACCATCTTTTCCCAGACGACCGGGGCCAGCGGCAACTGCTCCACGGCGCAGGATCTGCCGTCCACCCGGACGACGGCGCAGCCGTGCGCGCCGGTCTCGTTAATGTGCAGGCCCTGGATGCTGCCGGGGTACACCACGTACGGCGCATCGCACACAATGCCGCCCTGGTGCACGTGGCCCAAGGCCCAGTAGTCGAAGCCCGCGCCCGTCAGGTCGGACAAGGCGCACGGCGCATACGGCGCGTGCCCGTCGGCCGCGCCGCCCACGGCGCAGTGCAGGACCGCGATCTGAAAAATATCGGCGGGAAGCCCTTCCGGGAGCGAGCCGGACAAGGCGTTGCCATCCTCTTTGCCCGGCGCATACCGCGTGAAACGCAGCGCCAAATTCTCCGTCTCGCGCGCGGCAGTATGGCTGATGCCCTGCACCAGCGCCAGGGGAACGCCGTCTTGCATCACGCACTCACGGGAAACCTCGGGGCCGAAGACCGTCACATTGTCCGGCCAGGCCACGGGCAGCGGACCGGGCCGCAGGGGGTCGTGGTTGCCGTGCGCGATGAAGACCCGGACGTCGGCGTCTTTCAGGCGCAGGAACATGTCGCGCAGGGCGAAGCGGGCGCGCAGCACGCCGTCTTTGTCGTCGTAAATATCGCCGGACAGGATCAAAAAGGCGGCACCCTGGTCCAGGCAGGCTTTTTCCAGCCGGTCCAGGGCGATAAAGCTCGCTTCGGCCAGGAAGTTGCCCTTCTTTCTGGATGAAGGGCTGGATGAAGGGCTGGATAAAGGGCTCGATGAAGGGCCGGACGAGGGAAACGCGGCCGACGCGGCGCCGTCAAGGCCTCTGAACGGCGCGCCCAAATGCAGGTCGGCGGCATGGATGAAGGTAAATCGCGGCATGGACAGGGTGTAGCATTTGGGGAAGGGGATCACAAGGGGGGTGCCCCCCGGGGTCCTTTCCCCCTCTCCGGCTCTTTGCACCGCGCTCTTTTTACGATACAGTGCGCGGGCTATGCGGGTATCCATACAAAATGTGAGCAAAACCTTTGGCGGCCGCGACATTCTGGCCGACTTCTCCCTGGAGATACAATCCGGCGTGCGGCTTTGCGTCTGCGGGGCCAACGGCACGGGCAAATCGACGCTCCTGCGCATCCTGGCCGGGGTGGAAACGACGGACGCCGGGCGCATCGTGCTGCCCAAGGGCTGCCGCCTGGGGTACGTGGAACAGGAACTGGACGAATCCACCCTTGAGCGGGAACTGCTTGATTACGTGGTGGACGTGCTGCCGGACTGGAACGAATTTTGGGCCGCCTGGCACGAGGCGGCGGAAAAGGCCGATGAAACGGCCCTCGCGCGGCTTGCCGTGCGCCAGGCCGAGCTGGAGCAGACATACGGGTACAACCCGGAACACACGGCCAAAGCTGTGCTCACGGGCCTGGGGTTCGCGGAAAGCAAATGGCACAGACCCCTGCGGGAACTTTCCGGCGGCTGGCGCGAGCGGGCCAAACTCGCCCGCATCCTGACGGCCGGGGCGGACGTGCTGCTGCTCGACGAACCGACCAACCACCTGGACCTGGACGCTGTGGAATGGCTGGAATCCTTCCTCATGGACTACCAGGGGGTGCTCGTGTTCGTGGCCCACGACCGGGTGTTCATGGACAAGATCAGCACGCACATCCTGTACCTCGGGATCGGCAAACCCATGTTCCGCCGGGGGAACTTCACCCAGTTCATCGCCCTCCAGGAAGAGATGGAAGGGCAGAAGGAACGCGAAGCCGCGCGCATCCAGGACGAAATCGACAAGAAAATGGCCTTTGTGCGCCGGTTCAAATACAAGGCCACCAAGGCCCGGCAGGCCGGGTCCAAGCAGAAGATGGCCCGCAGGCTGGAAAAGGAGCTGGAGGGCCTCGCACCCACCCAGAAGCGCAAGGAACTCAATTTTGCCTGGCCCGCGCCGCCCCAGTCCGACAGGACGGTCCTGGCCGTTTCCGACCTGTCCTTCCATTTCCCGGACGGGAAAAAGATGTGGGACAAGCTCTCCTTCACCATCTACCGGGGGCAGAAAATCGCGCTGGTCGGCCATAACGGCTGCGGCAAAACAACCCTGCTGCGGTTGCTCACCGCGCGGCTGGAAAAGACCGGCGGCACGGTCCAGATGGGCCAGCTCGTGAAAATGGGCTATTTCAGCCAGCACCAGCTGGAAACGCTGAACCCGTCCGGTACGGTGCTGGGGGAAATCAGGCGGCTCTCGGACCCGCGCACCACGGAAGAGGAACTGATGAGCGTCCTCGGCCTGTTCCTGCTCGGGCAGAACTTTTTCGACCGGACCGTGGGCACCCTTTCAGGCGGGGAAAAGAGCCGCCTTATCCTGGCTTCCCTCTTTCTCGCGCGGTGCAACTTCCTCATCCTGGACGAACCGACCAACCACCTGGACCTGGAAAGCCGCGAAGCCCTGGTGGAGGCGCTGGATACCTTCCCCGGCACGGTTCTGATGGTGGCGCACGACCGACACCTGCTCTCGGAAGTGGCGGATGAAGTCTGGATGCTGGATGAAGGCGCCTTCACGGTGTATGATAGAGGGTACGATCAGTATGCGGATGCCAGGAAAGCCGCCCAGACCGGCGGCGGCCCGTCCCTGAAGCCGGAACCGGGCGAGACGGAGGCGGAATCCGCCCAGGCCGGGGCCAAGCCCTCCCTCTCGCGCGAGGAGCAAAAACGCATCAAACGCGAGCAGGCGGAACTGCGCAACACCGTGTATAAAACCATGAAACCGCTGCAGGACCGTTACGCGGCCATGGAAAAAGAACTGGAGTCCGTTCTCGCGAAGCTCGACCAAACCCAGGCCCTGCTGGCGGACCCCGAAGTGTACGCCGATTCCGCGCGGACCACGGAGCTTTTGAAGGAATTTCACGCGCTGCAATCTTCGTCCGAGACGGTCATGGAAGACATGGCGGATCTGGAATCGCGCCTTGCAGCTCTGGAGGAGAAGCGGCAGGCCCTCGCGGACGACGATGCCTGACCAAGAGACATGAAGGAATACCCATGACAACGAACCCGTATTTGCAGGCGATGACCTGCGAAATCCAGAGCGTCAACCCCCTGTTCAACCTTCTCGGGGCGCGGCTGGTTTCCGCCGCCAAGGGCGAGGCCAGGATAGAACTGCCCATATCCCCCTGCCTGACCCAGGGCGAGGGCGCGGTTGCGGGCGGCATTCTGGCGACGCTGGCGGACGAAGCCATGGCCCACGCGGTTATCAGCCTGCTGGACCACGACAAGCACACCGTCACCACGGAAATGAACATCCGGTTTCTGCGGGCCACGGACCCCAACAGGCCGGGCACGCTCATCGGCACGGCGGAAGTGGTAAAAGCCGGACGCAGCATCCTGAGCGTCGAAGCCCGGGTGACTGACGATACCGGGAAACTGCTCGCCACGGCAGGCGGCTCCTTTTTCGTGGTGGATGCGAAAAGAGCGGCGTCGTGAAGGAAATAACCGCTGTCGCGGGGGTCCTGCGACGGGAGGGCACCTTTCTGGCCGTGCGGCGCCCGGAGGGCAAGGTCATGGCCGGGTACTGGGAATTTCCCGGCGGCAAGATCGAAGCGGGCGAAACGCCCCTTGAGGCTTTGCGCCGCGAACTGGAGGAAGAACTCGGCATAACGGACGTGGCCGCCGGGTTCTGGCAGACCATGACCCACACCTATGACCACGGCACGGTCACGCTGCACGTCTTCCTCGTGGACGGTTTCAGGGGCGAACCGGCATCCCTCGAAAACCAGGAACTTGCCTGGACCACCCCCACGGACGCCGCGCGGCTCAACTTTCTGCCCGCGGACCTGCCTCTGGTGCGGCAACTCGCCGAGCGGTAACAGCAAAACCAACACGGCCCGCCGAACGGCGGGCCGTGTTGGTTGCAGCGGGCGGAAACGCTATGCCGTCTGTCGCTTTCTAAAAATACCATGCTCCAGAATGATGACCGCCAAGGTCCCCATGACAAACCCGTTGCCGATCACGGGGCGGAGCATTTCCGGAAACGCATTGAAAATGCTTGCCGGAGCGAAGGAAATGATGATCCCCACCATGAGCGGCAGCCCCACCGTCATGCCGGAGGTGAAATCCGTAACGCCTTTTCCCGCCGCCAGCATTATCAGGCCGCTGGCGAGTTGGGCCGCCATCAAATACAGCAAGAGCGCGCCCATGACCGGGCCGGGGATGGCCCCGAGGATCATGACGAATTTCGGGAAAAAAGCGCACAGCGCGAGGCCCGCGCCCGCCGGGATAAGGGCGAAGCGCGACGCGCAGCCCGTGGCCGTTATCAGCCCGGCGCTGAGGGAGAAATCCACCGGCCCGATAACCCCGAGCCCGCCGGAAACCGCGTTGGCAAGGCCCGCAAACCCCACACCCCGCCGGGTGCGGCTGTCCATGCCGTCGGCGTTCAGCATCTGCCCCACGGCCTCGATGGACCCGAGCTCGTTGACGGTCAGGGCCAGGAAACAGAACACAAAGGCCAGCAGCGTGCCGGGGTGGAATTCCGGTGAAATGGTCCAGGAAAAGGCGGCTGTCGACCCGAGGGGGGCGGAAAAACCGGCCGGAACACCCCGGAAAAAGCAAAACGCCAGCGTGCCGCCGATCAGGCCGATGAGCACGGTCAGCGACTTGAACACGCCTTTCAGGATATCGTTGATGCACAGAAGCGCGAAAACCGTCACAAACGCGAAGCAGAAGGGAAAGATGCCGCCGCCCGCCCCCTCGCCGATGAGCCGCAGGATCGTGGGGCTGAGGGTGAAGGCGATGAGCACAAGCACCACGGCCACAATGCGCGGGGTGAAAAAAACGCGCACATACGCGAGCATGCCCGAGAACCCGGCAACGGCGAGGAGGATGCCGCCCAGGAAAATAGCGGTGTAGAGCGCGTCAACCCCCACGGCGATGGAAGCGAGAATGCCCACAAGGAGCGTGGAAGCCGGGCCGATGACCAGCGGCAGCCGGTGGCCGATCAGCACCTGGACCACGGTGGCCGTGCCGAGAACCGCGAGGAGCTTTTGCAGATACCAGACCTGGGCCGCCACGTCCGTAAAATGAAGCCGCGTGACCACGGCCCCCAGTATCACCACGCTGGGCAGCGTCACAATCCACCATTGCACCCCGTAGAGAAAAAACGCCAACGGCGGGGGGAAGTCGTTCAGTCCGTATCGCATTGCATTTTTCCGGATAGTATGTGATGGCGGGTATGCCGGGGTCTTCCGTCCCACAACCGTTTTCAATAAACAGGCGGCTATCCGCCCTAGGCAAAAGGGACAATTTCATATATAATTGATAATGATTGAAAGCGCGAGAGCGTTTACGCTACAACCAACGACAAGGATTATCAAGGCCACCCATGAAACAGGCATTGAAGCAGTTCTCTGATTACGTCACCGCCAACGGGCTCAAATTTACGCCCCAGCGCCGTCTGATCGCGGACGTGTTTCTGCGGCAGACCGGGCACTTGAGCACCGAGGAGTTGTACGACAGGGTCCGCAAGGAAGATCCTTCCATCGGGCAGGCCACGGTCTACCGCACGCTCAAGCTTTTCTGCGATTCCGGCCTCGCCAAGGAAGTCCATTTCGGCGACGGCATGGCGCGCTATGAAAGCACTTCCAATTCCGTGCACCACGACCACCTCATCTGCATCGGCTGCGGCAAACAGGTGGAGTTCATGGACGCGGAAATCGAAAAATTGCAGGAAAAGCTGGCCGAGAAAAACGGCTTTCTCCTGACCTCCCACCATATGTATCTGTACGGCGTGTGCCCTGCCTGCCGGAAAAAATAGCCGCCCTTCCCTAAAAACGTTCCAGAAAGCGCCGTCCGCGAAAAACGGGCGGCGCTTGTCGCTGCGGCCCGCTTTCCCGATCGGGGCGCCGGGCGCAAAAAAACCGGGGGCCATGCGGCCCCCGGCGAAACGTCTGTGCTGAAAGACTTTTAGAACATGTACTGCACACCGACGCCGGTGAGGAAGTTGCCCTTGGTGTCGTCTTTGTCAGTCCAGGAATCACCCAGTTCGAGCTGGATGTAGCCAACGTCAAAGCGGAAGCTCAGGTTTTCGTTAACCTTGTATTCGTTGACCAGGTTGACTTCCCAAGCGTGGTCGGAGGTGGTAAGCTGGCGTTCGCCGAAGGTGTTGTTGGCACCAGCGCGCACGCTTCTCTTGTTGTCGACGGAATCACCCTTGTTGGTGCCGCCGTACCACATACCGGTGAGGGTGTGCTTCAGGTTGTCCACGAAGGACACGTCGGCGATCTTGATGCCCATGCCCCACATGCCCTGGCCGGTGTTGCTCAGGTAGCCGTCCCAACGACGCCAGCTGGCGCCGGCAAGGCCGTAGAGGGCGTTGCTCATGTTGAAGGCGCCGTCGGCGCTGATGATGGGCAGCTGGCCGAAGTCGTCGTCGTCGTCGTTGCCGGAGGAGTAGAAGCCGATGGCGGACAGGGAGCCAAAGGAGAACTTGTAGCCGATGTCGCCGGCGACCATCCAGCCGGACATGTCGTAATCGCTGTCGCCGGTATCGACACGGCCGTACATGCCGTCGAGTTTCACGAAGAAGGGATCGAGAACGGGCAGTTCAAAGGTCGTGCCGATCCACCAACCGTAGGCCTGGTCGTCGCGGTCGCCTTTGGCGGCGATGGCGGCTTTGCCAGCTTTGGTGACGGCGGTGCCGGCGGGGTTCCAGGTGGGCTGGGTCGCGGCAACGGAGTTAATCGACGCGCCGTTGTAGTTCAGCTTGTTGCTGAAGAAATCGCTGTCTTTGCCGATAACGGCGGCAATGGCCCAGGGGCTGAAGCGCACGACATCGGTTTTGATGGGCAGGATGACGCCGAACACGTCCATGTCGTCCAGTTCGTTTTTGCCGTCGGCCTGGGTGGTGTCGTCATAGTAGTTGCGGTCGTAAGGACGCGCCCAGAACGCGGTCAGGCCGAATTCCGGCGTGAACTGGTTGGACACGGACACGCCGGCCACGTCAGCGTTCAGCACCGGGTTCCAGATGGAGGCGCCGGGCAGGTTGATGCCCTGCACGCCCATGCGGGTCTTGACCTGGGTGTTGGGAATGGTCCAATCCAGGTGAGCGCGCTTGATAACAAAGGTGCTGTTGTCGGCGTTGATCGCGCCGTAGGAGTTAGCCGGGCCGGTGCCTTTGCCGCTGTCGCCCCAGTGGATGTTGTTTTCCAGGTTCAACAGGGCGCTGAGGTTTTCGTCAGCGATGAACTGGATCTGCACGCGGGTACGCTGGCGGGCGCGGACGCGGTCGGCATGTTTGCCGGTGTCGTCTTTTTTAACCAGGAGGGGGTTGGTGGCGTAGCTGTACCAGAACCACCACTGACCATTAACCTTCACGTCGATGGCGGAGGCGGCGGCTTGAAAGATCTCTTATTATAGCACCGATTTATCAGAATTAAGACAATTGGTACAATTATATATACCAAGAAGAATACCAACGTTTGTCAACGCTGCGTGCGCGGTTGCGGATAGCGCCAAAGGCCGGTCGCGGCCGCGTCCGCTCGGCCTTGGCGCAAAGCGTCAAGGTAGTCAGCCCATTCCTGCATCATCCGGCGTCTCTCCGGCAGGTATTCCGCATAGTTATAGGCTGCCCTGATACTGTTGCGCTCGCCGTGGGCGAGTTGCCGTTCTATCCAATCCCTGTTGTACCCCTGCTCGTTCAAAAGGGTGCTCGCCATGCTCCGGAAGCCGTGCATCGTCATGGCGACCTTGTCGTACCCCATCCGCCGCAACCCGGCCAACAGGGTCATATCGCTTATGGGCGCGTTGTTTGCCCGCATGCTGGGAAACAAAAAACGGGATTTGCCGGTAAATTTATAAAGATCTTCAAGAATCTCACGAACCTGCCGGGCAAGCGGGACAATATGCTGGATGCGCATTTTCATCCGGGATGCCGGGATGCGCCATTCCCCATCCGCGAGGTTGAATTCCGCCCATTCCGCCCGCCGGAGCTCCCCGGGGCGGACGAAAACATACGGGGCCATCCGGAGGGACGCCCTGACCACGGCATTTCCCGAGTAGGCATCTATGTCCCGGAGAAGAATCCCGATCGCGTGCGGGTCCGTAATGGTGGCAAAACTTGTGCTTCTGAAGGGAGAGAGCGCGCCCTTGAGGTCCGCCGCGGGGTCTCTTTCCGAACGGCCCGTGCTGATGGCGTAACGGAAAATCTGGCTGCAATTCTGCAAGGCCCTATGCGCCGCATCAACCGCGCCGGAAGCCTCGATGCGCCGCAAGGCCTGTAAAAGTTCCGGCGCGCTTATGCGGTTAACGGGCGATGATCCTATTGGCGGAAAAATATGTTTTTCAAGGCGGTTAATAACATTCTCAGCATGGGCTGCGGCCCAGGATCCCTTGCGGAGCGAATACCATTCCCTGGCGACCACTTCGAAACTGTTGGCCGCTTCCGCCCAGGCCGCCGCCTTGAGAGCCTTTTTGTGCTCTCCGGGGTCAATGCCCGCCGCGAGCAGCTCCTTGGTTTCCTCCCGGCGCCTGCGGGCGGCTTTCAAGCTTACAGCGGGGTAAGTCCCGAAGCTCAGTGTCTTCTGCTTGCCGCCGAAACGGTATCCCATACGCCACAGCCTGCCGCCGATGCCGGAGACATGGATGTACAAGCCGCCGCCGTCGGAAAATTTCCGGACAGTGCCGTTTCCTTTCAAACCGCGCAGAAATGAATCCGTCAATTTCATGCCTACCCCTTGATCGCCGGAAAGCATTATAGGACAATATATATCGTGTATGCCGCTGGTATCTTTTTCCACAAAAAATACAATACCAGCAAATATACCACCACTTTTACAGCTTGTTACGATAAAAAAAATACAGACCAACCGGATGCCGGCTTGACAATACGAAAAATAGTTATCCGTCAGTTGATATTTATATATGATAGTGAATGTTTATGACAGTTTATTCGCAACCCACAAGAAAAAAAATTTTTCTGCGGTGAAATTTCCATCAAAAAGCGGCGGAAGGAAGGGTTTAAAATTTTATACCGGAGTGTTGCGGGAAAAGAGTGCTTCGTTTTCGGTATAAAAAATTTTACCAATAAAAATCAAATTGTTATATATAAAACATATCTCAACCTACTGAAAAAAATTTGAACTCTGATTGACATATTTTTCCCACACCCGTAATCCTGCAACTACGCGTGGAATCACGCGGAAGAAACGTCTGGCTAAGGTTGATTCATCAATTTTTTTTGCAAAAGAAGGAAGCAACAATGAAAAAACTTCTCACTCTCGTAGTGGCTCTGGGTGTGGTTCTGGGTTCGCTCGGCGCCGCCTCCGCCATCGACGTGAAGGTTAATGGTCAGTGGTGGTTCTGGTACAGCTACGCCACCAACCCCCTCCTGGTTAAAAAAGACGACACCGGCAAACATGCCGACCGCGTCCGCGCCCGCCAGCGTACCCGCGTGCAGATCCAGTTCATCGCTGACGAAAACCTCAGCGCCCTGTTGAACCTGGAAAACAACATCCACTGGGGCGACAGCGGCAAAGGCACCGGCCCGGCTAACTCCTACGGCGCGATCAACGCCGACAACAGCACCTTTGTTATCAAGCGCGCTCACCTGGATTGGACCATTCCCAACACCCAGGTCAAGACCCGCATGGGCGTGCAGGGCATCAACCTGCCCGGCGCCTCCATCTGGAACCCGGTGCTGAACGCTGACGTGGCCGGCGTGTCCGTGTCCAACCAGTTCACGCCGGAATTCGGCCTGACCGCGTTCTGGGCGCGTCCTTACGACCGCAACTACTATGACGACACCACCCAGGCCGACGGCAAAAACGAACTGGACGACATGGACGTGTTCGGCGTCATCCTGCCCATCAAAACCGATGTCGTGCGCTTCAGCCCCTGGGCCATTGCCGCCGTTATCGGCAAAGACAGCGATTTCTTCAGCAACAAGCTGAACTACAACGGCGCGTCGATTAACTCCGTTGCCGCGACCCAGCCCACCTGGAACCCCGCCGGCACCGCCGTCACCAAAGCTGGCAAAGCCGCCATCGCCGCCAAAGGCGACCGCGACGACCAGGCCTACGGTTGGTGGATCGGCACGACCTTTGAACTGCCCGTTCTCGATCCCTTCTTCGTGAAACTCGACGGCATGTACGGCCGTGTCGATACCGGCGACAGCGATTACGACATGTCCGGCTGGATGGTCGCCGGCGACATCGGCTACAAGTTCTCCTTTGGCTCCCTGTCCGCCATCGGCTTCTACTCCTCCGGCAACGACGACGACGACGACTTCGGCCAGCTGCCCATCATCAGCGCCGACGGCGCCTTCAACATGAGCAACGCCCTCTACGGCCTTGCCGGCGCCAGCTGGCGTCGTTGGGACGGCTACCTGAGCAACACCGGCCAGGGCATGTGGGGCATGGGCATCAAGATCGCCGACGTGTCCTTCGTGGACAACCTGAAGCACACCCTCACCGGTATGTGGTACGGCGGCACCAACAAGGGTGATTCCGTCGACAACAAGAGAAGCGTGCGCGCTGGTGCCAACAACACCTTCGGCGAACGCCAGCTTACCACCTCCGACCACGCTTGGGAAGTCAACCTGGTCAACGAATACAAGGTTAACGAAAACCTGAGCTTCCGCTTTGACGTTGGCTACATCCAGCTCGAACTGGGTGATTCCTGGACTGACAAAGACGACACCAAGGGCAACTTCCTCACCGGCGTCGGTGTGCAGTACATGTTCTAAAGGTCGTTCAGCACAGACGTTTCGACGGGGGCCGCATGGCCCCCGGTTTTTTTTCGCCTGAAACGGAACGGGAGCCTTCGTTCACGGCTGTTTTTCCTCTGGAAGAAACGGCGGGACCGCCGTATGCTGCGGCAACGGAAAAAACCGCCCGGAACAGCGAGGATGCCGATGAAAGACAGTATAGCCTGGCCGCGCCCCTACCTCTGGCTCCACGATTACGCCCGGGCGAAACCGGAGGCGGAAGTGGAGCACCGGGAAAGCTGGGACGCGATTCTCTACCGCCTGCACGGCAAAATATTCGCCCTGCTCGTCCGTAACAAGGTGGACGGCGTGCTGCTCAACCTCAAGTGCGATCCCTATCTGTCCCTCCTCTTCCGCGAACGGTACGCAACCGTGATGCCGGGCTGGCACATGAACAAGCTCCACTGGATATCCCTCTCCTTGCGCGGCCGGACGCCGGAAGCGGTCTGCAAGGAGTTGGTGGACATCTCCTACGACCTTGTCCGGGCGGGCCTGCCCGCCTCGCTGCGGAACGGGTGAGAGGGGAGAAACAAACGCCGCCCCGGTGGACCGGGGCGGCGTTTGTTATGGACAGCGGCCGCGCGGGCCGCGTCAGTGGTGAACTACAGGGTAAAAAGATACGCGCCCAAAAGAATCAGGCCGGAAACCGCGAGACCATACCAGAAGAACCGCCGGCCCAGTTGCGCCTCGGCCGGGTCCATGGGGTTGTGCACGCGAAGCGCTTCCGCGCGGGATTCCGCATACAGTTCCGTTCTTTCGACAGGCATGTCGAAAAGTCTCTGGTCATATACAGTTTGCATTGCATTTTCCTCCGAAAGTGCGTTGTTCCACACATATTGCGGAACAACAGTATAGACGTAATATTTTTTTACAGTGAGTCAAGACCGTTTCTGTAAAAATGACCCACTGTTTCTATACGGACAGCGGGTATGATCCCAATGAATTTATTTGTCAACAAATAAATTTATGAAAGCAGATTTTTATGGAAAACCTATTCTTATTGAATGTTTTTTTATTGATTACGTATAGAAAACTCCCACCACTCCTACAGAAACAATATTTTTTAACGTAGCGCCTGCGCTCCCGGCGGGAGGGGCCGGGGTTGCCGCTTCGCCGGACGGCAGCCGCAAAAAAAGGGAGCCGGGCCGGACCCTCTCCCTTTTCCCGCCGCAGAGCGGCCGCCCGCTCATGCGCCGCTTTGTGAAAAATACCGCCGCAGTTTCTCGCCCACCACGTCCATATCCAGGGGCTTGCCCAGGTGGTCGTTCATCCCGGCGGCCAGGCATTTTTCGATATCTTCCCTAAAAACGTTGGCCGTCATGGCTATGATGGGAATAGTCAGCGCCTTTGGCGTACCGAGCGCCCGGATGCGGCGGGTCGCCTCCAGCCCGTCCATGACGGGCATCTGCACGTCCATCAGGATCATGTCGTACCGGTCCTGGTTTTCGCTGAACATGACGAACGCTTCCTTCCCATTCGTCGCGCAGTCGATTTCCAGTTGCGTCGGCTCCAGCAGGGCCAGGCAGATTTCGCGGTTGATCGCCACGTCTTCGGCCAAAAGCACATGGCGGCCGGGGAAGGAGTCCGTCACGCGGCACGGCGTCTCTTCCTCGGGGAGCGCGCCGAGCCCGAGACATTCGTTGATACAGTCGGCGATATCCGACCGGAACATGGGTTTGGGCAAGAAACGGTCCACCCCGGCGGCCTTGGCTTCCCCCGCGATGACGCCCCATTCCACCGAGGATATCATGGTGACCACGGCCTTGCCCCCGCTCAGTTCCCGTATTTTTCGCGACAGTTCGATGCCGTTCATGCCGGGCATTTTCCAGTCTATGAAATAGATGTCGTAATGCACGCCCTTTTCAAGCAGCGCCAGAGCTTCCGCCCCGCCGGGAACGACGTCGCACGCGATGCCGAAGCCCGCCGCCGTTTCCGCGAAGTATTCCCGGGTCTCGGCATCGTCGTCCGCGGCCAGGACGCGGATATTTTTCCAGTTCACACCGGCATCCAGGCTGCTTTGCCGTTCCGCCCCGCCCCTGGCGATCCGGACCGTGAAGATGAACGTCGCGCCTTTCCCGAGTTCCGACTCGATCCAGATTTGCCCGCGCATCAGGTCCACGATCCGTTTCGAAATCGCAAGGCCGAGCCCGGTCCCGCCGAAATCGCGGGAGGTGCTGCTGTCCGCCTGCTGAAACGCCTGGAACAGCCGCGCCTGTTGCTCGTGGCTTATGCCTATGCCGGTATCGGCCACCTCGAAGCGGATGACGCACTCGCCGTCCTTTTCCTCGACCAGGCTGGTGTCCAGCCGGATGGAGCCGTTTTCCGGCGTGAATTTCACCGCGTTGGAGAGCAGGTTCGTCAAAACCTGCGCCAGCCGCTGATCGTCCCCGGACAGCCTGCGCGGGATATTCTTGTCCACGGTCACGTGGAAATCCTGCTTTTTCTCGTCCACGCGGAAGTTGATGAAGTTGACGACCTTGCGCAGCATCCGCTCGAAGTCGAAGTCCATGACCGAAAGTTCGAGCTTGTTCGCCTCGATCTTGGACATATCCAGAATATCGTTGACGACCCCCAGAAGATGGGTGGAGGCGTCCTCAATCTTTTTAAAGGCGTAGTCTTTCTTTTTCATGTCGGGGGCGGCCTTCCCGATGGAGGTCATGCCGATGACCGCGTTGAGGGGCGTACGCATCTCATGGCTCATGTTGGAGAGGAAATCGCTCTTTGCCCGGCTCGATTCCTCCGCCTGTTCCTTGGCCGCGACGAGCATTTCGTTCAAGGTCTTCAGGTTGCGGTTTTTTTCCTCCAGCTCCCTGGCGTAATTCTGCAATTTCGTGACGAGCTCGTTGATCCTCTCGGCCATGACCTTGAACGCCCCGGCCAGGACGCCGATTTCGCCGCCCCGGCTTTGGGGCACGTCGATGTCAAACTGGCCCTCGCCGAGGGCCTTGGCGGTTTTCGCCAGCACGAGCACCGGCTTGGTGACGCTGCGCGCTATAAGATACAAGAGGGCGGCGATAAAGCAGATGGAGACGAGCGACACCGCCATGACGTAATTCCGGATGCTGTCGGCGGATTTGAGCACCTCGGTCATGGGCACGTTGACCGCCACGGACCAGGGGTTTGTCGCCGCGCTGAGCCGGACGGGCATGTAAACCGTGTAAAAGTCCTTGCCGCTGACGATGTGCAGTTTCCCGCCCTTGATGGCGCTTCTGGCCTCCGCGGCCTCACGCAGCGTTGCCGGGACGGCGGAAAGCATCTCCCCGGCCAGGTCCGGAGAAATGGCGGGCCAGGCCAGGGGCGCGGCTTTGGGGTCAGCGGCGTTGTCCCGCAGGTTTTTCATAAAGGCCGCAAGCGCGTCGCGATCTTTCACCCGGGCCTCGTCCGCCTGTTCCGCGAGCAGGTTTTTCTCCAGGTACATCTGGGCGTATTGCAGCACCGCGTCCCGTTTTTGCGGATCGTTAACGACCATATCGCGAAGTGCTGTTTCCCGGATGTCCCGCGCGAGATACTGCTTGTCCGGGTGCGCCACGATTGCGCCGGAGTTTGAAAAAATTTCCGTATATTCGCCCGTTCCGCGCGTGTCGACGCGCGACACCATTTCCTGGAGCTTGTCGAGGACGATATCGGAAGAAATGATGCCGATGAACTCCCCTTTGTGCAGAATGGGAAAAATCATGCTGGCCAGCATGACGGTCCGGCCCTGCACCTCGTAGGGATACGGGTCGGTGAGGTATTCCTGCTTCGTCCGTTTGGGCACGATCCACCAGTCCGCAATATCAATATCGTACAGGGGCTGCACCTGGATGGTGTCGCCGGATTTGTTCCAGTACGGCGCATAGCGTCCCGTCTCGTCATACTCCGGTTTTTTCCCGGCGTACTCGGCGTCTTTTCCGTCAAGGGCGTTCGGTTCGTACCCGATGCAGAAGGCGGTTATGTATTCTTTTTGCAGCAGGGCGCGTTTCAGGATGTCGTTCATCAGCGTCCGGTCGGTAACCTCATGTTCCTTCAGCGTTTCAAACACGACCGAGAGCGTTTCCGAGGTTACCCGCGCCCCTTGCAGTTCCGCCGTGATTTCGTTTTTGTACTTTTCCGCCGTTTCCTTGGCCAGGATGAACGCATCCGCCTTTGCCGCGCCGATGCTCCTGCTGGAAACGATCATGACGACGGACAGAAACGACACCACCACGACCGCGGTGACCAGGAAGAATATCTTTGTCTTGAGATTCAAACGAGTAAACATACTTCACCTTGCTGCCCCAGAGGTTCGCGGGACTCTTAGTTCTCCCAGAATATTCCTTTTTTACTATTCGTCAAAAGAAAACAGCACAAAAAACTCCCTCTCCGGCAAAAGGCCGGGAGAGGGACGCGGGGCGCGCGCCGGATGCACGCAAACGGTACGGAAACCCGCGTCGGCGCTCACGTGTTTTCCCGGGGCGTCCTGCTTCTCCCGCAAAATTAGATCCTCTTAAAAAAGATATAACGCCCTTGTGCCCCGAACACGTTGACCCCGGATAAAACTCCACATACAACTTACAATAGGATCTCTCCCTTTAACACGGAAGGTGGCGCCATGATGAATGCTGAACGGTACTTTCTTTTCCAGTCGGATTTTTGGGAGCAGTTTTTTCCCTTTCTCCGCAGCGGAAAGAAAGCGGTCCGCCATGCCGGCGCCAGACCGAAATCATATGGGAACGCGACCCTCCTGGCTCCCTCCGAGGCTCTGGACATGAACCGCGTCTATCTTTTGGCCCTGGGAACCATCGTGGTTTTTATGGCCTTCAGCCTGCTGTTCATTTTCCATACCGCCCGGCTGAGCCGGGATGACACCATCGGCCACATCCAGGCGGCGACCCGGCAAACCAAGCTCGCCATAGAAGAGCATGTTGCTGAAGAATTCGCGACGCTTATGGCGGCATCCGTCGTGGCGGAAAACCGGGACTTGCTGGCGGAGGATGATGCTTTGTACGGCCTGATGAAAGGCTTGTGCGCCTATAACGCCTATGTGGCCGTGGGCTTTGCGGACGCGGAAAGGCAGACGGTCTGGCTGGACCGGCATGGCCGGCAATACCGTTCCAGTCTTTTCAATGAAGATTTCATCCACCAGGCGCTGGCCAATAAAAAAACGGTCAGCAAATCACGCTGGGATGAAGCCAGCGACAGTATGGTCAATTTCTATGCTGTTCCTGTTTACGCCCCCGGGACCAATACGGTAAAGGGCGTGCTTTTCGCGGCCGACCCGGAAGAGGAACTGCTCAACTTTATCGACCGGTCTTTATACGCGGGCAAGGGTCTGGCCCATATTATCGACCGCAACGGCAAGTATATCCTCAAGTCCAAAAGCCCGCTGGTGCCGCCAACAGGCAGCAGCATTTTCTCCCCGTACACGCTGCCCGACGAAACCAAGCGGCAGCAGCTTCTTGCCAGCCTGGCGGCGGGCGAGAGCGGGCACCTGGAACAGCCCGTTAACGGGGAAAACCGGTTCGTCGCCTATACGCCGCTGAACATAAACGATTGGTATGTCTTTTACGCCGTGCCGGAAAACATGGTCAGCGCCGGGCTGAAGAGCGTCACCTCGGGAGCCACAACGATCATCGTCATCGCCATGGCTGTTTTCGCCTCGCTCATTCTGCTCATCCGCCACGTCAACAACAAAGCGCGGCGGACACTGGAGACCGCGGCCTTTGTCGATCCGGTCACCGGCGGGAGCAGCTACAGTAAATTTCTGCTGGATGCGGCCGCCATCCTGCGCAAAGCCGGTAAAACAAACTACGCCCTTCTGTACGCCGATATTGAGGATTTCCGGTATATAAACGACCTGCTCGGGCGTGAGGCGGGCGACCGGCTGCTGCGCTACTGGGCAAAATTTATGCAGGAGGTTACGCAGGAAGGCGAGGCTTTCTGCCGGCTCAACGGCGATATTTTCGTGGCGTTGCGCCGGTATAAAAGCAGGCAGGAACTGGAGAAGCGCTTCATGAGCCTGGTGCACCACCTCGCCGTATACCCGGAAATCCTGTCCCGGGGCTACAAGGTGGAGGTAGCCTGCGGCGTCTATCTGACAGGGGAGACTGATGAACGGCTCAGCGTGCATGATATGCTGGACAGGGCCATCACGGCGCAAAAATCGGTCAAGAGGAAAAATGGCGTAAGGAGGCTGTGTTACTATTCCCGCGAAATGCGCGAGCAAAAACTGTGGGAAGCGGAAGTGGAAGCCACGATGGAAGGCGCGCTGGAAAACGGGGAATTCCACCTCTACCTCCAGCCCAAGATAGCCATCCAGGACGGCGACCGCATCATGGGGGCGGAAGCGCTCGTGCGGTGGATTTCGCCGGAAAAGGGCACCGTGCCGCCCGGCCGGTTCATTGAGCTTTTTGAACGGAACAACTTCATCGTCAAGCTGGACCGGTTCGTGTTCGAAGCCGCCTGCAGGCATTACCGGGAAACGGTGCTGGAAGGACCCGCCCCGCCGTACATACTCTCGGTCAACGTGTCCAGGCTGAGCCTCATGCAGCCCGATTTCAGCGGGACATACGCCCAGATCAAGGACCGTTTCAAGCTGCCCGACGGGTGCATGGAGTTGGAGTTCACGGAAAGCCTCGTCTTTGAGAACCACGCCCTCCTGCAATCCATTGTGGCGGATTGCAAGCGCAGGGGCTTTCTCTGCTCGCTGGACGACTTCGGCGCCGGGTACTCCTCGCTCAATCTGCTCAAGTCCCTCCACGTCGACATGCTGAAACTGGACAGGCAGTTTTTCCAGTACGACCACAACGCCGAGCGCGGGCGCGAGCTGGTACGGAACATCGTCGTCATGGCAAAGGCCCTGGACATGAAAACCGTGGCCGAGGGCATAGACGCGCCGGACCAGGTGGCGGAACTGCGGGATATGGGCTGCGACGCCATCCAGGGATATGTTTTCGCCAAGCCCATGCCGGTTGAGGATTTCCGGCACTTTTCCGTAACATGGCAGCGCGCCAGGGACGAAGAGAAATCTCTCCGGGACCCGGAAAGGTCGGAGAGCGAGGAGCTTGAGCTGGAATCAGCCGTGTAACCGCCCCGTAAACGCTTCAAAGGCTCGCCGCATCGCGGCGAGCCTTTGAAGCGTTTACGGGGGATGATGTTTGCCGCGCGCCCGGCCGGGCCGCATTACGAAGATCTCCCGGATAATAATTTTAAAGGTTTTGGGGCTCGGCTATGGATTGTAAATCCCGTGAAAAACGGAGCCCGGCATGTAATGACTGTGAAAAAACACCACAATCGATAGAGGAGCGTGTCATGAAACCAATCAAAAAAATTATCTGCCCAGTAGACGTGTACGACTTTCAGCCGGAAGCCGCGGAATATGCCCTGACCCTGGCCAACGCCCTGGAGGCGAAAATTCTTGTTGTCTATGTGCTGGAACCGGTGCCCCCCCGGTATATCGAAGGCTATGCCTTCCGGATAGAAGCCGAAGAAAAGAAGATGCTGCAGAACGCCGAGACGAAAATGGCGGAAGTCATGTCCCATTTTTGCAGCATCTGCCAGGATAAGGGCGAGGTTGTCGTCGGCTACGCCGCCGATAAAATTCTCGAAATCGCGAAAGATCGCGACGGCGACATCATCGTCATGGCCAGCCACTGCCGCTCGCTTGTCTGCAGGGCCGTTCACGGCTCGGTCACGAACCAGGTGCTCGCCAACTCGAACATTCCCGTGCTGGTCGTGTACCCCGAAGAAAAGTAGCGGCGGTTCCCGCTATCATCGCCGCCCGCGCGGCAAGCATTTTTGCGTTGAGCGCCAACTGCGCCGCGAACCCGATCCCCCACAACGAGAGCCGGAAAATCCAAGGGCCTGCCGTCAAACAGCAGGCCCTTGGATTATCTGGCCGTCATAATACAAAAATGGATACTTATTTTCGTATTAAAATACTATCTATCATGCGCCGTAAAAACTAACCATTTTATATCTATTATATAATTAAATTACAAAAACTGCCTGCACGGAATTTCAGGCAGTTTTCAGCCTCATTTGCCGTTTTATGGAGACGTTCCGGCCATAGAAAAAACCGTATCGCCATCGCATTGAGACCGCGCGGCGCACTTTCGGAGAATGAACCATGAAAATCTTCCCGGCTCTCGCTACTTGTTTATCCCTCATGCTGGCGGCCGCTTCGCCGGCTTTGGCCGCGGACATCACCTACCCCGGCTACCCTTTGGGCCCCGACTTTGAAAACAAATCCGACTCTCTTTTTCCGCCCGCTTCCAGCCCCTCCGGCAATACAGTCACCATAACTGGCGGTTCCATCGCGGAGGCATACAGTTCCCAGGTTCTCAGCGGCGATGTGTCCGGCAACGCGCTGACCATCACCGGAGGCGTCGTCAATGGAAGCATTTGGGGCGCCGCCACCCATAACGGCACGGCTTTCAACAACACCGTGACCATGAGCGGCGGCAGCGTTGTGAGTGACGTGCACGGGGCGTATTCGCAAGGCGGCGACGCCACCAATAACCGGACCGTCATCACCGGCGGCCGTGTCGGCAGAATCGCTTACGGCGCACAGGCGGACAGCGGCGGCAACGCCATCGGCAACGAAGTTTCGCTTTCCGGCGACGCCGTGGTGACCAGCGCAAGAGGAGGCTGGGCCAGCAGCGGCAATGCCCTGAACAACAGGGTATATCTGGACGGCAACGCCTCCGTGGGCTTCCTCACCGGCGGAGAATCAGGTGGCGTTGCGGGCTCGACCAGCGGGAACCTGGCTTCCGGCAACGAAGTCCACGTGCTGGGCGGGTCCGTATCCACGCGCATACGGGGCGGCCACACTTACAACGGCGACGCGGTGAACAACCTGGTACGCATCCATTCCCCGGCGTATCTGGCTCCCACCGTGGATATTCACGGCGGGGATACCACCGTTGCGGGCGGCGACGTGTTCACCGGCAACACCCTGGACGTACTGGCTTTTCGCGGCACGGTGAACAGCGTGCAAAACTTTCAGTTCTACAACTTCTCCCTGCCCGGCTCACTCGGCAACGGGCAAACCCAGGTCGGCATCGCCGGAGCCGCCGCCACGGATTTGACGAACGCCACGGTGACCCTCCTCGGCGTGGAGGGCGGCGGCATCATCTTGCAGCCGGGCGACAGCGTCACGCTCCTCGGCGAGGCCACCGGCATGGCGGATTTCACCACCAGCGTCCCCAAGGGGTCGCTGCTCACGTATGATTTTCTGGTCTCCACCGCCAGCGGCGCATTGACGGCGAGCCTCAGCAAGGCGGAACTCGTCCCCGGGTCCGCCGCTCTGCCCGAGGGGCGCATAGCGGGTCTCGCCTTCGCCAACCAGGGGGCGGATCTGATCGTCGGGCCCGGCATGGCCGGGGCTTTGGCCTGCGCCATGCCCGGCGAAGGCTGGAACACGTTTGGCGCGACGCAGGGCGGCTGGTCGCGCTACAAGACGGGCTCGCACGTGGATGTGGGCGGCGTTTCCCTGCTGGCCGGGCTGGCCCGGAAAACCCCGCTGCCGGTGGGCAACCTCACGCTGGGCGGTTTTTTAGAAGCCGGATGGGGCGAGTATGACACGCACAACAGCTTCAACAACGCGGCGTCGGTGAACGGGGACGGCGACACCCGCTATTACGGCGGCGGCATCCTGGGCTGCCTTGAGTTGTCCAACGGCCTGTACATGCAGGCATCCGGCCGCGTGGGCCGGGCGGACACGCACTTCTCTTCCGGCGATATGCGCGACGGCATGGGCCAGGAGGCGCGGTACGATTACGGCGCGCTGTATTACGGCGCGCACGCGGGCATCGGGTATCTTTTCCGGTTCAACGAGCGGGCGCTGTTGGATGTTTCCTCAAAGTATCTCTGGACGCGCCTGGAGGACGATAACACGCATTTGAGCACGGGCGAGTCCGTGCATTTCAGCTCGTCCGAGTCCCAGCGCTGGCGCACCGGGGCGCGTTTTTCCCATGCCGTGACGGGCACGGTCACGCCCTATATCGGCGCGGCCTATGAATATGAGTTTGACGGCAAGGCCAGAGCAACGGCTGAAGGATACAGGCTGCGTTCCGCCGATCTCAAAGGCGGCACGGGCATCGGCGAGGCGGGTATTTCCATAATGCCCGCCCACGGGGAAGGCGGCCTGACCCTGGACCTGGGCATACAGGGGTATGTGGGAACGCGCGAAGGCCTGACCGGCAGCGTGCAGCTCAAGTGGGAGTTCTAAGCCGGAAGCGGCGGCGAGCGCGTGAAATTTCAAGGGGGCCCAGCCGCTGTGCGGGCCTGACCGGCCGGCCGCTCTCCAGGCCTTCTTTTCACGTGCAATCTATATAATATGCCGAGAAGAAATACGTGATACTATACATCCTGCATGTGTTGTGCCGCAATACATGCGGGAATGCTCCCGCATGCCGGAATTTCGGGCGCGGCATAGTATGAAAAAATTGCGCGGACGGAGAACACATATGGTAAAACGCCTTTGCATTCTGTTCTTTTTCGTATTCGCCGCCGTCATACCGGCGAATGCCGCGGGCGTCGCGGAACCGGCGGCCATGCCTTCCTGGAACGATACGGCGGCCAAAGAGGCCATTCTCGCTTTCGTGCGCGGAGCGACCACCCCCGGCAGCGCGGACTTCGTCCCGCCGTCCGAACGGATAGCCGTGTTCGACAACGACGGAACGCTGTGGGCCGAGCAACCCATGTATGCCCAGGTCTTTTTCATGGTGGACAGGATCAGGGATCTGGCGCCCGGGCATCCGGAGTGGCGCAAGCAGGAACCGTTCGCCTCGGTGCTGCAAGGCGACCTCAAGAGCGCGCTGTCCGGCGGCGATAAAGCGGTCTTTGCGCTCGGCATGGCAGCCCACGCCGGCATGTCCACCGACGAGTTCGAACGCATTACCGCCGATTGGCTGGCAAAAGCCCGGAACCCCGCGACCGGAAGGCTTTTCACAAACATGGTCTACCAGCCCATGCTGGAACTTATGGACTATCTCCGTGCCCATGCATTCAAGGTGTATATCGTTTCCGGCGGGGGCGTGGACCTCATGCGCGGCTTTTCAGAAAGGGTATACGGCGTGCCGCCGGAAAATGTGATCGGCTCCAGCCTGAAAACAAAGTGGGACGACAGCACGGGAACGCCCCGCATCATGCGCCTGCCCGAGGTGGATTTCATAGACGACCGCGAAGGAAAGCCGCTGGCCATCCAGCGCGTCATCGGGCGCCGTCCGCTCATGGCGTTCGGCAATTCCGACGGCGACCTGCAAATGCTGCAATGGACAACGGCGGGACCGGGCAAACGGTTCGCCCTGATCGTCCACCACACCGACGCCGCGCGTGAATGGGCCTATGACCGGGAATCCCCGGTCGGAAAACTGGACAAGGCCCTGGACGAAGCCAACCGGAAAGGTTGGATCGTGCTCGATATGCGAAAAGACTGGAAAATAATCTACAAGGAGGATTGAGAATGGAGAGTGTAAAACACGCGTTGCGCTGCGGCAAAGTGGCCGCCGTCGGCGCGGTATTGGCCGCCGGGCTGCTCTTTTCCCCGGCGGATGCCGCGGCCGCGGAGGCGCAGGAAAGCAAAGCCAAAAAACCCAACATTATCGTCATCATGACGGACGACGTGGGCTACGGCGACCTGGGCTGTTACGGCGGGGGCGTTATGCGCGGGGCTCCCACGCCCAACCTGGACCGTATGGCCAAGGAGGGTATGCGCTTTGCGGACTACTACGGCCAGGCCAGTTCCACGGCCGGGCGCGCATCCTTTGTCACCGGGCGCATTCCCATCCGCACCTCGCTTTCGTCCGTGCTGGCCCCCGGCGACCCGAACGGGATAAAGAAAGAGACGCCCACCATAGCCCAGGCCCTGAAAGGACTCGGCTACAAAACCGTGCAGTTGGGCAAGTGGCACCTTGGCGACAAGGAGGAAAACTTCCCCACAGCCGTCGGCTTTGACGAAATGTACCATATGACCCCGTATTACGCCGGGGTGTATGCTTACGAAAACGCCGAACTGCATCCGAACTTCCCGCGCAACGATCCGAAATTCATGAAAGAATGGCGCGAGTTGGCCGTGCTTTCAGAGTTCGAAGGCAAAGCGGGGGAAAAACCGAAAGTCGTCACCGAAGACTTCAATTACCAAAATTTGAAGACCGGCGACGATAACATGCGGGCCAAGGCCGTTGAGTGGATCAAGCAAAACGCGAAAGGCGACCAGCCGTTCTTCATGTATCTTAACTTCCTGAAAGTGCATAACCCCAACAACCCCGTCGACCGCTGGAAAGGCAAAGCGCCCGGCGGCATGCCCTATCAGGACGCCCTGATGGAAATGGACGACAACAGCGGCCAGATCATCCAGGCGGTTCGCGATCTCAAGATAGATAAAGACACGCTCATTATCTGGACCACCGACAACGGCGCATGGCTCGACGCATGGCCCGACGCCGGGTACACTCCCTTTCGCGGCATGAAGGGCACGCCCTTTGAGGGCGGTTTCAGAGTACCGGCCATAGCATGGTGGCCCGGCCATATTCCCGCCGGGTCCGTGGCCACGGACATGATGAGCCACATGGACTGGTGGCCCACCCTCGTGAAAGTCGCGGGCGGCACGCCTCCTCCGTACAAATGGAAGGACAATAACGGCAAACCCATTATCTTCGACGGCATAGACAACAGCGAGATGCTGCTGGGCAAGGGCCCCGGCAAACGGGATTTCTTCGCCTATTTCAACGACCAGAAATTCGGGGCCATCCGCTACACCAACCTCAAGATGGTCTTCACCGCCAAGGATACCTGGCTGGGACCGGAACTTGAGATCAACCCGCCGGCGATTTACGATTTGTGGCAGGATCCGGGCGAAAATTACGATTTGATTTTCAACGGCGCGGCTCCCACACGCGGCGAGTTTAAGACGTCGCCGGGCCGTTATGCGGGCCAGGACAACGGCTGGATGGCCATTAAAATGAATCCGCCGTTGATATCCTTCCTTGAAGAGTTCAAGGAGTTTCCAAATACTCCCTATAAACCATGGGGAATGGGCTTGACGAAGGTTATCCCGGCTGAGTTCAAATAACCGTTTACCATATGCGCGGGAAGCGCCCTTACCGGCCATTACCGGCCATTACCGGAAGGGCGCTTCCCGGCGCGGCGGGATTTCGCAATGACCGAACCGTCCGGCGGCAGACAACGCATGTTCAGAGGCAAGCCCATGGTGCGCATGCACGCCATGATGAAGGCCGCGGGCCCCGTGTGCAACCTTGACTGCGACTACTGCTATTACACCAGCAAAAAAGAGCTGCTTACAACGCAAAGCCGCTGGAAGACCACTCCGGAAACTTTGGAACGGTTCATCCGGCAGTATGTGGAACAGCAAAACGCCCCTGAAATCGTGTTTTCCTGGCAAGGGGGCGAAGCATCCCTGCTCGGCCTTGATTTTTTCAAAACCATCGTGGCGTTGCAAAAAAAATATACGCCTCCTCATGTGCGCATCGAGAACGACCTGCAAACCAACGGCACGCTGCTGGACGACGCCTGGTGCGCCTTTTTGCGGGAGAACAATTTTTTGGTGGGGCTCAGCATGGACGGCCCCAAACACATGCACGACGTCTACAGAAAGGACGCCTCGGGCGCGGGGTCCTTCGACAGGGTCATGCGTTCCGCCCGTTTGTTGCATGAATATGGCGTCCGGTTCGCCACCCTGACCGTGGTCAATGCCGTCAATGCGAAGCATCCGGTTGACGTGTACACCTTTTTGCGGGACGAGGTCGGCAGCTCTCAGATGCAGTTCATGCCCCTTGTGGAACACAAAGCGCACGCGGTCATCGCGCCGCAGCGCTGGAACGCGGCGGAACTGCCCGACGAACATTCCCCGCGCGTCAACCCCTCGCATCCCGATTCCGTCGTGGCTCCCTGGTGCGTGCCGCCGGACGCGTACGGCGATTTTCTGACCGGCGTTTTTGACGAATACCTGAAGCGCGATCTCGGCGCCGTGTATGTTCCGTTTTTTGACAGCGCCGTGGAGCAATGGATGGGCAAACCGTCGCCGCTGTGCATCTTCGCGCCGATTTGCGGCAAGGGCGTGGCCGTGGAGCATAACGGCGACGTATACGCCTGCGATCATTACGTGTACCCGGAATACAGGCTCGGCAACATAGCCGAAAAAGCGCTGATCGACATGGTGCTTTCGCCGCGGCAGGAACGTTTCGGCTACGTGAAGGATTCCGCCCTGCCGCGCAAATGCAGGGAATGCCGCTATCTTTTCGCCTGTTCGGGAGAATGCCCTAAAAACAGACTCCTGAAGACGGCGGAGGGCGAAGCGGGGCTGAACTATTTGTGCGCGGGGCTGTACCGCTATTTCAGCCATATCGACCCGTATATCCGGAAAATTGTCCATGCCCTCGGCCATGAGGTCGCCGACGACGTGCCTCCCCTTCCCTTGGATAAGAAAGGAGCGCGCAGCACATGAAAGTAGCCGTCCATGAGCATGAAAAAGGGGGAAAAGAACTGCGCGTCAGCGTACCCTGGTCCATGATCGAAGACGATTATGACGCCGTCGCGGGCGAGTACGCGAAAGTTCCGCTCAAAGGCTTTCGTCCCGGCAAAGCCCCGCCCGCCGAGATCTTTGCCCGCTTTGGGGCGGGGATAACCAACGGGCTCCTGAGCGCGGCGGGCACAAGACTCTGCCGGGCCGCTTTGAAGAAGGCGGGCCTGGCGGCAGGGTCGCCCGTGACCATCGCGGACGCCGTTCTCAAGAGAAACGATGTTCTCGAATTCACGGCGACGTTCATAGAAATGCCGTGTTTCGAATTGCCGGACTACCTGCATCTTGACCTTCAGGCACAGGACGTGCCGGGCAGGATAGACGAAATATCCCTATGGTTATTGCACAACACAACGATAGCGCTGCCGGAATATTTTGTTGCAAAAGAACTGCTCTATACCGACGCCGGAACGTCCTCTTCGGGCAATGCGGCGCGAAAGGAAGCCGAAGACAGGGTAAAGCTCATGCTCATCCTGAAAAAGATCGCCGACCGGGACGGCCTTGAAGTCAGCCAGCAAGAAATCACCGAAAGAACGCGCGCGCTGGCCGACGAGCACGGCATGAGCCTTGAGTCGTTCAACGGATTATTGGCGGCGGGCAACGGGCTCGGCCGCCTGGCCGACTCTTTGCTGGCGGAAAAAGTTTTGGCGTATCTCAGCGACGCGGCGCACTGACGGCCTCGGCGATATTCAGGCCCTGTGCGGCCGCGCCTTTGACGCACAGAAAAGTGGTTGCCGAATCATCGGTAACCACTTTTAATTTACTTGATGCAAGACAGAGACCGGCCCCTATTTTACATAGGCCTTCAAATCGCCATACCCCTGCTTTTCCATTTCCTCGTATGGGATAAAACGGATAGCCGCGCTGTTGATGCAATAGCGCAACCCGCCCTTATCCTTGGGGCCATCGGGAAAAACATGGCCCAGGTGTGAATCGCCCACGCGGCTTTTTACCTCGATACGCTTCATGCCGTAGCTGTTGTCCGCATGCTCGGTGATTACTGCCGGCTCAATGGGCTTCGAGAAACTCGGCCAGCCGCTGCCGGAGTCAAACTTGTCAGCGGAAGAAAACAGGGGCTCTCCCGTCACAATGTCCACATAGATTCCCGGTTTCTTGTGATCCCAGAATTCGCCGGAAAAAGCCCGCTCCGTAGCGGCCTTCTGCGTGACGGCATATGATTCCTCTGAAAGCGTTTTTTTCAGGACAGCATCAGAGGGTTTGGAATATTTCCCCGGATTAACGATGGGGATCTTCTCGATCCGAACATCCTTGAGGCTGCTGAAATCAATATGACAGTAGCCGCCGGGATTCTTTTTCAAATAGTCCTGATGATATTCCTCCGCAAGATAGTATTTTTCCAGGGGCACCAGTTCCACCGCCAGCGGTTTTGCATATTTTTTCTGCACTGCCGCCTTGACGGACGCAAGAACCGGTTTGTCGTCTTCACGGACATAATATATGCCGGTGCGGTACTGGCTGCCCACGTCGTTGCCCTGCCGGTTACGGCTGACCGGGTCGATGATTGCGAAAAACTGTTCCGCCAGAGTTTTCACGCTGATAACCTTGGGATCATACCGGACGTGCACCGTCTCGGCATGGCCCGTTTTGCCGGAACAGACTTCTTCATACGTCGGATTTTCCTTTGTACCGTTGGCGTAACCAACGGTGACGTCGTGCACGCCGGGCATCCGGGAAAAGTATTCTTCCACGCCCCAGAAACATCCTCCGGCAAAGTAAATATCCCGCAAGTTGGCGGTATCAATCTCGGGCATGTCCTTCATGGCCGCTGGTTTGGCGCCGTCGGAGGATGAGAGGCCCGCGGCCAGCGCACTTGCCGTTGCCCAAAAAATGCTCGCCGTCACCAGCAAAAAAAGTAATTTTTTCATTGGATGCTCACCTCCCTGGAAGGAACGCCTGTTGCATTGCCGGCGGCTGATGCGGGGCCGCGATGAGAGGAATTATTCCATGAGCGCATTGCTCAAGCCACGCCCTGAAAGAGTGCTTTTAAAAAGTGCGCACCGATGATCCTCTTCACAGACACTGATAAGGCGAATAACTCACCACACAAGAGGCAACAATCGGTAGCGCACCTTTTCACAGTATTCCGCATAGCCGGGCAGATTGGCCAGCAGATACCGCTCCTCGCGCAACAGGCGGACGATGATGGCCGCGGTTATCAGCGGCGCCGCAGCAAAACCCCAGACCGAAGCCAGGGCCGGCGGGGTGACCAGAAAGAAAAAAATGGCCCAGCTGTACATGGGGTGGCGGATGCAGGCATAGGGACCGGTGCTGATGACTGTCTGCCCCTTCTGAATTCTGATGGTGGCTGCCGCGTAGCCGTTCTCCTTGAGCACCATGTACAGCGGGTACCCGCCCAGGCCGAAGGCGGCCACCGCCAGCACAGAAGCCATGGTGGAAAAGCGCGGCCCGTTGACGCCGTAATCCATACCGCACAGCGCGAGCAGGCCCATGAACAGCACGGCGCTGGCACACTGAATGACTTTCTGGACCGGGTCCGTCTCCGCCTGCGGACCGAAGGCCATTCTACTGGCCAGCAGATTCGGGTCATCCCGCAGCAGGATGAGGGAAACAATCAGGCCGAAGCCCAGAAACACCACGATGTACAGCCAGCCATGCCAATAGGCCAGGGTGCCCGCCGGCCAGAACAGCAGCAGGCAGAAACTGAAAAAACTCGCAAGATAGGTAACCAGCAGCCTCGTGCGTAGGGACCGCGCGGCCATATGCCCTCCTTCTTCGGTTCCAGATAACAGTCACTGAAATTTCTGTCTTGAACCCGACTGTTCCCCTTCACCAGAGGAAGGGGATCAGCGCCTTTGTCCGTTTTTTATACGCGGGAAAGGCATCCGGAAACTGCCGCGCCAGCAGCCTGTCTTCCGCACCCACGCGCCAGAGGAAAAGAGGCGTCAGTAAAAGCAGCAGGAAAACGAAGCAGCCCCCGGCAGCCAGGGCCGAACCCAGACAGGAGAGGATGCCGCTGGCGTACATGGGGTGGCGCACATAGGCGTAGGGGCCGCGCGTCACCAGTTCATGCCCTTCCTTGGCTGAGACGGTCTGGCTCCAGTTACGTCCCAGCGTCTGGCGCGACCAGACGAAAAAGACCGTGCCAAGAGCGGCCAGCGCAAGACCGATACCGCCGCGCACAGGGCTGGCCGCCGCGCTGAGAAAGCGAAAAGACGGCACAAAAGGCAAAGCGAAGGCGGCCATCATGGCGAACATCAGGAGAAAGCTCTGCCCCAGATGGGGCTTGGCATCCCGTTTGGCCTTGCTTCCCGCCGCGATCAGGTAGACGACCAGGGCGATCCACAAGGCGTATATGAGTAAGGCAGGCAGCGTGGTATTCATGCAGTATGAGATACTAGATGAAGATATGGCTGCCAGCAAGAGGATAGTCAACTTTCGGTCGCCGTTGCTCCGGGTTGACCGTCCATGGCCGTCAGGATGCCGTACGCGGCCCGCGTCCTGCCCAAATGGGGTAATTCCTCTCACCAACAGCATGATGCCGGTGTCTGCGGCCGGAATAAAGACCGCATACTCGGCCTTAGCCGAACAGCAATGATTTCAGAGCGATGATATCGCTATCAGACTGGCGCCATCCCTGCCGGGAAATTCACCAGATCAGTTTCAAATCGCTGCCTCAGCCGAGCAAAAGCCGCCGCGCTTTTCCATTCGGCGTCTTTGGGGTTTTCGTGGGGTTTTCGGCCAAAGTATGCACGCCGGTATGCACGGCACAGCGTTCGCCAATAGAAAAAGGGGTTATCGATTTTCGATAACCCCTTGAATTAACTGGCGGAGAGGCAGAGATTTGAACTCTGGGTACGATTCCTCGTACACACGATTTCCAGTCGTGCTCCTTCGGCCGCTCGGACACCTCTCCTGGATATGCGGTCCGTCCTGATCCCAAAAGCCCGTTAACACAAGCCGTTATGGGGCAGAACGCAATGCCGCATGGCGTGGGAAGCCTTATCCCATACCATGCGGCATTTATGCAAGCAATTTTTTTACTTCAGACCGTCGGAAAGGCCCTTGGCAACGCTGAATTTCACAGCCTTGCGAGCGGGAATGGTGATGGTCTTGCCGGTCTGGGGGTTGCGGCCCGTGCGGGCGGCGCGCTGAACAACGCTGAAGGAACCGATGCCGGGAAGGCGTACGCCTTCGCCTTTGCTTACGGCCTTGGCGAGGATCGCGCAGAAAGCATCATACGCTTTTTCAGCACCAGCTTTGCTGGAGAACACGTCAGGAAGGGAATCTTTCATCGCGCTCACAAATTCGGCTTTCGTCATCATCCTAGTTCCTCCTAAGGATATGTACCGGTTTTCCCTTACGGGCACAGCGGCGCAAACTCACCACTGTTAGTAACAGTTGACCCCTGAAACACACTCAAACGCATATTTCCCCCCGGCGTTGCATGCGTTCGCGCTGCCCCCGGAAGCAAACAATTGTTGACCGTTAGAAGCGACCTTATCAAACGGCATGGAAAAACGCCAGTTTTTGCCGCTTCATTTCGGCATCGCCTTACTGTTTACGATGCATACTGACTTCCAGACCGCTTTGTCAACATATTCGCCAGTAAAAATTCTTGGAATTACGGCTTTTTCCAATACCAAATGGACATCGGGCCTTTTAGATCATTTTTTAAAATAAATTATTTCAAACAATTACTGATTTGATCCGTTCCGTACCGGCTCGTTGTATTTTTTTTCGGTATCAGAACCTTTTCGGCCCTTTTTCCGGGGAAAACCGCCGGAAACATCCGCCCGCGCCCGCGCCGCCGGTTTTTTTTGGTGCAATCCGCGCTGTTTTTTCCTATATTGCGGAGCAATAGCGCATCGTGGCGGCGTTTGCCGTTATTCAATACCGTATCCCGTACCGGACACCTGGAGAACGTTGATGACGCAACACACGGAGCCGGAACTCCTCACCATTGCCGAGTTGGCGCGCAATCTTGACCTGCCCGAATCCACCACCCGGTATTACTGCAACCGGTTCGCCGAGCATCTGCCTTCCGTCGGCGAAGGGCGGCGGCGGCGCTTCAAACCCGAAGCCCTGGACGTTTTGCGGACCATCGCGGAAACCATGCGCCGCGACAAAAACGCCTACGCGGTGGATCTTGTTTTGCGCAACGACAGCAGCCCGCCCGCCGTTCCCGTCACCATCCCTGCCGGAGTGATGACCCAGGATCAGGGATTTGCCGCGTCCGCCGCGCTCGCGGGGCAGATGCTCTCCCTCATGGAAAACCAGACCAAGGCCCTGCAGGATATCGCCAGCGCCATGACCGTGTTCGCCGAGCGCCTCACCATTGCGCCCGGAAGGCCGGAAGCAGCGCCTCTCCCGCCGGGTTCCGGGGGTGAGACGCCGCCTTCTCAGGATGAGGCCGCCCTGCGCAGGGAGATCGCCGCCTTGCGCGAGCAGATCCGCTCCTCCGAGGACGTGCACCAGAACGACCTTGAACAACTCCGCAAATGGCTGACGCGGTTGGGCGAGGCTGTCACGGGTAAATGACGTGCCCACAAATACGCGTTTCGCGGACAAATACTTCGTCTTACGCAAATCGCTGCGCCGGGCAAAGCCCGCCTTGCTCCGCTACGCGGGCACGGCCTCGGGCGACTATCGTCGCCTTTTTGCTTCGGTCGGCCTCCCTCCGCAAAAACGGCTTTTCCTCGTCTTTGCCTCGCGCTCCACGCATTTGTGGGCACGTCTTCACTCTATTTTCACACCATCTTGGAACAAAAATAGCGCAGAATCCGCAGATCGTCCGTCAATTCCGGGTGAAAGGCCGTCACCAGCACCGTGCGGTTCTCCGCCGCGACGATCTTCCCCTTGCATGTCGCGAGGACCGTCACGCCCTTGCCCGCGCGCTCGATATACGGCGCGCGGATAAAGACCGCCGGAACGTCCCGCCCGATGCCCTTGATGTCCAGCGGCGCCTCGAAGCTGTCCACCTGCCTGCCGAATCCGTTCCGCGACACGGCGATATCCATGATCCCCAACGGCTCGAGCGTTGCCGCGCCCTCGCCGTCCGCCCCGGTTTCGCCCGGCATGGCCCCGCCGGTGCCGGAAACCTCCGTGCCGCACAGCACAAGCCCGGCGCAGGTGCCCATGACGCACCGCTCTCCCGCGAACCGGCGGATGGGGCCGAAAAGGCCGTTTTGGCGGATAAGGCGGCTGATGGCCGTTGACTCGCCGCCGGGTATGATAAGCCCGTCACAGCCTTCCAGGTCGAGCGGCCGCCTTACGGGCGCGCCGGCAACCCCGGCGCGCTCCAGCATGGACAAATGCTCGGACACCGCGCCTTGCAGCGCGAGAACGCCAATCCGCCGCATCTACCACCCCCGTTCCTGCATCCGGTCTTCGGGTGCCAGGGTCTGGATGGCAATACCGGGCATGGCGCTGCCGAGCCCTTTGGACAATTTGGCCAGCAGCGCGAAGTCGTCGTAATTGGTCACCGCCTGCACGATGGCCGTCGCGAACTTGGCCGGGTTTTCGGACTTGAAGATACCGGAACCCACAAACACGCCGTCCGCGCCGAGGAGCATCATCAGGGCGGCGTCCGCCGGGGTGGCCACGCCCCCGGCGGCAAAGTTCACCACCGGCAGCTTGCCGAGTTTTTTCACTTCGCAGACCAGTTCATAGGGCGCGCCGATATTTTTGGCGTAGGCCATCAGTTCGTCGTCGCGCAGGGCCGCCACCTGGCGGATCTGCCCGTTGACCTTGCGCATGTGGCGCACGGCTTCCACGATATTGCCGGTGCCGGGCTCGCCCTTGGTCCGCAGCATGGACGCGCCTTCGCCGATGCGGCGCAGGCCTTCGCCCAGGTCGCGGCAGCCGCAGACAAAGGGAACCGTGAACGTGCTTTTGGGGAGGTGGAACTCCTCATCCGCCGGGGTCAGCACTTCGCTCTCGTCGATATAGTCAACGCCCATAGCCTCAAGAATGCGCGCTTCCGCGATATGGCCGATGCGGGCCTTGGCCATGACCGGGATGGTCACGGCTTTCACGACCTTTTCCACGATGGTCGGGTCGGCCATCCGGGCGACGCCGCCCGCCGCGCGGATATCGGACGGCACCCGCTCCAGCGCCATGACCGCCACGGCCCCGGCGTCTTCCGCTATTTTCGCCTGTTCCGCGTTGACAACGTCCATGATGACGCCGCCCTTCTGCATCTGGGCCATGCCCCGCTTCACTCTTTCCGTGCCTGTTTTCGCCGCCATGACAGCCTCCTTGTTTTCCGGCACTATCCATGGCAAAGACCGGAAAGAAAACATCCAATTGGACCCTGTTTATACCATCCAATGTGGCGAGGACGACATGTGGCAGCTTGAACCCGGCGATGCCGCGCCGTTATATCAGCGGATTATCCGGCATATCGAGGCCGCCGTGGCAACCGGCCGCCTGGCCCCGGGCGACCGGTTGCCGCCGGAACGGGACCTGGCCCGCCTGCTCGGCGTCAACCGCTCAACGGTCATCCATGCCCTGGACGCCATGGCGGACAGGGGCGTGCTGGTCAGGAAGCGCGGCAGCGGAACCTACGTGAACAAGGAAAAATGGGGGGTGCAAACCTACGCCCGGCTCAACTGGCAGGAGCCGCCCGCCCTTTTGCCCGCCGCCAGGGATACCCCCTTCCACCGCAGGGCCGCCGTGCTCCGCCGGCAGGCCGAGCGGGACAGCGCCCTTGTTCTCCACGACCTTTCCCGCGACGACCTCTCCCCCGGCCTGCTGCCCGAGATATCCATCCCGGCCGGGTCCTGGGACGATCTGGTCCGCGCGGAACAGGGGGACGAAGCGCCGAACCTGGGCCTTATCCCGTTCCGCCGCTCTGTGGCCCGCTTCCTGCGTGAAACCGCCGGGCTGACCGTGCCGTTCGACGATATCTGCATCACCTCGGGCTCGCGCCAGGCCGTGTTCCTCATCACCCAGTGCCTCTTAAAGGTGGGGGACGCCGTGGGCGTGGAAGCGCCCTCGTACTTTTACTCCCTGCCGGTGTTCCAGGCGGCCGGGCTGCGCCTGTACGCCCTGCCCATGGACGGGCAGGGCATCACCGTGGACGGGCTGGAGCGCCTCGTCGCCCGCCGGTCGCTGAAGATGATCTTCCTGAACCCCGTGTTCCACAACCCCACCGGCACGGTCATGACCGACGGAAGGAAAAAGGCCGTGCTTGATTTTTGCGCGGCCGCGCGCATCCCCATCGTGGAGGACGACGCGTACAGTCTGCTGGATTTCGGAACAACGGCCGGGAACAGCCCCATGAAAGCCCAGGACAAGCGGGACCAGGTGCTCTACACCGGCTCCCTGTCGAGCTACGCGGGCAGAAACATCCGGGCCGGGTGGCTGGTGGCCCCGCCGGGCATTACCGCCAAACTGGCCGCCGCCCGCCACATGATGGACGCGGGGCTCAGCGTGCTGCCGCAGCTGCTTGCCGGGGAATATCTGGAGCGCGTGGCCGCGGGCCACCTGCCGCGCCTGCGTGCGGAACTCGCCGCAAGAGCCCGCGCGCTCGCGGATTTTCTGCGCGCGGCCTTCGGCGACAGGCTCGTGTTCGACCTGCCGCCCGGCGGCCTGTACATCTACGCCGCCATGCGGCCCGGTGACGCCAAACACTACCCGGCCATGCAGCAGGAGTTTCTGGACCACGGGATCATCCCCGCGCTCGGCGAGGAGTTCGGCGACACGCAGCCCTCATTCCGGCTGAACCACAGCCTGTTCCGGGCCTGACGTAAAACCCCCGCCATTGGCGGGGGTTTTACGGTGGGAAAAGAGAGGAACTTAAAACGCCTTGGTAAAGACCAGAGATGTTATGTTGCCCTGCGTGGTGTTCTTGTTTTCAAACTCCCACAGGGAGCGCAACGTGACGTTGAGTCCCCAGGGGGCGTGCGTGTAGCCTATTTCCGGCCCCACGGCATAGGCCTTTTCCATGCCTGGCGCGGCGTTCCGGCCCGTGTCCTCTTTGAGCTGCCATTGGCAGTACCCGGCGATGCCCGCTTCAAAGCCGGAGGAAAATGCCTTGCCCACGCCCCATTCGAAATGGAAGTCGTCGCCCGGCCGTACGTGGGTTTCCTCCTGATCGCTTACATGATTCTCGTACCGGGCGAGAACGGAGGCGCTCCAGGTTTTTTCCGCGTCAAAATATACGGTGCCGCCCGCGCTCCAGAACACGGTCCAGAACCCTTTTCCGGGGTTGGCGTTGTAGTTCTTCCGGAATTCGCCCGTCGGCATGTACAGCCCGACGCCCACGGCCGTATCCCAGCGGTCGCCGTGCCAGTGCAGCAACGCGGGCTCGACCAGGATGTCGCCGACGCCGAACTTGTGCTGGTCGAAAACGCCGTCCATTTTAATGTCGCTGTAAATCAGGGGCACAACGACGTCCATGCTTAGATTCGCGCCGAAAATCGTGGCCGGAGTCGTCCAGATGAGCCGGTTGACCAACGCGTACACGTCGGCCTCGAAATCCTTGTTGGATTTCTTGTCGTTGGTTTTCAGTTTGTCGGCCTGGTAATAGACGTTGTACACGCGCCAATAAACCCCCTCCGGCGGGAGAGTGGCGGCCTTGATGCCCTCGACGCCGTTGGTGTAATGACTGTGCCCGGCAAGAGCCTGGCCGGAAAACAACACGCCACAACACAGCGCCACAATGAAAAGCGCCCGGTTCATGAACTCCTCCTTTACTGTTAGACAAAAAACGCCTGCAATCGAGCCTAGCCTCATACCCACAACGGCGCGCGCAGTCCAATTATTTTTATACCCGGCAGGAATAACGGGCCGCGGCCTCACGCCGCCGCACCGGCGATATTCTCCCGGAACGCTCAGGCGCGCCAGGCAAAGACCATATGCCGGGCGAAGGCTTCGCCAAAGGCGGGGTCCGTGGCGAGGTCCAGGGTGGTGACGGCTTCCGCCCAGCGCGCGCAGGTCTCGCGCACGGGCCTGTATTTGAGGAAGAGCGCGGCCCCGGCCAGGGAAGTGTTGCCAACCGGAACGGTTTTATTCCCCATGCCCGGCGGCACGAAGCCCAGCCCGGTCAGGGCGGCGATCGGCGCGTGCATGCCGAGGGAACCGGCAAGGCAGACGCGGGTCAGCCGCGCCGCCGGGATGGCCGCCTCCCGTAAAAGATGCGAAACCGCCAGCGTGAAGGACGCCTTGACCTTGAGGATCTCCTCCACGTCCGAGGCGAAGAGCGCCATCCTGCCCGGCAAGCGGATGCTTCTTTCCCCCATCCGGGCCTCCATTCCGGTCCCTGTCCCGGCCCCCTCGTCCCCGCCCAGCTTGCGGGCCAGAGGCGTGCCGTCCTTCGCGGCGAACAGGCCGTCCTCGGAAAGAATGCCGGATGCCCGCAACGCCCGCAGCAGGGACAAATAGCCCGTGGCGGTGATGCCCCCCGTGGCTGTAATGCCCCCTTCCGTAGGCGAGCCGCCCCCCATGACCACGGGTTCCAGGCCGCGCGGCGTGAGCGCGTATTCCGTGACCGCGCCGGGCACGGCTTCGCTGCCGTAGGCCAGGTTGATGCCCTCCAGGGCCGGGCCCATGGGCAGGCTCGCGGCCAGGGCCTCATGCGGGGAAAGGGCCAGCACGCACTCGCCGTTGGTGCCGAGATCCGCCAGCAGAAACGGGAATTCCGGGGCCGGGCCCAGGGCCGCATCCGGGTCCAGGACCAGAGCCGCGTACCCGGCGCTCACGTCCCCGCCCACGAACGGCGCGATGAGCGGCGGGATGTACACCGGCGGCAAACCGGCCACGGCCGCCTCCCGGTTGCCGGGGCACGGCAGGGCATACGGGGCGCGGGCCAGGGAGCGGGTGTCGCAGCCCAGAAAAATGCCGGTCATGGCCGGGTTGGCGGCCGCGCACAGTTCCTCCACGCAATACCCTTCCACGCTGGCCGCCGCGACGGTTGCCGCGAGAGCCGCCGTTACCAGGCCGCCGAGAGTTTCCGTGCCGCCTTCCCGCGCGGCATAGGCGATGCGGGAGATCACGTCGCTCCCCGCGCCCATCTGCGGGTTGGTCATAATCCCGTGGGGCAGACCGGCGTTATCCGCCCGGTCATCCGCCCGGCCGTCAAGAGTCACGACCCGCCAGTGGATGGACGTCGTGCCCAGGTCCACGGCCAGGCCGAAACGGCCCGCGCGAGGCTCCGCGCCTGTTGCCGCGCCTGCTGCCGCCCGCCGCGCGGGCAGGGCCGGAACCAGCACATGCGCGCCTTCTTCCGGCGCGCGGCGGCAGGCGAGCCGCCAACCCGCGTCCAGGTCGTGGTGGGAAAGAACCGCCCTTTCCGCGTCCAGCGGGAGCGGCGGCGCGGACAAAAAACGCACCCGGCAGAGGCCGCAGCGGCCCAGCCCCGAGCACAGGGCGGGCGGGGCGAAAAAGCCGGAAAGATACAGACTCTGGGCAAGGGTCGCGCCCGTGACGGGAAGGGCCGTGTCCGCGAACCCGGCGGGCGGTGCCGCGCCCAGGACCGCCCCGCCGGAAAGATCGCGGAAGTTCCGGGCGGAAAACGGCGGGAACGGGGTGTTCCCTTGGGTTCTGTGGCGGACGGTTATGGTCGGCATGGCTGCGGCTCCGTTATCTGGCGGTCCCAAAGGACGCCAGAGCATATGCCAGCTTGCACGGTTAGGCAACGTGACCGTCTTAACGCCCAGGGCGGGCGCATCTTAATTTCATTGCGTCGCGCGGCATTACAAGACACTGGATTCCCGCCTTCGCGGGAATGACGTAGAGAAAAATGCAACTCTCGGTTAAGACAAACGTCATTCCCCGCGAAGGCGGGGAATCCAGGCGGCACAAGCTTTGCGTTCTAACTTCCTTGGCGGAGTAAGGGATTAAGATGCGCTCGCCCTGCCCTGTGCCAGGAAAACCCGTCCCGGACCGGGAGAGGTTCCGTTCATCCATTTTTGGCCCCTATTTTGCATAAAATTCCATGCGGACACTTTTGCGGTCAGTACATTGACCTCTTGATGACGAACGCATATCGTGGCGGAGAAACGCGCGCTCCCGGCAAGGCTTTCCGGGACGTTGAGAAGGTAGACCATGAACAAAATTTTGGCGCAGGACGAAGTTGATGCCCTGCTCAGGGGCCTTTCCGGCGGGGAAATAGATTCCAGCACCGACGAGCCTGTTGATGATTCCGGCATCGTGCCCTTTGACCTTGCCAACCAGGACAGGATCATCCGGGGCCGCATGCCTGTTCTGGAAATCGTCAACGACCGGTTTTCCCGGCTCTACACCAACACCCTGTCCAACATCGTCCGCAAACGCGTGGAAGTGAACCCCATTTCCATCGACATGACCAAGTTCGGCGATTTCATGCGCACGCTCCCCGTGCCCACGAGCATCAATATTTTCAAAATGGACCCGTTGCGCGGCAACGCCATCATCGTGGTGGACGCGCGGCTGGTCTTCGCCCTGGTGGAAAGCTTTTTCGGCGGCCAGGGCACCCAGCCCAAAATCGAGGGCCGCGAATTCACGCCCATCGAACAGACCATCGTCAACAAGGTCGTCAAAATCGCGCTGGAAAAAATGGAGGAATCCTGGCGGCCCGTGCACGACGTGAGCATGGAACTGGTCCGCTCGGAGATCAACCCGCAGTTCGCGGCCATCGTGCCGCCGTCGGACGTGGTCATCGTCATCACCTTCGAGGTCGAGCTGGAGACGGCCATCGGCTCCATGACCATGTGCCTGCCCTACGCCACCATCGAACCCATCCGTTCCAAGCTCCTGGCCAGCTTCCAGACCGAACGGCTGGAAGTGGACCACGCCTGGGTGGCCCGGCTGAAAGAGCGGCTCCTGGAAACGCCCGTGGAACTCAAGGTCCGGTTCGGGGATTCCAAAATTACCAGTAACCAGCTGCTCCGCCTGAAAATAGGCGACGTCATCATGCTCGATACCGACACCGACGACCTGCTCGAATGCTCCATCGCCGGGATTACCAAATTCTGGGGCATCGCGGGCCAGGTCAAAAGCAACCGCGCCTTCCAGATCATCAACGAGGAAGAACCCAAGACCACATAGGCGCACGGATCCGGAAAACCGCCGCCCCTTTTTACCCTTTTCACCGATATTCCTTACGCGCCCAGCAGGTAAATCTGCTGGGCGCTGGACTTTTCCGCCGGTAAACCGTACATAATGCAGATTAGGACTGCTCCGCCATTTCCGGTGGGATCTGATGCAAAAAGGATACGCACGATGCTGACAATGAACACGATAACCTATGAAAAACGCGGGCATATCGGGCTATTGACCATCAACCGCCCCAAGGCCATGAACGCCTTCAACAATGAGGTGGTCACGGAAGTTTACGTTTGTCTCGAATCCCTCGTGAACACGGACATCCGGTGTCTCATCGTCACGGGGTCCGGTGAGAAAGCGTTCGTGGCGGGCGCGGACATCCGGGAAATGCAGTACCTCAACCCCTCCCAGGCCGCTGCCTTCAGCCGGGCGGGCAACGCCGTCATGGCGCTGCTGGAGGATTTCCCCGTGCCCATCATCGCGGCCATCAACGGCTATGCCATGGGCGGCGGGTGCGAGCTGGCGCTCTCCTGCGATATCCGCATCGCCTCGGAAAACGCCGTGTTCTCCTTCCCGGAGGTTGGCCTCGGCATCATTCCCGGGTTCGGCGGCGCGCAGCGGCTCGCGCGCATTATCGGCATCGGCAAAGCCAAGGAACTCATCTACACCACCAACCGCATCAACGCGGCGGACGCGCTGACCGTGGGGCTCGTCAACGCGGTGTACCCGCAGGAACAGCTCCTCGACAAATGCCTGGAAATGGCTGAAAAAATCGCGTCCAACGCGCCCACCGCCGTGCGGGTGGCCAAGGGCGTCATCAACAAAAGCATGGGCATGGAACTGCACCAGAGCTACGGTCTGGAAGTGCTGCCCTTCAGCACCTGCTTCCTGACCAGCGACCGCCAGATGGCCATGGACGCCTTCGTGGACAAGCGCCCGAAAGACGCGTTCACCGGGAAGTAATGCCTCCTGGCTGGGTTGGGGCAGCGCCCCAATTTTCGAAAGGACAACATCCCAATAAGACTCTCAAAGGAGTTTATATGAAAGTAGGAATCCTCGGGGCCGGAACCATGGGCGCGGGCATCGCGCAGGCGTTCGCCGCGGCGGACGGATACGAAGTCATCCTCTGCGACCTGAACCGGGAAGCGGCCCAGAAGGGCATTGACCGCATGAAGGCCAAGCTGGAAAAAACCGTGGCCAAGGGCCGCATGGAACAGAAAGAGGCGGACGCGATCATGGCCTCCGTCACGGCCGGGGAACACGGGGATCTTTGCGAATGCGAACTCATCGTCGAGGCCGCCATCGAGAACATGGAGATCAAGAAAAAGCTGTTCGCGGACCTTACCACAAGTTGCGTGGCCAACGTGATCTTCGCCACCAACACCTCGTCGCTGTCCATTACGGAACTGGGGCGCGGGCTGCTGCGGCCGGTTATCGGCATGCATTTCTTCAACCCGGCGGAAACCCTTAAATTAGTGGAAGTCATCGCCGGGCTGCACACGCCGCGGGAAGTCATTGACCGCGTGACCGCCATTGCCAGGGATATCGGCAAAGTTCCCGTGGAAGTGCAGGATTCCGCCGGGTTCGTGGTCAACCGCATCCTCATACCCATGATTAACGAAGCGGTCTGCGTGCTGGCCGAAGGCGTGGCCAGCGCGAAAGACATCGACGAAGCCATGAAGCTGGGCGCGAGCCACCCCATGGGCCCCCTGGCGCTGGGCGACCTGATCGGCCTGGACGTGTGCCTTGCCATCATGGAAGTGCTGCACACGGAAACCGGCGACGGCAAATACCGCCCCCACCCGCTCATGCGCAAAATGGTGCGCGGCGGCATGCTGGGCCGGAAAACCGGCAAGGGATTTTTCGAGTATTCGTAAAGAAATCGCTTCTGCCGCAACGCAAAACACCTGCCTGTTCCGGCAGGTGTTTTGCGTTGGGAATGAAAGCTTATCGAGAGACGCCCAGCACCGACGCCGGATCCACGCCGAGTTCCGCGGCGGTGAGGACCTTGCGGATGGGCGGATACCCTCCCCGCGCCAGATCGCATGCGATTTTGCCGCACTGCTTGCCCTCCTTGTCCTTGACGAGCAGGACCGTGGGGCTCATCGGGGCCGTGACGTTGACCTCGCTGACCACGCCGCGCGAGGCGTCTTCCAGCTCCACCGCGCTGCCGATGGGGTATACGCCGAGCAGGCGGATAAACCGTTCCGCCATGCCCGGGAAAAATTCCTTTTCCCGCATGGAGTACAGGATGCTTAAGGCCTTTGAGAGCGGCATGGGGTCTTTGTACACGCGCTTGCTGGAAAGGGCGTCAAACACGTCCACAACGGCCGCGATGCGGCCCGGCAGGCTTATGGCCTCCGGCCCCAGGGACCGGGGGTAGCCCGTGCCGCAATACTGCTCGTGGTGCTCCAGAACGACCTGGAAAACTTCCTTGGGCGCGGTTTTGTATTCCTTCAGATAATCGGCGCCGAGCTGCGGGTGCCGCTTCATGACGGCCATTTCATCATCGTTCAGCCGGCGCGGCGCCTGGAGGATGCGGGCGGGAATAAGCGCCTTGCCCACGTCGTGGAACAGCGCGCCGAGGCCTATGGCCTGCAGCGTGCCGTCGCCCATGCCCAGGCCGCGCGCGAACATGACCGTGAGCACGGAAACGTTGACGCAATGGGTGTAGGTGTAGTCGTCCGTCTGGCGGAGCTTGCAAAGGCTGAACAGGGCGTCGGCGTTGCGGTCGAGGCTTTTGAGGATGTTTTCCACCAGCGGCTCGGCGGCGGGCGCGTCAAAGGGCGCGCCCTTGCGCACGGCGTCCATCATTTCCTTCGCCATGTTCAGGGAAAGCGACTATGGGCGGCGGGGGCATGAAATCCGCCGTCATGTCCCTGGCCGCGACCGAGGGCACGAGCGCCGCCATTTCCGGGGGCAGGCTCCCGGGACGGCAGCGGGAGAGATCGATATAGGCTTCGGTATAGCCGTCCGCCCGGAGCGTATCCAGTTCCTGGCCGGTCAATTCGCCTTCGTCGGAATACAGATACGGGTGCTGCAACCAGGAAACGCCCGTATTGGCAATGAACATGCCGGGACGAAGGTCTTTTGTTTCAAGTTTGTGGAACACGGTTGTTCTCCTCCGTCACCCGGCGGGAAAAGCGCTTACGGGCAAACCCGGCCGCTCTCCGCCGCTGAACGATGGGAAGATTATATTTTTGTTATAAATTGTATTATACATATAAGCGGAAAATGGCAAAAGAAAAGGACGCCGCCGTATTTTCCGGCGGCGTCTCAGACCCTTGACAAAGTCCTGGCCTTTTAGCCGGGATTTTGTTTTTATATCTCCATGATAAAGCGCAAAACCGAACAGCAAGGCATGATGGAACTGGTATATATCGAGCAACTCGTGCCTAAAGAACATCTTCTTCGTAAAATCGACAAGGCTATCGACTTCAGATTCATCTATGACAAGGTCAAAGATAGATACTGTCCCGATAACGGCAGGCCGGCAGTTGATCCGGTTGTGCTATTCAAGATGCTTTTTATTGGGTATTTGTTCGGCATTCGCAGCGAGCAACAGTTGATTCGCGAAATCGAAGTCAATGTCGCATATCGTTGGTTTCTCGGCTTTACTCTCACCGACAAAATCCCCCACGCCAGCACCTTCAGCCAAAACCGCCGCAGGCGTTTCAATGACAGCCCGGTTTACCAGGAAATTTTTGACGAGATTGTGCTCCAGGCCATAAAGCGCAAGATGGTGGACGGCAAAACGCTGTACACCGATTCAACCCACCTGAAAGCCAGTGCCAACAAGGGAAAATATGACAAGGCCCAGGTGCTCAAATCCGTACGCGATTATGTGGAGGAACTTGACCGGGACATTGATGAAGACCGCCGCAAGCATGGCAAAAAGCCTTTGCCGCCCCGCGATGAGACTCCGGAAACCAAGGAAATCAAGGTCAGCACCACGGACCCGGACAGCGGGTATATGGTGCGCGAGGGCAAACCCAAGGGTTTTTTCTATCTGGATCACCGTACCGTGGACGGAATCTGCGGCATCATAACCGACAGTTTCGTTACCCCCGGCAATGTGCATGACTCTCAGCCCTACCTCTCCCGCCTTGATCGCCAACGGAAGCGTTTTGGTTTCAACGTCGAGTCCGCAGGCCTTGATGCAGCCTACTTCACTCCCCATATCTGCAAAGGCCTTGTGGAAAGAGATATTTATGGAGTCATCGGGTACAGCCGCCCCACACACCGCGCGGGTTACCTGCGCAAAAGGGATTTTGTCTATGATGAGACTTGTGACTGCCAGCTCTGCCCGCAAAACCGAGTCCTGCGCTATAGGACAACGACCCGGGACGGTTACCGTGAATATGTCTCGGACCCGTCCGTTTGCCGCAACTGCTCCCTTCTCGGGCAATGCACCGCCAGTCGCAACCATACCAAAGCAGTAACGCGCCATATCTGGCAGGAATATAAAGATATAATCAACGAATATCGCTACGAGGACAAAGGCAAAGCCATCTACAAACGCCGTAAGGAGACAGTGGAGCGGAGCTTTGCCGACGGCAAGGAATTACATGGGCATCGCTACGCCCGCTTCCGAGGCCTTGCGAAGGTCCAGATGCAATGCCTCTTGTCCGCCGCCTGCCAGAACATGAAGAAAATAGCCCTGCGCATCTGGGAGCGGTCAAACGGCCCTTGCGGCCCAGGCTTTTCCCGCTCCCAAACGACACTTTCCCGCTTGTTTTCCCATCTTTGGAGAATTTGCTCCGCTCCAAAATCCGCAGTGCCCGCATAACTAAACGCTGCAATAAAACAAACCCCCGCTCAAAAAAACGGGGGTTTGTCAGAGGTCTGGGACGCCGCCGTATTTTCCGGCGGCGTCTTTTGCCTCTGGCGGGAAAAAAGTTACCAGAGTTCGCGCAGGGCCTGCACCGCGGCCTTGTCCAACGCCGGGTCCATGTGCTCCACGCGCACGGTGATGTCCGTGCCGCCACGCACGTTGAACTGCCCGATCACGGTCATGCGCCGGGGAGAGAGCACCGCGATGAGGTCATCCGCGATTTTGTTGGTCACGCTTTCCATGAACGAGCCGTGGTTGCGGAACGCGCACATGTACAGTTTGAACGATTTGGATTCCACGCATTTTGTGCCCGGCGCGTATTGCACGGTGATGGTGGCGAAGTCCGGCTGGCCCGTCATGGGGCAGAGGCTGGTGAACTCCGGGTGTTCAAAGGTGATGACGTAATCCCTGTCCGGGTACCGGTTCGGGAAGGCTTCCAGCAGGTCCGGGCCGGGATTGTCGAAGCGGTAGGAGGTCGGGGCGCCGAGCTTGGTCAACCCGGCCGTCTCTTTGCCCGCCCCGCTCCGGGCGGCCGTTTTTGCCGGGGAAACCGGCTTTTGCTTTTTTTTCGGGGTAGCTGCCATTGTTTTCTCCTGGCTCGTATTCGATAATCAATCATGCCTTTACCTTTACTTCACGCCAAGGTAAAGAAAGAACCCGGCCGGGCCGCGCGATCGCCCGCCCGGAATACTCTCTTTCATGTGAAGGCGGTTTTTGTGTTTTACGCTTTGCTCTATGTTTTCAGCGTGGTACTGGTTAACTGGCTGTTTACCGTTATCCCGCCCGTCATGCTGCCCGGCGGGGAAGTCTGGCCGCCGACCTCCCTTGTGGTGGGCTTCGTCTTCGTCATCCGCGATTACGCCCAGCGCGCCGTCGGCCACAAGGTCCTGTTCGCCATGCTCGCGGGCGCGGGCATCAGCTATTTCATGGCCGGCCCGGAAATAGCCTTTGCCAGCATGGCCGCCTTCCTGGTGGGCGAAGTGCTCGACTGGACCATGTATACCTATACCGGCCGCCCCTTTTCCCAACGCATTTTCCTTTCCAGCCTGGTCAGCACTCCGGTAGACAGCGCGGTCTTTTTGCTTCTTATCAACATGGCGGGCCTGGGCTCCATCTGCATCATGACCTTAAGCAAGCTCGCGGGCGCGCTGATCGTGTTCCTCCTCGTCCGCCGCAGGGAACACCCGGCAACGGCAAGCTGAAACACCGGAGGCTTTTCCTATGGCAGCAAACGACTGGACGCGCATGGCGCATGACGTTTTTACAGTGGAGATTGAAGGGCTGGAGGCCGTGCGCGCGCGCCTCGGCGAATCCTTCGCCCGCGCCGTGGATGCCATGGCGTCCTGCAAGGGCCGCGTGGTGGTGACGGGCCTGGGCAAATCCGGGCTGGTGGGCCGCAAAATCGCGGCCACGCTTTCCTCCACCGGCACGCCCTCCTTTTTCCTGCACCCCGTTGAAGGGGCGCACGGAGACCTGGGCGCCATCCGGGACAGCGACGTCATCGTGGCCATTTCCTATTCGGGCAAAACCGCGGAAGTGGTGTCCCTGCTCCCGGCGCTGCGCGCCCTGGGCGCCAAAATCATCGGGATGATGGGCGACGTGACCTCCCCCATGGCCAAGCTTTCGGACATCGTTCTGGATATCGGCATCCCGCGCGAAGCGTGCCCCATGGACCTCGCCCCGACCTCCAGCACCACGGCCACCCTGGTCATGGGGGACGCCCTGGCCGTCTGCCTTATGCGGGCAAAGGCCTTTACCGCGGACGACTTCAAGCGGTTCCATCCGGGCGGGAGCCTGGGCCAGCGCCTCCGCCTCAAAATTTCCGAAGTCATGCACACGCAAAACCTGCCCGTCGTGCTGGAAACTGCGACGCTGGCGGCCAGCTTGTCGGTCCAGAACGCCGGCGGGCTTGGCGCGGTACTTGTGACGGACGCGGACGGCAAGCTCCGCGGGATTTTGACCGACGGGGATATCCGCCGGCATATCAGTAAAAAAGAACCGGATTTCGCCGCGCCCGTGGCGAGCCTGATGACGAAAAACCCGCGCAGCGGCAGCGCGGACAACTCCGTGGCCGAGCTCCTCAACCTTATGGAACAGGCCGCCATCACGGTCCTGCCCGTGACCAGGGACGACGGAACGCTTTTGGGGGTCATCCACCTGCACGATCTTCTGGGCAAAGGCACGGTGCATTTCACGGTTTAGCGCCACCCCAGGCACAGGACACTAAAGGATTACACGATGGAAGGAAGACCGGCATCTCTCGGCCGCCTGGAATCGCGGATGCGGCCGCAGCCCGAGCACGCCAACAACGGCGGCAACATGCACGGCGGGTATATCTTATACCATCTCGATACCTATTGCGGCATGACGGCGGCGCGCTTTTCCGGCATGCGGGTGGTCACGGTTTCCGTTGACCGCATGGACTTCGCCCGGCCCGTTACCCTCGGCGCCAACCTGCTGTTTAAAACGTCCGTGAACATGGCGCACAGGCATTCCATGGAAGTGGGCGCGCGCATTGAGCTGGAAAACGCCCGCACCCTCGACGTCACGCACGTGGGCACGGCCTACCTCACCTTTGTCGCCCTTGATGCAAACGGCAGGCCCACCAACGTGCCGCCCCTGATCCCGGAAACCGACGAAGACAGACGCCGCATGGCCGACGCCGTGCGCCGCTCGTACATGCGCCGTATGGAACGCGCCCAATCCAAGGGCAAGGCCTTTGCCTTTTCCATAGAGCTTTTGCCGGACAGTTTTTTCTTGTGCCGGTTTGCCCCCGGCGTCACGCCGCCGCTGCTGCCGCCGGGTAATTTCACCCTCTGCGCCGCGGCGGACAATGAAACAACGCTCGTTTTCCCCGAGTCCGGCCAATCGGATGGTGTGGTCAACGCCGTGTGCAAAGCGGACGGGGTGCGCATGGAAAAAGGCTGGCGGGCCTTTGCCGTGCGGGACGCGTTGGATCTTTCGGTCAGCGGCGTGGCCGCCGCCCTTTCCGCCGTTCTGGCGGCGGAGCACATCAGCGTGCAGTATGTGAGTACGTTCAGTTCCGGCTATTTGCTGGTCAGGGGCGATGCCGTTGCCGAGGCGGCGGAGGCGCTCCGCTTCGCGGGGCACACCGTGTTCCCTCTGTAGCGCGGCGCGCGCGAAACTTCCGCGGACCGTGTTCCGCTGTGCGCGCCATGCCGCGCACCGTGCCGTTTGCACGACTTGGCCGTGGGGAAACAGCATGGACAATCGCACCAAAGAGCGGTAGCCTGACAGGATCGTGAAAAAGCCAGAGACCGTCTATCCGGGGAATGTATGATACCACTGCGCACCACCATACGGAGCCGCGTTTTTTCCGGCTGTCTTGTTCTTTTATGCTGCCTCGCGCTGAGCGGCTGTCCTGGAAAAACCGTCATAAAAGGACCGGGCCAGACCGTGCCGCCCGCGCGGACGGACACGGCGCCTCCTTCCGGCTTCGGCACGGCCGATGCGGAAGCCGCCCTCAATGCCGGGCAGACGGCCAGGGCCGAACAGCTCGCCGTGAACCTGTTCCGGAAGGAAGGCATGCCCCCCGCCGAAATGGCCCGCGTGGCCAGGGTTCTGGCGCTCGCGGCGGCGGCCAACGGCCACCCGTACATGGCCATCAACGGCCTTGAGCGCTGGCTTGAGTCCGACCCTGCCGCCGACGCGTCCCCGGAATGGCGGGATACCTTCCTGATCGCTCTCGGGCAGCTGCCGCAGCGTGACGCCATAACCCGGGCGCAGGGGTTCATGGCCGACACGAGCCGCCCCTTCCCCCTGCGGGCCGGTTCCGCCCTGTTCCTCGCCTCCAGGCAATGGGAACGGGCAGCTGAAGCGCCCCAGGCGCTCGCCAACATCCAGGCTTTCTACAGCCAGACCAGGGACAGGAACCAGCGCGCCCACATGGAACACGCGCTTTTCTCCTTCCTGCAAAACGCGAATGACAACGCCCTCGCCACGCTCGACGGCCTGGTGACCGAGGAGAACAGTAACGCCTATCCGTATGCCGTCGTCCGTCTGGAAACCCTCCGCCGCAAAGCGCTGCACGCGACCACCCGGGAGGAAGCCCAGGCCCAGGCCCAGGCTCTCGCCCAGAACACGACGCTGGCCGACCCCGCCATCCTGCGCTCGTGGGATGCCGCGGTCACGGCCCCGGCCATAACCGTGCCCCTTTCGGGCCGGACCCTGGTCCTGGCCCTGCCCCTCAGCGGGTCCCCCGGCGGGATCGGCAAAAAGATCGTCCAGGGCGCGGAAGAGGCGAAACGGGAATTCGCGGCCGCCGGACACACGGTGAACGTGGTCACGCTGGATACCCAGGACGCCTCCTGGCTGGACAAGCTCGCCGCGTTCCCGCCCGAAGCCACGGTGGTGGGCGGGCCGCTCCGCATGGACGCCTTTACGGCGGCCCACGCGCGCGGCTTGACCGCCACCCGCGCGTTCCTGACCTTTTTGCCCAGCCTCGGCGATGCCGGGGAAGAAGGCAGAATCGCCTGGCGGTTCTTCCCCAGCCCGGAAGACCAGTTCACGGCGCTCTTCGCCGCGACGTCCAGGGTCGGCGTGACCGAATTCGCCATCCTGATGCCGGATAACGACGCCTACGCCGCGAGGATGGCGGACCGGTTCACGGCCCACGTCCAGGCCATGGGCGGCCATGTGGTCAAACGGTCGGAATATCCCAAGAACGGGCAGGAAAGCTGGAACAAGTTCATCGCGTCCTTCCTGGGTTCGAGCAAACACGCCACCCGGGCGCCCGGCGTGTCGCACCGGGCCATCTTCCTGCCGGATTCCTGGCGGAACATGGAACTCATCGTCCCGAACCTCTTCTACTTTCTGGAGTCACGGCAGATGCTGCTGGGCACCTCCCTCTGGGAACAGGGCCTTGCGGCAACGGACCACGTGACCGCGCATTACTACAACCTCGCGGTTTTTCCCGGCGCCTGGGACAAAACGGCGACGCTTTCCCCGGCTGCCGCGCGGCTCCAGGCGGCATACGCCAGGGACGGCCGGAGCGAGCCGGATTTCTGGGCCGGGCTTGGGTACGATTTCGTCCGCTTCGCCTCCACGTTGGATATCCCGGTCGGGTGGTCCCCGGCCACCGTGAACGCCGCCCTTTCCCGCAACACGGACATGGCGTGGAGCATGGCCCCCCTGCGCTGGTCCGGCCAGGGCCGGGCGAACCAGAGCCTGTTCCTGTTCACCCCGGTGACGGACGGGTTTGCCCCGGCGGACATGAACGAAATAGAAACCCGGTTCAACAAGGTCTGGAACCGGTAAGCAGGGGATACATATGCAAAGTCAGGAAAAAGTGGTGCGCGTCGCCAAACTGGCCCGTCTGGATTTGACCGAAGGGTTGACCCCGGCGGAAGCCGAGAAAAAACTCACCCTGTTCGCGAAACAGTTCGACGACATCGTGGCGCTGATGGACACCTTGAGCGAGGTGGATACCGCCGATGTGGAGCCGCTGTACTGGCCCCTCAGCGCGGAACCGGCGCCGCCGAGGGAAGACGTGGCCATAAAGACCAATACCCGTGAAGAACTGCTGCGGAACGCGCCGGAACAGGACGGGCAGTTTTTTGTCGTGCCCAGAATTGTGTAAATAAAGGACTGAAGTATGTCTTCTTTATATACGTTGTCCCTGCACGCCGTCCGTGGCGCCCTGGCAAAGGGCGAGGTCACGGCGACCGAGGCAGCAACCGCCTGCTTTGACCGCATCCGCGCAACCGACGGCGTTCTCGGCGCCATCCTGCCCTGGATCACGGAAGAGTCCGTCCTGGAGCAGACAAAAGCCCTGGACGCCGCCGGTCCGGACCCCGCAAAGCCGCTCTGGGGTGTGCCCGTGGCCCTGAAGGACAATATCTGCCTCAAGGGTTTTGTCACGGCGGCGGGGTCCCGCATCCTGGAAAACTTCGTGCCCTTTTACGACGCCTTCGTCGTTGCAAAACTGAAAGAGGCGGGGGCGGTCATCATTGCCAAGACCAACCTGGACGAATTCGCCATGGGGTCCACCACGGAAACCTCCGCCTTCAAGGTCACGGTCAACCCCTGGGACGTGACCCGCATACCCGGCGGCTCCAGCGGCGGCTCCGCCGCTTCCGTCGCGGCGCACCAGGTATACGGCGCGCTCGCCTCCGACACGGGCGGCTCCATCCGCCAGCCCGCGGGCCTCTGCGGCTGCGTGGGGGTTAAGCCCACCTACGGCAGAATTTCGCGGTACGGCGTGGTCGGCTACGGCTCGTCACTGGACCAGGTGGGCGCGCTGGCAAGGAACGTCGCGGACGCGGCCCTGCTTCTCCAGGTCATCGCCGGGCATGACCCGCGCGAGGCCACCAGCGCGCAATTGCCGGTGGAGGATTATCTCGCCGCCGTGCGGTGCAAAGACAACCTCAAGGGCCTGCGGATCGGCGTGCCCGCCGAGTTCTGGGACGGCAACGCGCCGGAAGTGGACGGTGCCTGCCGCGCGGCCCTTGCCCAGGCCGAAAAACTCGGCGCGACCCTGGTGGAGGTCTCCCTCCCCAATACCCGCTACGGGGTCGCGGCCTACTACATCCTGAGCCCGGCCGAGGCCAGCACCAACCTGGCCCGGTTTGACGGCGTGCGCTACGGCCTGCGCGACAAGGAAGCCACCGAACTGCTCGACATGTACGTCGGCTCGCGTTCCAAGGGCTTCGGCGAGGAAGTGCAGCGGCGCATCCTGCTTGGCACCTTTGTGCTCTCCGCCGGGTATTACGACGCATATTACAAGAAAGCCGCGCAAGTGCGGCGTCTGATCCTGCAAGACTACCAGAAGGCTTTCGCGCAATGCGATCTTCTGGCCGCGCCCGCCGCGCCCACCACGGCCTGGGCCATGGGGGAGAACAAGGACGACCCCGTGGCCGCCTACCGCCGGGACGCGCTGACCCTGTCGCTCAACCTGGCCGGCCTGCCGGGCATGACCGTGCCCGCCGGGCTCGGCGAGGATTCCGACCTGCCGGTCGGCCTCCAGCTGTTCGCCCCGGCCTTCAAGGAAGCGATGCTGCTGGGAGCGGGAGCCGCCCTGTTTGAGGAACTGCCGCCGCTCGGCATGCCCCGGGGAATTCTGTAGCCCACGGACGACGCCGTGCAATAAAACAAAAAAGCCGCTCTTGCAGCGGCTTTTTTGTTCCCTGTCGTTGGGGCTCAGTCGTTTTCCCCGCCCACGTCCGTCCCGGCGACTTTCGCCAGGAAGCTCTTGTCCATGGTCTTGATATGGGTGGCGGTGTCGTCGAAATAGGTCTGATGGCGCTGCTCGTCCTCAATGATGCGCTCGAAGAGCCGCATGCTGACGATATCGCCGTTTTCCCGGCAGACCGCCGCGAAATCGTTGTATTTGTCCAGCGTGTCGAGTTCCACGTCGCTGTCGTAGGGGTAAATCTTGTACACATCCTGGTCCAGGATGGCTTTGGCGGAGTGGTCCTGGGTCGGGATGGCGCCAAGATCCTTGATGCGCTCGGCGAATTCCTCGGCGTGCTTCATTTCGTCAATCGCGATCTTCCGCATGTTCGCGGCCAGGACGGCGTAATCGTCGTCATCCAGCCTGTAATGCTGTTGCATATACTGAGCAATGGCAAAAAGTTCCATGCTCCGGGCCCTGTTCAATACGTCCACGACTTTTTGCTTTTTGGCGGACTGGTCTTTTCTCACAGCCATGACAAGCTCCTTTTGGGGTGTTGCCGCAGAATACCCTGCGCTAAAATATGGCAATGTGAAAAGCTATAAAGATTGTCAGAAGAAGTCTGTTATAAGGTACCGGGCCAAGCCTCTTGCGCCGCCGTTTCGGCAGAAAGCGGAACGCGGCGGCGGCGGAACGCGAAAATAATAACGCCCGGCGCTTTCGCGCCGGGCGTTGAGGTTGTTGTGACGGCTGGCTAGAAGCCGAAGTCCGATTCCGGCCCCTTGGTCGCGGTCATGGTATCGCGGGATGCGGGCGCGGTTTTGCCGAACCGTACCAGGATCATCCCGGCAAAGGCCTTGCCCTTGTAGATTTCCACCCGGTAGGTAGTGGCATCCTTGTCCACGGAATACCGGGGAAGGAAATCCTTTTTGCGCAAAGTGACGTTGCATTCGCTCCCGTCCGCCTTATCCTTCATCGCGCCGATGGCATTGACGCGGAACCCCTTCACGCTTTTGACGAGAAAGGAGTCCGTCACGGTCACGAGCTGCCCCAGAGGAACGGAGGCTGTTTTGCCGTCCTGCACGGTGTCCACGGAAGACAGGCTTTCGTCAAAATCCATGTACTGGGGAGAAAGCCGGGTCAGGGTGCGGTTGCCGTAGGCCACCCGCCAGGAGGCGTTCTTTTTCTCCTGCAGCATAGCCAAAAGGGGTTTTGTTCCCTTGAGTTCCACGGGAGCGCCCTTTTTCATGGGAACGAACGTCAGGCTGGGGCGGACGTTGTCCAGCGCCAGGACCAGGCGGTTGTCGTACAGGGCGATGCCCACGTCGCTGTTGATGGCGTCCTTGACGCCGTCGGGCGAGAGGGAGAATTTACGCTCGAAGGTGATGCCCATCTGGCGCATGAAGGATTCCAGCACCTGGAGATGGTAGTAGGCGCGGAATTCCGTGGTGAAATTCTTGCTCGCCTCAAGGCCGAAGGCGGGTTTGTTGTGGCGCACGGCGTAATAGCTGAGGGTCTTTTCCATCTCCTTGTCGCCCTTGCGCGTTTCCGTGTTGCGCAGGTGGTACTGGTGCTCGTCCTTCAACAGGCCCTTGTTGGCATCTTTCACGGCGGTCAGGGCCATGTCGGAAAGCCTGGAGAAACGGTGGGCCGCGTCAAGGCAGTCCTGGTCGATAATCACGCACTGGCCCCAGCGCTTGGGGTTGTGCATGGGGCTTTCGTACTGGGGCCTGTAAAACCCGGAACCGTCGTGCAGGTTCAGGATAAGGTCCACTTCGGGCGCGCGGATGATTTCCTGGATCGTCATGACCGCGGGGTAATCCGGGTCCTCGGGGCTCACGTGGGCGAACTTGCGGTTCATGTCCCCGAACGCGCCCCGGCTGCGGTTGACGATGCTGGGGAAATTGAGGTTGGGCACCACCCAGACCTGGCCGGAGGTGATGGTATAGTTCGTCACCAGCAGAGACGCGGCGGAAAATCCGCCCGGCTCATCCCCCTGGATGCCGCCGACAACCAGCAGCGTCGCGCCGCCGCCGGGCCCCAGGCGGTGGAAGGAAAACTCCAGGTCCGGCCTGTCCGCTTCAACGGCCACGGCTTTCGCCGCGCGCGCGTCAATGGCCGGGGAAGCGGCGCAAACGGGCCGCGCCGCCATGCTGCAAGCTGCCGCAAGGAAAAACGCCGCTGCCAGAAAAATGCGAACGTGCTTCATGTGATTGCCGAAAACCCCTTTGGGAGATGGAACAGCGGCACTATACGCCAAGGTTCATACTCTTGGCAAATGGGCCTTTTCGGCAGCGGCCCGGTTTGCCGTGATACTGCGTCAACGCACGATTTTCCTCCGGGTCATGGACCAAAGAGTCCACTCCCCTCCGGAAAATCGCACGTTTCCTTGTCTGACGGCAAACCGGGCCGCTGCCGCGCCTTTCCGAATGCCTTGACCTCCCGCGCCGCATCTCGTAGCGTATACCTTTGCCAGGAGAAAACCCCCTCATGAACCATGCCAATTTAACGGCCCGGTACCGGCCGCAGAAATTTTCCGAACTTGCCGGACAGGAAACGGTACGGGCCATTTTGTCCCGCGCCGCCGCGGAAAACAGCGTGGCTCCGGCCTATCTTTTCAGCGGCACGCGCGGGGTGGGCAAGACTACCGTGGCCCGCGTCTTCGCCAAAGCGCTCAACTGCGCGCACGCCCCGGCGGCGGAACCGTGCAACGAATGCGAAAACTGCCGCCAGATCACCCTGGGCACCGCCGTGGACGTGGTGGAAATCGACGGCGCCTCCAACCGGGGCATCGACGACGTGCGCAAGCTCAAGGAAGTCGTGGGGTACGCGCCCATGCAGGGCCGTTACAAGATTTTCATCATCGACGAAGCGCACATGCTCTCCCGCGACGCGTTCAACGCGCTCCTGAAAACCCTGGAAGAGCCCCCGGCCAACGTCACCTTCATCCTGGCCACCACGGAGCCGCACAAGTTCCCGGCAACCATCATCAGCCGCTGCCAGCACTACGTGTTCAAGCGCCTGCCGGAAAACGGGCTGGAAGAGCATCTTTCCTCGGTTCTCACAAAAGAAGGCGTTCCTTTTGAGGAAGGCGCCGTCCGGCTGCTCGCCCGCAGGGCCGCCGGCAGCGTGCGCGACGCCATGTCTTTACTGGGCCAGGTCCTGGCGCTGGGCGGGGAGACCCTGACCGAAAAGGATACCCGCATGGTGCTCGGCCTTGCCGGGCAGGAACTGTTCTTCACCCTGTTCCGCACCCTGCGCGGCGGCAACAGCGCCGAGCTTACCGCCATGGTGGGGGAGATGCTCGATTCCGGCCTGGACCTCGGGTTTTTCCTGCGGGAGATGGCCTTATGCTGGCGGAACATGTTTATCCTGCGCCAGTCGGGCGATGCCGCCGCCGCCATCCTGGACATCCCGGCCAAGGAAGCGGACCGCTGGAAGGAAGAGGCCGCGTCCTTTGACCTCGCCCATATCCACGCCGCCTGGCAGATGACCATCGACGGTCAGCGCCGGGTGCTCACCAGCCTGGAACCGGCCCTCGCCCTTGAGCTCTTGCTCTGTAACATCGCCATGCTGCCCCGGCTTCTGCCGCTGGAAGGCGTCGCCCGCATGGGCCGCTCCGGCCAGCTGCCCGATTCGGGCGCGGGTCCGGGCGCGGCTTCCGGCCCGTCCACGGGACAAGGCGCGGGACAAGGCGCGGGCCAGGGCACGGGCCGGGGCACGCCGCCCCCGCCCTCTGGAATAGGCGCGGCTCAAGCCCAAACGGACGCACCCCAACGGATGGAGGCCTCTAAGGCCCAGGCTGCCCGGGAGGAAGCCTCCGGCCCTTTTGACGCGGGGCCGGGTTTCCAGGCGGAGCCGAATTTCCAGGCGGAGCCTAATTTCGAGGACGAGGCCTACCTCGCGGGCATGGCGGAAGATCTGCCGCCCGACCAGGATGGTGCCGAGCCGGACTTCGCCGAATTCGCCGGGCCCGAAGAAATCACGGCATCGCCGGTGGCACAAGCCGCGCCCCGGCCCGCGCCGGTCGTACAATCGGGCATACAACAGGGCGGATCAGCGGCCAAACCATCAGCCGGTGCGCCGGGCCCGGTCGCCGTGAGGCCTGAGGACCGTTCCTGGTCGGCGTTTTTCCGGTTCTGCAAGCAGCGCCAGGATATTTCCCCCGCCTTTGCGGGCATGCTCCGCACCGTCAGCGGGGAATATGCGGACAACGTTCTGGCGCTCACGCCCGGCAGCGAATTCTGCGCCGAGCGGTTGCGGTCCCCGGAAACGGCGGAGTTGCTGGCCGCCCTGGTCGCCGGGTATTTCGGCGAGGGCACGGCCATTACGCTTCTGCCCCCGCCGCGCGTGAAAACAGCCGCCGAAATAAAAGAAGCCGTGCGCCGGCATCCGGCCGTGAACCTGCTGGAAAAGGAAATGGGCGCCCGCCTCATCGACTACGGCCAGCAGGGGTGACCCCTGCACCCATTAGGGACGCCCGGACGTTTGTGTAGTGAGAAAACTTGTGCTACGCGCATGGCTCCCGCGTTGAATACGTGCCCACACCGGGAGCATCGCGCGTAACGGAACAAACCACGTAACCGCACCCTCCATGCGTCCCTGTCGGGGTTGCAAGGGGGTCACCCCCTTGCCGGGGTGCAGGGGCCGCGCCCCTGCCCGCCGGAGGCAAAAATAAAGGATTGTACCATGTTCGGAATGGATATTATGAAACAGGTCCAGCAGATGCAGGAAAAAATGGCCAAACTCCAGGACGAGCTGGGCGCGAAAGTGCTGACCGGCTCCAGCGGCGGCGGCATGGTCACGGTGACCTGCAACGGCAAACAGGAACTGCTCTCCGTCCGCATCGACAAAACCCTGCTGGACGATTCCGACAGCTCCATGCTGGAAGACCTGGTCCTGACGGCGGTGAACGACGCCTTGCGCCAGTCGCGCGACCTGATGGGCAACGAAATGCGCGCCCTGACCGGCGGCATCAGCATCCCCGGCATTTCCTGAAAAGCGCTCCGAGAAATCACCCCGAGAAAAACCATGAGCAGCCGCCTTCCCCAACCCCTGGCCGACGTGGTGGGCCAGATCGCAGGGCTTCCCGGCCTGGGGCCGAAGTCCGCCCTGCGTATCGCCATGACCTTCCTGAAATGGCCGGAAGCGCAGACCAGAAGCCTTGGCCGCGCCATCCACGACCTGCGGGACAACCTCCACCTGTGCTCCCTCTGCGGCGCGCTCACGGATTCCGACCCCTGCCCCATCTGTTCCGACCCCGGCCGCGCGCCGGAAACGCTCTGCCTGGTCTCGGACTGGGACAGCATGCTGACCCTTGAGGACGGCGCGTTTTACAAAGGGTTGTACCTCATCCTCGGCGGCCTGCTGGCCCCGCTGGACAACATCACCCCGGACACCCTGGAAATGGACCGGCTGGAAGACCGCCTGGCCCAAGGGGTTGTCACGGAACTCATCCTGGCGCTCGGCACGCGGCTGGAGGCGGAAACCACCGCTTCCTTCATCCGCAACCGGATCAACGCGAAGTTCCCCCACATCACCGTAACCCGCCTGGCCCAGGGCATTCCCCTCGGGGCCGAGGTCCGCTTCATGGACCGGGAAACGTTGCGCCAGTCCCTGGCTTACAGGCAGAAGGTGTAGCATGCGCACGGTCGTCGCCATTCCTCCCATGCCCCGGATGACGGGCGGCATCGCGGTTTTTTACCAGATCGCGGCACGGCTGCGCGAGCTGGGCCGGGAGGTCGTGCTGACGGGCGATGCCGACGCGCCCGGCCTCAAGGAGCAGGCGGACGACGGTTTCGCCGTGCTGCCCTGGGATGCCGTATGGGACGCGGCTTCCGGGCGGAAGGGCGCCCCGTTCCTGCGGGAAACGGACATCCTTTTTATCGCCGAGGGCTGGCCCAACATGATGGCCCCGGCCCTGGCGGCCAAGGCCCGGACGCTTGTGTACGCGCAGAACTGGGCCTACGTGTTTTCCGCCCTGCCCGAGGGCGCGTCCTGGGACAAGCTGCCCGCGACGTTCCTCGCGGTCTCGCATCCCGTGGCCCGGTTCGTGGAGGATATGGCCAAACTCCCGCTGGCGGGCGTCGTGCGCCCGGCCATCGACGGCTCCCGTTTCCGCCCGGAACCGCGCGATACGGCCAAAACCGTGCGTATCGCCTGGATGCCCCGCAAGAACAAGGCTCTCGCCGAGCAGATCATGCAGATCGCGGGAGCCATGGACAAGGGCGGCAAGCCTCGCCTGGAGTGGGTGGAAATCCGCAACATGACGCCCGGCGAGGTGGCGCAAACCTTGGCTTCCTGCCATATTTTCCTCGCAACCGGCTTTCCCGAGGGCTGCCCGCTCCCGCCGCTGGAAGCCATGGCTTCCGGCTGTCTGGTGGTCGGGTTTTCCGGGTTCGGCGGGTGGGATTACATGCGCCAGGCCGAGCCCGGCCGGTACACCCCGCGCATCGAACCGCGCCCGGTGCCGTGGACCGGCAACGGCCTGTTCGCCGCCGACGGCGACGTGGTGGAAGCGTCCTTCCTCCTGGCCCACGCCGTGCGCCTGGTCCGCGAGAACGCGCCGGAATACGCCGCCATCCGCGGGCAGGCGCTTAAAACCGCCGCCGGGTATTCCGCCGGCGCACAGCGCGAGGAAGTCCGCGCCGTCTGGGACGCGCTGGAGAAACAACGCTCATGAGCAAGCACAAGCACGGCGCCCCGGCCGTTGCCCCGGAGTCGCTGCACATGCCCCTGACCGGGGCGGATTCCCACGCGCATCTGGATATGCGTCATTTCGAAGACAACGAGGTTACCGCCGTCCTGGAACGCGCCGCGGCCGCCGGGGTAGCGAGCATCGGCAACGTGTTTCTCGGCACAACGGCCTGGGAAACGGGCAAAGCGCGGTTCGCAAACCATCCCGGCGTGTTCTTTCTGCTGGGCATCCATCCCACGGACGCCATGGAGTACACCCCCGCCGAGAAGGAAGCGATGATCCGCGCCTTTGCGATGGATTCCCGGTTGCGGGCCGTCGGGGAGATCGGTCTGGATTTCTACTGGAAAGACTGCCCGCCCGAAGTGCAGATCCCGGCCTTCATCGACCAGCTGCATCTGGCGCGCGACCTGAAAAAGCCCGTGGTCATCCATTCCCGCGACGCGTACGACGCCACCCTGAAAATCCTGCGCGACGAGGGGTTCCACGGGTATCCTCTGCTCTGGCACTGTTTCGGCGGCACGCGGGATCAGGCCCAGTATCTTGTCGACGCGGGCTGGCACATTTCCATCCCCGGCCCGGTTACCTTCCCGGCCAACACCGCCTTGCGCGAAGCTCTCGCGGTCATCCCCAAGGACAGGCTCCTGGCCGAGACCGATTGCCCCTACCTTGCGCCCATGCCCTACCGGGGCAAGCGGAACGAGCCCGCCTACACCGTGTTCACCGTCAGCGCCATGGCCGAGGCGTTGGGCGAGGACCCCAAAGAGCTTTGGACCCGGTGCGGGAACAACACCCGTAAATTTTTCGGGGTTGCATAACTGATTTTCTTCCTATTCCCACCCGCCCGGGGGGTGACCCCCGGCCCTCGCTTTGGTATGCTGGGGACGTACACATTCATTTCCTTCCCTTTTCCCGTCGAAAAGGTTTGGAGGAAAGGGATGGGGTCTGGGGGAAGGGAAAGGAACCTTTCCTCAAAAGGTCCCTTTCCCTTCCCCCCAGCACATCTTGGGAGGCTTCTATGTCATTGCATGTTGTTGTTGTCGGCGGCGTGGCCCTTGGGCCCAAAGCGGCCTGCCGGTTTATGCGCCTGATGCCCGAAGGCACGGTGACCCTCATCGACCAGACGGACAGAATTTCCTATGGCGGTTGCGGCATCCCCTTTTTCGTCTCCGGCGAGGTCAGCCGGGTGGAAGACCTGCGGTCCACACCCTACGGCGTGGTGCGCGATAAAGATTTCTTCTTCCGCTACAAGGGGGTGAACGTGCTCACGCGCAGCAAGGTCATCGGCATCGACCGGGACAGGAAACGCGTGCGCATGCAGGACCTGGACACCATTGAAGTCCGCGAAATAGCTTATGACAGGCTGGTTCTGGCAACAGGCAGCCGCGCGAAAATGCCCCCCATCCCCGGCATCGACCTCCTCGGCGTGACAGCCGCCGCCACCCTGGACGACGCCGAACGCATCAAAACCGCCGTGGCCCAGGGCAAGGTCAACGCGGCCGTCGTGGTCGGCGGCGGGTTCATCGGGCTGGAAATGGCCGTGGCCCTCGCGGACCTCTGGGGCCTGCCGGTCTCCGTGGTGGAATTCGCGGAGCATATCCTGCCGTCCAACGTCTCCCCCCTGCTCGCCACCATGGCCACGCAGGACCTCAAGAAAAGCGGCGTCGACGTTTTCTGCTCGGAAAAAGTCCTGCGGCTGGAAGGCGAAAACGGCCAGGTGAAGCGCGTCGTTACCGATAAGCGTACGATTGAGGCCGATCTGGTCATCATGTCCGTGGGCGTTTCCCCGGAAACCGCGCTGGCCAAAGAAGCCGGGCTGGAAATGACGGAAAACGGCCTGATCCTCGTGGACGAGCACATGCGCACCTCGGACCCCTCCATCTACAGCGGCGGGGACTGCGCGGCCGTCGCCAACCTGGTGACCGGCGAGCCCGGCTGGTTTGCGCTGGGGTCCCAGGCCAACCGGCAGGGCCGGGTTATCGGCACCAACCTCGCGGGCGGCGACGCCACTTTCCCCGGCGCGGTCGGGGCCTGGGGGGTGAAGCTCTTTTCCCAGTCCGTCTCGGGCGCGGGGCTCACGCTGGCCCAGGCCAAGAAGGCCGGGTTCGACGCCATGTCCGTGCACGTGGAGCAGGTGGACCGGGCGCATTTCTACCCGGATCACGCCATGATGGCGCTTGAACTGATTGTGGACCGGCCGACGCGCCGCGTTCTGGGCATCCAGGGCATGGCGGAATCGGGCGACGCGCTGGTGGGCCGCATCAACGCCGTGGTGCCGTATCTCGGCGCCAAGGGCACGGTGGCGGACATCAGCAACCTGGAAGTGGTTTATTCCCCGCCCTTCGCCTCTGCCATGGACGTTCTCAACGTGGTGGGGAACGTGGCGGAAAACGCCCTGGAAGGCCGCAGCCGGACCATGGATGTGGACGAGTTCGCGCTTCTGTGGGATAAGCGGGCGAGCGGCGACGCCTGCTTCCTGGACGTGCGCGACCCCGTCAGCGCGGAAACCCTGGCGCTCGCCTACCCCGGCGAATGGAAGAACGTGCCGCAGGACATGTTGCGGGACAGGCTTAACGAACTGCCCGCGGATACGCCGCTCGTGCTGGTCTGCAACACGGGCCTGCGCGCCTTTGAGGCCCAGCGGGTGCTGGATTCCCTGGGCCGCAAGGATACGCGCGCCGTTGCCGGCGGGCTTGTGGCCGTGGGCCGGGCCGGGCACGCAATGACGAAGTAAGCGGCGCGGGGGCTCCGCGAGGAGCCCCCGCAACGTTGCCGGGGAGCCTCCCCGGCCCCCTCCAGCGGGTTGATCTGGAATAATCACGCAATCAAGTATGGGACCAGCCGGATGCATCTGAAAAAACGGGTTCTGATTACGGGCGGCGCGGGATTTTTAGGACGGCATCTGACCGGGGTCCTCCTGGATCGCGGGGATGAAGTGCTCTGCGTGGATAATTTTTTCACGGGCAGCCGCGACAACATTGCCGAATTTTTCGGCAACCCCAACTTTGAATTCCTGCGCCACGACGTCACCTTCCCCCTGGTGGTGGAGGTGGACGCCATCTTCAACCTGGCCTGCCCGGCATCCCCGATCCATTACCAGGTCGACCCGGTGCAGACCATCAAGACCTGCGTGCACGGGGCCATCAACGTGCTCGGTCTTGCCAAACGGCTGAAGATTCCCATTTTCCAGGCATCCACGTCCGAAGTGTACGGCGACCCGGAAGTCCACCCCCAGGAGGAAAGTTACTGGGGCAAGGTCAACCCCATCGGGCTCCGCTCCTGCTACGACGAAGGCAAACGCTGCGCCGAGGCGCTGATGTTCGCCTATCACCGGCAGAACGCCACGCGCATCAAGGTAGGCCGCATTTTCAACACCTACGGCCCGTTCATGCATCCCAACGACGGCCGGGTCGTGTCCAACTTCATCATGCAGGCGCTCCGGGGGGAACCCATCACCATCTACGGCGACGGGAACCAGACCCGCTCCTTCTGCTACGCGGAGGACCTCGTCCGCCTGATGGTGCTGTTCATGGACGACGAGAGCGGCTTCACCGGCCCCATGAACATGGGCAACCCCGGCGAATTCACCATGCTGGAACTGGCAAAAACGATTATCGAGATCACCGGGTCCGCGTCCGTTATCAGCCACGAACCGCTGCCCGCCGACGACCCGAAGCAGCGCCGGCCCAATATCGACGTGGCCAAAGCGCGGTATGGATGGGAGCCGAAAACGCACCTGCGGGAAGGGCTCGTGAAGACGATTGCGTATTTTGACGGGCTGCGCAAACGCGGGGTTGTGCGGTAGCGGCGAAGGGGGCATCCTCGCCCTCCATACCCCTTGCCGCCATGGCCCCGTATTGCCATCGGCCCGTATTTGAGGCACAACAGGCGGGTACATTTTCTCTTAATGCCACTCTCAGGAGACAACATCATGGCGAATCTTCTTGACGGTCTTAAACCCACCCTGCTGATGGGCCCCGGCCCTTCCTGCGTGTTCGACGAAGTCTACGCCGCGCTGGCAAAGCCCACCATCGGGCACCTTGACCCCTATTTCATCAGCATCATGGACGGCATCAAGGTTCAGCTCCAGACCATGATGAACACGAAAAACGCCTGCACCATCCCCATGTCCGGCACGGGTTCCGCCGGGATGGAAACCTGCTTCGTGAACCTGGTGGAAAAGGGCGACCGCGTTCTTGTCATCATCAACGGCGTGTTCGGCAAACGCATGCAGGATGTGGCCGGACGCCTCGGCGCCGATGTGGACGTCATCGAATTCGAATGGGGCACCCCGGTCAAACCCGCGGCGGTCGCCGAACAGCTCAAGAACGGCCCCTACGCCCTCGTGGCCGTCGTCCATGCGGAAACCTCCACCGGCGTGTGCAACCCGGTCATGGAAATCGGCAAACTGGTGCAAGAAACCGGCGCGCTCTACCTGGTGGACTGCGTGACCAGCCTTGGCGGCATCCCCGTGGAAATGGACGCCTGGGGCTGCGACGCCCTGTACAGCGGCACCCAGAAGTGCCTGTCCTGCCCTCCGGGGCTCGCTCCCGTGTCCTTCTCGGACAAGGCCGTCGCCAAGCTCAAAGCCCGCAAGACCAAGGTGCCCAACTGGTACCTGGATCTCTCCATGATTATCAACTACTGGGAAGGCCACAGCCGCGCTTACCACCACACCGCGCCCATCAATATGCTGTACGGCCTGTACGCGGCGCTGGACACGGTCCTGAAGGAAGGCCTGCCCGCCTCCTTCGCGCGCCACCAGGCCATGCACGAACGGCTGGGCAAGGGGCTGGAAAAGCTCGGCATCGCGTTCTTCGTGGAAAAGGGCTACCGGCTGCCGCAACTGAACGCGGTCACCATCCCCGACGGCGTTGACGAAGCCGCCGTGCGCGCCCGTCTGCTGAAAGAATTTCAGATCGAGATCGGCTCGGGCCTCGGCCCCCTGGCCGGTAAAATCTGGCGGATCGGCCTCATGGGCCACACCGCCCGCCCGGAAAACGTGGACAGGCTCATCGCCGCCCTGGAAAAATGCCTTAAGTAGGTCGCATGGGATTTTTTTCATCCATCAAAAAACTCTGGGGACCGGGCGGCGGTGATGCCGCGCCCGGTCCTGACGTTACGGCAGCGCCGGCCGCCGCCCCTGCTTCCCCTCTTGCTCCCGAGGACACCGGCGAGTGGAAAGAATCGCTCTCCCTTGCCCTGCGCGAGGCGGAGCCGCGCCTTTCCGTCTGGCTGGCCCTGGTCCTTAAGGGTGTTTCCGAAGCCGGGCCCCTCTTGTGGGAACGGCTCGGCTTTCTGTTCGACGCTCTGGAAATTCCGGCAGGTGAAAAGGAGGCGTTCATCGCGTCCTTTGCCGCCTGGCTCGACGATATGGGCTACGCCCATGTGGACGAGTTCCGGTCGGAACTGCAGTTCCGCCTGGCGCTCGCCCTTGACCTGGAAGACGAGGAAGATGAAAAGAGCCGCCTGCTCCTGAAACTTTCCGACAGCCTGGCCAAAACCCGCGAACAGCTGGGGCGCGGCCTGGACACGCTTTTCGCCTCCCACGCCACCATTTCAGGCGCCTTGTGGGAAGAGCTGGAAGAACTCCTCATCATTGCAGACGTGGGGGTAGCATCATCCCAGGAGCTGGTTTCCCGGCTGAAAAAACGCGCCTACCGCGAAAAGATCACAGACCCCTCCGCCCTGCGCGGCCTCCTGTTCAAGGAACTGGCGGGCGTGTTCACGCCCCGCAAGCGCATCCAGGCCGTAACCCTGCCGGAAGTGGTCATGGTCATCGGCGTCAACGGGGTGGGCAAAACCACCACCATCGCCAAAATGGCCTACCGCGCCCGCATGCAGGGTAAAACGGTCCTCGTCGCGGCGGCGGACACCTTTCGCGCGGCCGCGGTGGAGCAGCTTGAAGTCTGGTCCAAACGCGTGGGCGCCTCGTTCTACGCCAAGGGAGCTAACGCCGACCCGGCTGCCGTGGCCTACGAGGCCGTGGAAAAAGCCCTTGAGCAAGGCGTTGACCTTCTGCTCGTGGATACGGCGGGGCGGCTCCACACCAAGGCCAACCTGATGGAAGAACTGACCAAGATCCGCCGCGTATTGGGCAAAAAACACCCCGGCGCGCCGCACCGCTCCATCCTGGTCATTGACGCCACCACCGGCCAGAACGCGCTTTCCCAGGTCAAACTGTTCCAGGAAGCCGCCGGGATTGACGAAATAATCCTGACCAAACTCGACGGCACGGCCAAGGGCGGCATTGTGGCAGCCGTCGCCATGCAGTTCGCGATCCCGATCACGTATGTCGGGCTCGGCGAAAAGATGGAAGATCTCCGGCCCTTTGACGGCGAGCAGTTCGCCCGCGCCCTGATCGGCGCCGATCACGCGGGCGGCGCAGACGGCGCGGCCTGAATCCGGCGCCCTTCCTGACCCAATCCGGCAGGAAAGAAACCGGCGCGTGCCGCTTGCCGCGGCACACGCCGGTTTCTTTTGCCGCGCAAGACACGGAGCCCGCGTACCCGCCGGTTTGGAAAAAGTATAGACTGTATCTACACCCGTATTTTTTACCGCGCCGATACCGCTCCCGCCGGGGATTTGCCGCATAATGCGGCCGGGAAGGGCGGAACCCGTTCAGGAACCCCTTCTAGGAACCCGTGGACGCTTTCGGCGTCAGCGCCCCTTTTGGCGTCAACGTCCGGGGGATGGAGAAGTCGCGGACCGTGAGGCCCAGTTCTTTCGCGGCCTCTTCGGCCAGCAGGCAATCCCCGCTGGAAGCCAGGTTTTTGTAGATCAGACTGGAGCCGCCGCAAATGTAGGCGTCATCGACGCTGGTTTTGTATTGCCGGCATTTGGCCAGTTGCAGCGAAAGCAGCGTGCGGTTCTCGATAAACGCCTGTTTCTTCCGGTCCCGCTCCGCTTGTCCTGGTCCCAGATACGAGGCAACGCCGCCGTTTGAAAACAGCATTGCCAAGAATACCGACACGCAAAGGATGATGACGGGGAGCGCTGTCCGGAGAAACCCTCCCGTTGTTTTCTTTTCCATTGCCGCCTCCCGCGGACCGGGACTGCCGTCTTCGCGGGCCGTACGGCGGCCCGCCGGGTACGCGCGGCCTTTCCCGGTTTTCGCGCCATAAGTATACGCCCGTGCCGAAAAAACGGCAAGGAGTTGGAACATTTTGCTCCGGAAATGCCCCGCCGGATAAGCCGCCGCCCGCGCCAAGATGTTTGACGATTCTCGCTTTCAGGAGCTATAGAATATGGCGGTTCAGCAAAAACACCAGCAAAGCAGAGCATACATGGTGCTTCTCCATATTTTTCCAAGGCCTGTTCTCGCGGCGCTTTGCGCCGGGGTCATGGCCGTCCTTCTTTCCGCCTGCGGCGACGGGGGCAAGGAAACCGCGCGCCCGGAGCGGGCCGCCCCGGTGGTGACCGCCAAAGTGGCCCGGCGGGACGTGCCCCGCACCCTGAACGCCGTGGGCACCGTGCAGCCCGCCGCGAGCGTGGCGGTAAAACCCCAGGTGGGCGGGCAGATCGTCGAGGTGCCCGTCTCCTCCGGCCAGGACGTCATCAAGGACCAGGTGTTGTTCCGCATCGACCCCAGGCCGTACGAAGCCGCCGTCAGGGAAGTGGAAGCGCGTCTTCTGCGCAACCAGGTGCTGCTCAAAAAAGCCGAGGAAGACCAGGCGCGGTTTTCCCGCCTGGTGCGCCAAGACGCCATCAGCCGGGAACAGTACGACCAGGCCGTTGCCAACGCCAATTCCCAGCGCGCTCTGGTCATCCAGGACCAGGCCACGCTGGCCTCCGCCAAGCTCCAGCTGGAATACGCCACCATCAAAGCGCCGGTTTCCGGCAGGATCGGCGAGGTGTTCCTGGATTTGGGCAACGTGGTCAAAGCCAACGACGACAGGACGCTTCTCGTCATCAACACCCTGGCCCCGGCCAAAATAGGTTTTGCCGTGCCCGAGCGCTACCTTCCCGAGGTCATGGCCCAGTTCCGGCAGGGACCCATTGCCGTTGTGGCCGCGCCGGAAGGGTTTACCCGCTTTTCCTCCACAGGCCGCCTGACCAGCATTGACAACGCCGTTGACGCCACCACCGGCACCATCAAGCTGGAGGCGACCTTTGACAACAAGGACCTTACCCTCTGGCCCGGCCAGTTCGCCCGGGTGACCGTGGACCTGGCCACCATGCCCGACGCCCTCGTCATCAACGCCTCGGCCGTGCTGGAAGGCATTATCGGCCAGTATGTGTATATCGTGGATGCGGAGGGCAAGGCCCAGGTCCGCCCGGTCAAGGCCCGGTTCGTGACCGGGGACGAAATGATGGTCGAGGAAGGGCTTAACGCCGGGGACCGCGTGGTGCTCGACGGGCAGCTCAACCTGGCCGCGGGGATCCCGGTCGTGGAGCGCCGGGCCGACGGCAGCCCCGCGAACGCGCCGTCCGACGCGAACACGCCGTCCGACGCGAACACGCCTTCGGGCGCGAACACGCCTTCGGGCGGACCCGGCCAGAAATGAACATTTCCTCCCTTTTCATCCGGCGGCCCGTGGCTACAACGCTGGTCATGTTCGCCATCCTCATGGCCGGGGCCATCGGCTACAGGTTGTTGCCGGTGGCGGACCTGCCCACCGTGGACTTTCCCACCATCGAGGTCACGGCCAACCTGTCCGGCGCCAACGCGGATACCATGGCGACGTCTGTCGCGACGCCCATTGAAAAGGAATTTTCCACCATCGCAGGCCTGGATTCCATGACCTCGGTCAGCGGCCAGGGCACAACCCGCATCACCCTGCAATTCGCCCTCAACCGGGATATCGACGCCGCCGCGCTGGACGTGCAGTCCGCCCTTTCCCGCGTGCAGCGGCGGCTGCCCTCGGACATGACCAACCCGCCGAGTTTCCGCAAGGTGAACCCGGCGGACGCGCCCGTATTTTACCTGTCCCTTTCCTCCAAGACCATGCGCCTCTCGGACGTGACGGAATACGGGGAAAACTTCATCGGCCAGCGCCTCTCCATGATCGACGGGGTGGCCCAGGTCATGGTCTACGGTTCCCAGAAGTACGCCGTGCGCGTGCATGTGGATCCCCAGGCCATGGCCGCCAAGCAGATCGGCATAGATGAGGTGGCGGACGCGCTCCGGTACGGCAACGTCAATTTGCCGGTCGGCTCCATGACCGGGCCGTACACGGAATACACCATCCAAAGCTCCGGCAAGCTCATGGACGCCGCCGCCTTTCAGCCGCTCATCGTGGCCTGGCGCAACGGCGCGCCCGTGCGTATCCAGGAAATCGGCACCGCTGTCGATTCCGTGGAGAACGACCGCCGCAAAAACTGGTTTGACGGCGTGCCGGGCGTGACCCTTGCCATCCAGCGCCAGCCCGGCTCCAACACTGTGGCCGTGGTGGATTCCATCAAGAACATGCTCCCGTCCCTGCGCGCCCAGGTTCCGGCAGCCATCGACATGACCATCACCTACGATCGCTCCAAATCCATCCGGGAATCCGTGCGGGACGTGCAGTTCACCATGATGCTGACCATCTGCCTGGTCATCCTGGTCATATTCCTCTTCCTGCGCAACATACCGGCGACGGTCATCCCGTCGCTGGCCGTGCCGCTTTCCGTTATGGGCACTTTCGCGGTCATGCAGCTTCTCGGCTTCTCGGTGAACAACCTCACCCTCATGGCCCTGACCCTTGCGGTCAGCTTCGTGGTGGACGACGCCATCGTCATGCTGGAAAACATCGTCCGCCACATGGAACAGGGGAAAAGCCGCCTTGAGGCCGCGTTCGAGGGGTCCAGGGAAATCGGCTTCACCATCCTGTCCATGACCATTTCCCTGACGGCCGTGTTTATCCCGGTGCTGTTCATGGGCGGCATTGTGGGCAGGCTGTTTCACGAATTCGCGGTCACGGTCATGACGGCCATTCTGCTTTCCGGCTTCGTTTCCCTGACCCTTACCCCCATGATGTGCGGCCGCTTCCTGACATCCATGCAGCACACAAAGATGCAGGAAGGTTTTTCCGGCTTCATGGAGCGGCTTTTCGACGCCTGGCTCGCGCTGTATAAAAAAACTCTAGAAATAGCGCTCCTGCATAAAGGCTTACTGCTCCTGTTCTCCGGGGCTCTGCTGTTCCTGACGGGCTGGCTGTTCACCGTTGTGCCCAAGGGTTTCATCCCGCTGGAAGACAACGACCGCATCGTCATCCAGACCGAGGGGCTGCAAGGATCAAGCTTTGAGAACATGGCCCGCCATCAGCAGGAACTGGTGGCCATTGTGGCGGCGGAACCGGCGGTTGAAGGCTACATGTCCGTTGTCGGCCCTTCCGGCGGGCAGCCGTTCAGCAACTCGGGCACCATCGTCCTGCGCCTGACGCCCAAATCCGGGCGGGAACACGCCTCGGTTATCATAAACCGGCTGCGGCAGAAATTCTCCCAGGTGCCGGGTATCCGGGCCTACCCGTCCATCCCGCCGTCCATCCGCATCGGAGGCTCGTCCACCAAGAGCCTGTACCAGTTCACCATGCAGAGCCCCAACACCCAGGACCTCTACGACAACGCGGACGCGTTTCTGGAAAAGGTGCGCGCGCTCCCGCACGTGGCGGACGTGGCAACGGACCTGCAGATTCGTAACCCGGAAGTCCACATCAGCATAGACCGGGACAAGGCCTCGGCGCTCGGCATTACCGCGCAGCAGCTTGAGGACGCTCTCTCCTCGGCTTACAGCACCCGGGAAGTCTCCTCCATCCGCGCGGCCACCAACGATTACTCCGTGCTGCTCCTGGTCGACCCGGTCTACCGGCGCAACCCGGAAGCGCTGAAACTGCTCTACGTCAGGAGCAAGAGCGGGCAGCTCGTGCCCCTGTCCACCCTGGTCCAGACCACCACGGGCGTCGGCCCCATGTCCGTGAACCACAGCGGGCAGCTGCCCTCGGTGACGGTTTCCTTCAACCTGGCGCCGGGCTATTCCCTCGGCCAGGCCGTTGATGCCGTGCAGGCCCTTGCCACCCACAACCTGCCCGCCTCGGTTTCCACCATGTTCCAGGGCACGGCCCAGGCCTTCCAGGACTCTTTTGCCAACCTCTGGCTGCTCATGATGCTGGCCATTCTGGTCATCTATATCGTGCTCGGCATTTTGTACGAGAGCTTCATCCACCCCATAACCATTCTCTCGGGGCTTCCGTCGGCAGGGGTGGGCGCGCTGATTACCCTGCTCATTTTCGGGAAGGATCTCGATATCTACGCCTTTGTGGGCATCATCATGCTCATCGGGATCGTGAAGAAAAACGCCATCATGATGATCGACTTCGCCCTGGAAGCGCAGCGCAAGGAATCCCTCGAGCCGGAAAAGGCCATCTACGCCGGGGCCATCATCCGCTTCCGGCCCATTATGATGACCACCATGGCCGCCCTGATGGGCTGCCTGCCCATCGCCCTGGGCCACGGGGCCGGGGCGGAATCGCGCCAGCCGCTGGGGCTCGCGGTGGTCGGCGGGCTTCTTGTTTCCCAGCTCCTCACCCTGTACCTCACCCCCGTGTACTACATCTACCTCGACCGCTTGCAGCGCTTCGGGGCATCCCTGCTCCGGAAGAAGAAAAAAACCGGATGATTCCCTTTTTAGACTTCTTTTAGAAAAATTTAAACTTCGTTCTCCCCCAATCAAGGCGACCATAATTGTGTTGTCTCCCTTCATTTTTTCTTTGCAAGTCCTTTCCCCTGCACTGGAAACCTCCGTTAGTCTAGGTACATAATCATTGCCGCTGCTATAAATACTCTTATGTTCGACACTAGATATAAAAATGATCCATGGAGGTGGAGTATGGGGGAACGTTTATCGCATACAGCGGGAATTCAGGAAGAAGTCATTCGCGCGCTTCTGGCCAACTCTCTGGCTGTCATGGATATTGCCAACCAGCTTGGTCTTACGCCACGCGAAGTCCGGGACATTCTGCAAGAGACCCTTTTACAGTTTGGTGATCCTTTGCCGATGGCAAATAACATCATTCCGGTCGCGGCCCACATCCCCGCGGAAATACCGAAGCTGGGCGGCAACGGGTTACGGGTGCTCCTGGCCAAAAGCCACAGCAGCAACTGAGGCGTAACGCCGCCTCCCGAAAACCGCCGCCCGCGGCATCAGGCGGGCCGTCGATACAGGCCTTTGTATCGGCGGTCCGCCACAAAAGCGCAGCCCTTTTGCGCCGCGCCGCTCCACGCCGATATGAGCGTGCCCCTACAACTCGTTACCTTTCTCCGGACAGGCCTTTCCACAGGACCGTGACCGCAGGCGGCCCTTGCTGCGGCGGTCAAAACCACGTAGTATTCAGGCATCTTACAACCACCCACCACGATACTTCCGGAGGAGTGCCATGACCGCGTTCCGTTCTCTGCCGCGTTTCGCCATGACCGCTTGTTTCGTTTTTCTCGTCGCGGGCCTCGCCGCCTGCGCCAAACAGCCGGACCCGCAGACGAACCTCGCCAAAGCCGGCGCCCGCGCGAACATGGGGGATTTCACCGTGTTCGCCGTCGAAGCGGAACCCGGGACAAACCTTGTGCAGCCGACCGTGCTGTATAAAAACCGGGACATTTCCCAACCCGGCGACCCCGTGCGGGAAATGACCCCGGGGAAAATCGTGCTGAACTTTCCCCAGCCCGGCTGCGAGAGCATGAAAGTGGAGACGTTCACCGGCGGCGCCAACTGCTGTTTCGGGTATTACCTGCTCACAACCTGCCCGGACGGCCCCCATGCCGCATATATTGAACCGCAGAACGGCGGCGTCGGCGACGCGGAACAGAAGCTGCGCGCCTATCCCATCGACGACCCGGCCTTTTTCTACTACGAACCCCAAAACCAGACCGGCGGGACCAAACTTTCCTTGAGCCGGGTGGATTCTCCCCGCATCACCCGCTTCCTGGTCTTCGACAACGGCGTCTGGCGCGCGGACCACGCCGGGGAACTTGCCGCCGCCTACAAGGCCCTGCTGGACCAGGCCCGTAAGGATAAAACCATGAACAAGGCGGCCCGCGCCATCAGCATGGCCTACTATTCCCTGATGGCCGGGGGCAAAACCGCCGCCGCCGAACGCCTTTTGAAACAGGCGCTGCCCCGGGAATACACGCATCTTACGCCCGCCATCATGAAGGATATCCAGACTTCGGTCAGTTCTTTCAACCCCGTGCGCAGCCTGACCGTGACGCAATAGGGGCATCGGCCGCCGCATACTGCAACAAGGCCTGCCGCATGCGCGGCAGGCCCTGTTTTTTAACCGTTCTTCTGTATCACGCCGCGCGTTTGCGCCGCCGGTACACGCTGAACGCCGTCTCCAGGATCACCGGCAAAAGGAACAGGATCGTCATGACGCGCAGGTATGCGTAAAAAGGCTTGAACGCCTGCGTTACCTGATGCTCCAAAATATCGCAGACGATGCCGCCCTGCAAAAGAACCACGAGGTCCGATTTCCAGATCCGCTGCAGGAGTTCCTTGTCCACCTTTGTCGCTCCGGCAAGGGTATCGACGAGTTTTTCCTCAATGTACGCGCCGAGGGAAAGGGCCACCCCCTCCTGCAACCCGGAGACCAGCGGCTTCATGAACAGGGTGAAGCGCGAGGTATCGGAAAAGCCTTCCAGCAGCTTGGCACTGTATTCACGCGCCACCTCGCGTCCCAATTCGCGCAGGGAGATGGTCGGCTCCTTCCGGAACCGGCTCACGATACTGCTCCAAACAGAACTCGCGTAGTCCGCGCTGGCGGTGGCAATCGCCGGGCGCGCCTGGTCAACGGCGCTCAAAAAGCCGCTTTGCGCTGAGTACACCGTAGACCAGGCCGTGGCGGCGCAGACAAACACAATGGGAATATACAGGTAGTAGACGCAGACCAGGGTCCGGTGCCATTTCGCTTCCCGGCGCATCAGCCCGGTTTTGCGCATGACGAACAGCACAACGACCGCCGCGAGCAGGGCATACACGATGACCATGAAATTAAATTCGCCCGTGGCGTGGGCAAAAGCGTTCCGCCAAATGGTGTTCATCGCTTCCCCTAAGAAATTTCCCGTGTGTTGCGGAACACCACGTCCGGATACCGCTCCTCGGCGGATTCCAGCTTCCAGACGTTCGGGGCGAGGTAGGCCAGCGCGCCTTCGGCATCGATGGCGAGATCGCCCCGGTAATAGTCCTGGAACTCCTCGAACTGTTTTTTGTTGTCCGAGCCGACCCAGCGGGCCGTGTTGGTGGAAATGGCCTCGTAATCGGCCTTGACGTTGTATTCGTCCGCCAGGCGGGAGATAATCACGTCAAATTGCAGCACCCCGACGGCGCCGAGGATATAGTCGTTGTTCACCAGCGGGCGGAAGAGTTGCACCGCGCCTTCCTCGGCAAGTTGCTCAAGGCCTTTTTGCAGCTGCTTGGCTTTAAGCGGATCCCGCAGCCGCACCCGGCGGAAATGCTCCGGCGCGAAGTTCGGGATGCCGATGAATTTCAACTCCTCCCGGCCCTGCGTGAACGCGTCCCCGATCTTGATGGTGCCGTGGTTGGGCAGCCCGATGATGTCGCCGGGCCAGGCTTCCTCCACCCCGGTCCGGTCCTGGGCCATGAAGATGGTGGCGGCGTTGATGGCGATTTCCTTGCCCGTGCGGTGGTGGAAGAGCTTCATGCCGCGCTGGAACCGGCCCGAGCAGATGCGTAAAAACGCGATACGGTCGCGGTGGGCTTTATCCATGTTCGCCTGGATCTTGAACACGAACCCGGTGAACTCCGGCTCGTCCGGCGCGACGGTCCGGGTTGTCGTGGGCCTGGGGCCGGGCGGGGGCGCAAGTTTCACAAAGGTGTCGAGCAGTTCCTGCACCCCGAAATTGTTGATGGCGCTGCCGAAAAACACGGGCGTCTGGGCTCCGGCCAGGTATTTTTCCACGGAAAAAGGCGTGCCCGCCTCTGAAAGCAGTTCCATGTCCAGGCGAAGCTGGCCCGCCAGGTCGCCGAGGTGTTCGTCCAGCAGGGGGTCGTCAAGGCCCGCTATCCGCACGGCCGGTTCCTGCTTCTTGCCGCCGTGGGTCGGCGAGAACAGCAGGAGCTCGCCCTTGGCGATGTTGTAGGTGCCCTTGAAATCCTGCCCCATGCCCACGGGCCAGGTCAGCGGCACACACTCGATGCCCAGGTGTTCCTCGATGTCCGCCATCACGTCCAAGGGGGTAAGGCCCTCGCGGTCCAGCTTGTTCACAAAGGTCATGACCGGCGTGTTGCGCATCCGGCAGACGTCCATGAGCTTTTTTGTCTGGGTTTCCACGCCTTTGGCCGCGTCGATCACGATCAGCGCGGAGTCCACGGCCGTGAGCACGCGGTAGGTGTCTTCGGAAAAATCCTGGTGGCCGGGGGTGTCGAGCAGGTTCACTTCATACCCGTCATAAGTGAACTTCATGACCGAGGAGGTGACGGAAATGCCCCGCTCCTTTTCCATGGCCATCCAGTCGGAGGTGGCGTGGCGCGCGGCTTTGCGCGCCCTGACCGAGCCGGCCAGCTGGATGGCGCCGCCGAAGAGCAGCAGTTTTTCCGTCAGCGTGGTCTTGCCCGCGTCCGGGTGGCTGATGATGCCGAACGTCCGGCGTTTCGCGATTTCCTCGCGCAAGGTTGCCTCAAAGCTCATAATCACTCGTCTCCTCATCCGTATCCAGGCCCAGCCGTTCCCGCTTCGCGGCTTCCTGCTTGCGCTCGCGCGTGCCTTTGGGCGCGCGCGCGTCGAATTCCGCGCACATTTCCTGATGGCGGGCGAAGATAAGGAAGCCGGTGTGGGCGATCATGCGGTCGTCCGGCCGCAACCGGTCGGCCAGCGCCTTCCAGCGGCGGATGAAGACCTCTTCGACCTCGATATCCGCGAAGGGCCGCGTTTCCATGGCGCGCAAGAGCTCGGAAACCTGGTTCACCACGGGCAGGAAAAAAGCGAACCGCGCGCCGGGTTTTGTGGCGGCGAGGGCGTTGTCCAGGTATTCCCAGGGGGTGCGCACGTCCAGGAACAGCGCGTCCGCGTCGGTCTGGTCAAACCCTTCGATGATGTCGCGGTTATACTGGGTCACGTTATGGCCGAGCCCGGCCCACTCCAGGTTGCGGCCCGCGAGTTTGTAAAATTCAGGCCTGGCTTCATAAGTATACACGTGGCCGGACTCGCCGGAAAACCAGGAAAGGGCCATAGTCAGCGAGCCGGACCCGGACCCGGCCTCAATGACGCGCGTGCCGTTGCCGACGCCGAGCCGCATGCAGATATAGCCGATGTCCTTGGGGTAGAGCACCTGCGTCTGGCGTTTCACCCCGCGCACCAGGTCGTAGAGCGAGGGGCGCATGAGGCGGTAGGGGCAGCCCTGCTGCGTGAACACAACCTGGCCGAATTCGGCTGCCGCGACGTCGGCGGCGAACAGCACGCCGTCGTTGCCGTGGATGTCATCCCCCTCGGTCAGGCGGCGCAGCATGCGTTTGCCTTTCGGGGTGACGAGAATGATAAGGTCGCCGTATGCGGGCATGGTAACTCCGGTGTAAAAAAACAAGGGCCGGGCGGGGGGAAACGGGATCCGCGCCGCGCGGTCAGGGCTGTGCGCGTTCACGCAAAACAGAGCCGGTTCAGCGCCGCGCAAAACGGCTCGCTGTGATCGATGGGGTTGCGTACAGCCCGTAGCGCTCCCTGTCAAGTCTCCCGATGGCCTCCGCGCCCTTATTTTTCCACTGGGGCTTCATTTTTTTTCTAAATTTGCCATAATTGTATTGCTTTTTTTTGAGAAAAAAGCTTTTATCCACTCCGAGAAAGTAGTATGGCACGTGTTTCGTGATGGCGATGCTTTGGCGCGCCGCTTTCCCCAGCATATTTTGCGGCGTTGTGCCGCATATACGATACTTTTGCTTCACTTTTGCTTCCGCGGGCAAACCGCCCCGGTACACGCGCGACGTGCTTTTTACGGTGCCACGACGCACCCGCATGTGCGCAATGTAAGGATTTTCAATGACACAGGAAAACGATTCCGCTGCGTCGTCCGGCAAAACGCCGGACCAGGCAGCCGCGCCCGCCAAAAAAGCCGGCGCAACGCCCAAAAAGACAACGGCCCGCAAGACGGCTTCCCCCAAAACCGCACCCGCCAAAAAAGCGGCTGCGCCCACGAAAGAAGCGGCAGCGCAGGCCGGGGAAAAAACCGCTCCCGCCAAAAAGCCGCGCGCGGCAGCCAAGCCCGCCGCTAAAACAACGTCCAAAACAGCCCCTGCGACCGGCACCGACGCGAGCGCGAAAGCCCCCGCCAAAGCTCCCGCAAAGCCCCTGACGGCCACGGCGAGCAAGACGGACGGCGAAGCCGCGAAAAACACCGCGAAGACCCCCGCGAAAAAAGCTCCGGCCAGACCCCGTGGCGCGGCCAAGCCTAAAACGGCCCCCGTTCCGGTAGCGGATGCCGCTCCGGCGCAATCTCCCGCCAAAGAAACCGCTGCGCCCGCTGCAAAAATGGACACGCCCGCGCAAAAACAGGCTGCGCCCGCAAAAACGGATACCGTGAACGCGGATAGCGCGGGCACGCCCCGCGCGCCCGAATCCAAAGCCGCCAAACCGCGCAATGCGCGCCGGGGAGCCTCTCCCAAGAAGGCCGCCGGACCGGCCATGGAAAAACAGGCGGAACCGGCCGCGAAAGAATCCGCCGCAACGACGCGGGCCGAACCGCCCGTGACCCCGGCGGCCTCCCAGGCCCCGGCTTCGGCCCAGGCCACGCTCCCGGCAACCGGCCCGGAAGCCCGGACGGGCGATGCGCCCGAAGCGCCTGCCAAACCCGCGTCACGCCGGTCACGGCGCGGCGGGCGGCGCCGCAACAAATCCAGAGCGGCGGCGGCGGAAAACGCGGCGGCAGCGGCGGCGGCCACCCCCGCGTCCGTGAACGCGCCGGAAACGGCCGATCCCGCCACGGAAGCGGAGGCCACCCCGGCTGCCACGCGGGAAACGGCCGCTGAAATGCCGGAAAAAGCGCCCGGGGCCAAGCCCGAGCCCAAAACGGGCGACTCCGGGAAACATGCGCCCAAGGCGGCCGCGCCCAAAACGGCCGCACCCAAAACGGCCGCACCCAAAACGACCGCAAAAGACAAAAAGGCGCCGCCGAAAGCGGAAGCCAAAACGCCGGGCGGCAAGCAGAAAATGTTCATCAGCGTGCTTTCCGGCGAGCTGGTGGAAGTGGTGCTGGCCGAGGAAGGCGTCATCGTCGAATACTATGTGGAGATGCAGCACCAGGCCAAGGTCAAGGGAAACATCTACAAGGGCGTCGTCAGCAATATCGACGCGAACTTGCAGGCGGCCTTCATCTCCTATGCCGGGGGCGTGAAAAACGGCTTCCTCCAGATCGACGAAGTGCACCCGGAATACTACATTTCCCATCACGACGCGGCCAAGGGGCGCAAATATCCCCCCATCCAGAAAGTGCTGAAGCCGGGGCAGGAAATTCTTGTTCAGGTCGTCAAGGAACCCGCGGGCACCAAGGGCGCGTTCCTGACTTCCTACCTCTCCCTGCCGGGGCGGTTCCTCGTCCTTACCCCGGGCCGCGAGCAGATCGGCGTCTCCCGCAAGGTGGAGATCGACGAGGAACGCGTCCGGTTGCGCGGCCTGCTTGAAGGGCTCAACCCCGGCCCCGGGCTCGGAGTGATCGTGCGCACGGCCAGCACGGGCGCGACCAAGACCAGTTTGCAGCGCGACCTTCTGTTTTTAAAGCGCCTCTGGAAAGACGTGCGCGCCAAAGGCCAGACATCCCCGGCCCCCGGCCTCATTTACGAGGAACTGGACCTCTCCACCCGCGCCGTGCGCGACTACCTCACGGAAGACGTGCAGGAGGTCTGGGTGGATGACGTGGCCACGGCCGACCAGGTTACGGAACTCGCCTCCCTCCTCTTCCCCAAGAAGCAGGACCTGGTGCAGGTGCACCAGAACAACGGCCAGACGCTGTTCGAGCGTTTCTCCCTGCAGAAACAGCTGGACCAGATCCATTCCCGCGAAGTGAGCCTGCCGTCCGGCGGGAGCCTTGTCATCGACAAGACCGAAGCCCTGACGGCCATAGATATCAACTCCGGCCGCAGCAGCGGCAAGACGAATTTTGAGGACATGGCCTACCGCACCAACATGGAAGCGGCGAAAGCCATCCCCCTGCAGCTGCGCCTGCGCGATATCGGCGGCCAGATCGTGGCGGACTTTATCGAAATGCGCGACCGCGACCACTGGCGGGAAGTGGAAAAAGTCGTCAGAAACGGCATGAAAGGCGACCGCGCCCGGTACGACGTGGGCAAGATAGGCCCCTTCGGTATGCTGGAAATCGTGCGGCAGCGGCTCGGTTCCTCGGCCATTTCCATCAGCACGGAACCGTGCCCCTGCTGCAAGGGCACGGGCATCCGCCGCAACCTGGAATGGCAGGCCATGCAGGCCCTGCGCGACATCAGCAAACAGCTGCGCCAGGCGGCCGCCAACAACCAGACCGCCATGACGTACCCCATGGAAACGGAACTGGCCTTTTATGTCCTGAACGCCAAGCGCGCCATCCTGCAAAGCCTGGAGGCCGAGTCCGGCGTGGCGCTCTCCGTCACCCCGAAAACGGAGTGAGCATGCGGGTTTTGCTGCACCTGTGCTGCGGCCCGTGCGCCATCATGCCGGTCAGGGAGTTGCAAAAAGCCGGGCACACCGTTGCCGGATGGTTTTATAACCCCAACATTCACCCGCTGGCCGAATACCTGCGCCGCCGCGAAGGCGCGGCGCGGGTAGCGGCCTTGCACGATATGCCGCTGTTCTTTCCATATCAGGGGCCATATCAGGGGCCATATCAGGGGCCACAGCAGGGGCCGGAAGCGGACCCGGGTGCGCCGGGCAGGGCCGAATACGGCGTTGCCGCCTGGTGCCGGGCCGCCCTGGACGCGCCGGGCGGCCGCTGCCTCTATTGCCGGGAATCCCGCTTTGACGCGGCCGCGAAGGCCGCCCGCGAGCGGGGGTTTGACGCGTTCACCTCTTCCCTTCTCTATTCGCGGCGGCAAGATCATGACGGCATGCGGGCGGCGGGCGAAAAAGCCGCGGCAACGTGGAACGTCGCCTTTCTGTACCAGGATTTCCGCCCTTTTTGGCAGGCAGGCATTGCCGCGTCAAAGGAACTCGGTATTTACCGCCAGCAGTATTGCGGCTGCGTGTTCAGCGAGGAAGAGCGCTACGCGCGGGACCTGGAAAAAGCCGTTCAAAACCTTTCCTGAACAAACGGCTTGCGGATAAAAACCGCCGGGCCGCTTACACCATACGCGGTTTTCGCGAGCCGATGCCGCCCTTGTCCACCCACGTTCCCGCCAGTAGCTGCGGGATGTTCCCGCTCTCTTCGACCGGCATGAAAAACTCCCTGTGGTTGTCCAGATGGGCCAGCCACCAGGCTTTCAGGTACAGGAGGAAGTGCTGCGGGTACGTATCAAGGTGGAACAGGCTTTCGGCCTTGAGGAGGTATGCGCGCAACTCCTCGTGCTGCATATCGTACAGCGCGGCGTATCCCGGCTCGTTGAACTCGAGCACCATTTTTTCGGTGCAGCAGTGTATGCCCGCGTATGACCGGAACGCCAGCAGCGCCGGCAGGGCGACGGCCCCCCGGTCATGCCGCCGCATATGGTACAGCAATGTATTGATCGCCCCCATGAGCCCCTTGTGCTGGTCATCTATGATGGAAATACCCGTTTCATACTTTTCTCGAAAAATAAGCATCATATCACACGCATCGTCACGATCATTCATCATATTATGATTACCAGCATATTTTTTATTCACCATGAAAATCTCCCCGTGCAATGTATTTTTCTTCATTGATGAAAGAATACATTGGCAACATGCAAAAAAATTCTTCTTTCACCTATTGTTTATCTGCGGGAATATTACTGGTACATGATATGATTCTTATAAAGAACAGCCTCCACCTTTCCGCGTATCACGGCCGCCGGTCCGCTTTTCCCGGGGGCCGATCCGGGGTATTATCCGCCGACACCGCCGGGTGAAACGGCGGCCGATTGAAGGCCCCCATGTAAGGAATGCCATGCTGCTCTATATCCATGTGCCCTTTTGCCGCGCCAAATGCCGTTACTGCGCGTTCTATTCCGTGCCGCTCCCCGGCCTTGGGGCGTTGCGCGAGTATACGAATGCGCTGCTTCTGGAAATTGCGCACTGGGGCGACACGCTGGGCAGGGAAAAAATAGAGAGCATATTTTTCGGCGGCGGCACGCCAAGCCTTTTGCCGCCCAAGCTGCTGCAAACCATTCTGGGAAAAATCCGCGCGGCCTTTGACGTCTCCCCCAAAGCGGAAATAACCCTTGAGGCCAACCCGGACTCTTTGCTGGCCATCGGGTACGCCCACGATATCGCGGCGCTGGGCGTCAACCGCCTCTCCCTCGGCGTGCAAAGCCTTGACGAGGGCGCCCTCGCGGCGCTGGGCAGGCCCCACGGCAGGCGGGAAGCTCTCATGGCTTACGAGCTCGCGCGCTCCGCTAATTTCGCCTCGGTCAGCCTCGATCTTATCTGGGGGCTCCCGGGCCAGCGGCGGCGCGACTGGATGCGGGAGCTGGCCGAAGTGGCCGCCTTGCAGCCCGATCATCTCTCCTGCTACGGTTTGACGCTGGAAGACGGTACACCCATGGCCAAAGCCTTTGAGGAGGGGCTCGTTGAACTGCCCGTTGAAAAAGACCAGGCCGCCATGTACGTGGACGGGGCCGACTATCTGGAAACGGCGGGCCTGTTGCAGTATGAGATATCCAACTTCGCGCGCATGGGGTTCCAGTGCCGCCACAACCTGGGATACTGGGAAAACAGCGACTATCTGGGGCTCGGCCCCGGCGCCACCTCCACCATGAAGGGGGTGCGCTGGACCAACCCGCAGGACATCGGGGAATGGGCCGGCAACGTCCGGGCGGGCATTGCCGCCCGCGACGCGGAAACGCTCTCCCCCAAGATCAGGCTGCTGGAGACCGTCATGCTCCGGTTGCGCACCACCAGGGGGCTCCGGATCAAGGCATACCGCGATATGACCGGGCGCGATTTCATGAAAGACAACAAGGAACTCTTGCATCTGCTGCACCGGCAGGGCCTGGTGCGGTTCCGCAACGGGTACGTGCGCCTGACCCGCAACGGCATGCTCGTCTCCAACTCCATCCTGGAGTATCTTTTCGACGCCATGGAATCCCGGCTGGAAGGCAGTTCCGGGAACGAGCCGCACATGCTCGGCAACGGGATGCCGTGATAAAAAACGGCGGCGATGCATGTTCCGGCGGCTCCCGCCGGCACCGGGAGGACGTTGTGTGAACATTCCCGATAGAAAAATTTTCCGGGTTATAAAATTGATTCGTTCTTTTGATCTTCTTTTATAAGTGGTAAAGGTTTTCTCACGCAAAATCCTTTCCGGTTGCGCACGAAAGAGCAGATCTGGTATGCTTTAGACTAATCAGTTGCTGCAAGTGCGCCCGAATAACGACGCAGGAGTAATCATGGGCAAGCAAGTTTCCATTAAAGACGTGGCGTTGCGCGCAAGCACATCCATTGCCACGGTTTCCAGAATTCTTAACAACGTCGGGTACCCCGTATCCGACGAGCTCCGGACCAGGGTCGAGGCGGCCATCCGCGATCTCGGCTACCGGCCGAACCGCATGGCCCAGAACCTGCGCAGCAAGCAGACCCAGTCCATCGGGCTCATCGTTCGCGATATTTCCGTCAGCTATTTCAGTCTCATCGCCAAGGGCGTCACGGAAGAAGCCTCCTCCCGCGGGCTCATGCCGCTGGTGTGTTCCTCCAAACGCAACCCCAAGCTTGAAATTGAATACATGCGCCTTCTGGCCCAGTACCAGGTCGCCGGGGTCATTCTCGCCGGCGCGAGCTGGGAGGACCCCGACTATAAAAAGCGCATGGAGGAAACCGTGGCGGACCTCCGCGCGCAGGACGTGCGCGTCATCGGCTGCGCCCCGCAGGAGGTTCCCATGCCCTGCGCGCTGGTGGATAACGCCGGCATCGGCAAACAGGCCTTTGACGTCCTGCACAAGTACGGGCACTCCCATTTCGCCATTCTGGGGGGGGAAGCGGCCAACATGTCGAACAGGCTCCGCATCCAGGGCTTCACCCAGGCCGCGGACAAAAAAGGCGCCACCTACAAAATCGCCGCGGGCGCGTTTTCCTGGGAGCACGGACACGCCGCGCTTTCCGCGATCCTCGCGGAAGATCCCGCGATAACCGCCGTGTACGCGACCAACGACCATATCGCTCTGGGCGCGCTCCGCTATCTTGAGGAGAACGGCAGAAGCGTCCCGGAGGAAATCTCCGTGATGGGCACGGGGGATGTGGCGGTCGCCCCCTATACCTTCCCGGCCCTCTCCACCATCAAGATGCCTTTTGAGGAACTCGGGTCCGCCGCCGTGAAAATGATCTTCGACCCCAATCTCGGCACGGATACCGTGGTCCCCTTCAAATGCTCGTACGTCGAACGGGAAAGCGTGGGGCCGAGACCTTGATACCGCGCGCGCCGCATCCAGCCCGCCTGCTGATGGCGGCATTGCTGACGGCCGTCTGCGCGGCGGGCTTTGCGGCGCCCTCGCATGCCGAAACGCTCCTGACCCTCGGCGCGGCCCCCCTGGGAGGAACCTATTACCCCGCGGCCATCGCCATCGCCGATATCATCGCCAAACATGTTCCGGGGACGGACATCCGGGTGGAGGTGACCGGCGGCACCATGGAAAACCCCGCCCTTATGCAGCAGGGGGAATTGCAGCTGGGGCTCGCCAACGCGGATGCGGCCTTTTTCGCCTTTCACGGCAAACCGCCGTTTAACGCCCCCCATACCGATCTGCGCGCCCTGTTCGTCGGGTTGGCGCCCGGCGTTGTGCAGTATGCGGTTACGGATGATTCCGGCATTTTCACCATCAAGGATCTGGCCGGGAAACGCGCCGCCGTGGGACCGCAGGGCAACAGTTCCGGGCTGCTGTTCACGAAAATTCTGCATTTTTACGGCCTGCGCGACAGTGATCTGACGCGCAGTTTTGTTTCCTTTTCCGACGGCGTCAACGAACTCATCGACGGGAACGTGGACATGGCCATCGTGCAGGCGGGCCTGCCCGCGCCGGGTTTGCAGGAGGCCTTTACCGGGCATCGGAAAATCCGCCTCCTTTCGTTCCCGGAAGCCGAGCGCGACGGGTTTTTACGCGAGTACCCCTACTACATCCCGGTCACCATCCCCAAAGCCACGTATCACGCCATGGGGGGTGACGTAACGACCCTGGCGACCCAGAACATGGTCCTGGTGCATGCCTCGCTCCCGGACGGCCTGGTCCATGCCATGACCAAGGCCATTTTCGAACACTTGCCGGAGCTGTATGCCGCGCATCCCTCACTGCGCTCCGTCACGCTGGAAACGGCGGCAAAAAGCCCCATCCCCCTGCACGCGGGCGCGTTGCGCTACTTTACCGAAATGGCTGTCACGCCGTAGTTGCCTATGCCGGATTCCCTCTTCGCGACGACCTTGCCGGGGAGACACACCCCACTTCCCGATACCGTTCCAGGGCAGCTTCCCGCCCGCTCGAAAACCCGCGCCGCGCTCATCCTGACCCTTTCCGCCGTCATCTTTTCCTTCCACATGTATACCGCCATGCGGGGCCTCTTTTCCGCGGACGTCCAACGGGCCGTGCACTGGAGTTTGATGGCCGCGCTGCTGTTCGTCATCTCCACGCCGCCGGAAAACCCGGCGGGCAAAAAATTGGCCCTGGCCTGGGATATCCTGTGCGTCATTGCCATCGCCGCCGCCTGCGTGTACCTGACAGCATTCTGGGACAACGTTTCTCGAGTGAACCCCCCAAGCGCGGCGGAGCTTTTTTTCGGCGCCGCGCTCATTCTCGCCACGCTTGAAGCGGCCCGCAGGACGTCCGGCATATTCCTTCCCCTCACTGCCGCGGTGTTCCTGGCGTATGCCCTTGTCGGCCCGTACATGCCGGGGCTGCTGAAACACAAAGGGTATTCCCTCTCCCGCCTCGTTTCCTACCTCTACAGCACGTCTTCCGGGATATACGGCATACCGCTCGGCGTTTCCGCGACCTACATCGTTCTGTTCGTGTTTTTCGGGACTTTTTTGAACGCCTCGGGCGCGGGCAGGCTCCTTATGGAATGCAGCCTGGCCCTGACCGGGCGGTTCGTGGGGGGCGCTGCCAAGACGGCGGTTGTGGCCAGCGCCCTGATGGGGACCATGTCCGGGTCGCCCATCGCCAACGCGGTGACCACCGGGCCCATCACGATCCCGCTGATGCGCGAAAGCGGGTTCAGCACCAACGTCGCCTGCGCGGTGGAAGCTGTTTCCTCCACCGGCGGGATGATTATGCCGCCGGTTATGGGCGCGGCGGCCTTCCTTATCATGGAATACCTGAACCTCGACTACGCCACGCTCATGAAAGCCGCCTTTCTGCCGGCGCTCGTCTTTTTCATCTCCATTTATTTCACCATTGATTTTTACGCGCGCAAGCACAAGATCGGCGCGTCCGCCAGGCGGGAAACCCATGCGCTCACAACGCTGCGGCAAACCTGGCACCTGCTCGTCCCCATCGTCTGCCTGATCGTCCTCCTGATGCTGCGGTACTCGCCCATGAAGTCGGTGGTCTGGTCCCTGATCGTTCTCTTCGCGGTTTCCTGGCTGCGCCGGGAAACGCGCTTAACGCCCGCGCGCTGCCTCACGGCCATAACGGAAGGGGCCAAAAACTCCGTGGCCGTGGCCGCGGCCTGCGCGACCTCCGGCATCATTCTGGGCGCCATCTCGCTCACGGGCGTCGGGACCGCCGTTTCCAGCGCCATTTTCGCCAAATTCAGCAATTTCCTCCCCGGCGCGCTGCTGGCCTCCATGGTGGTTTCCCTCATTCTGGGCATGGGCATGCCCGCGACGGCCGTGTACCTCATCCTGGCGACGCTGGCCGCGCCGTCCCTGGTGCAGCTCGGGGTACACCCCCTGGCCGCCCACATGTTCGTGTTTTACTTCGGGATCATCAGCACCATCACGCCGCCCGTAGCGCTGACGGCCTACGCCGCCGCGGCCGTGGGCGGCGGCGCCCCCCTGCGGGTGGGCACGAAGGCCTTTGTCCTGGGCATCGCCGCGTACTGTATTCCCTTTGTGCTGGTCTACGCTCCGGAAATGATGCTGATCGGCAGCATTCCGGCGGCGCTGCTGCGGTTTGCCATCAGCATCGCGGCCGTCTACGCCGTGGCTCTGGCGACGGTCGGGTTCCTGGTCAAGAAGATGGCGCCCGGATGCAGGGCACTCGCGGCCCTGGCGGGCCTTTTGCTCATAACCCCCAACCTCACCACGGACTTTCTCGGATTCGGCCTGCTCGTGCTCGTCCACGTCATGCATTACTTGCGGCGGGACGTCTGCTGTACCGAGGGGGAGGAAAAGCCTTCCTAGGCCCCTCCCTCTGAATACCGTCTTCCCGTTTTTCCCGCAGGGGCTGTCTCCAAATAACGAATTTTGCGCCGAGAGCAAGGAAAGCGGCCTTTTTTGCGAAGGGAGTGTACTCTGAGGTACTCGACCGTAGCAAAAAAGGCCGCTTGACGCAGCTATCGGACAAAAGGCGTTATTTGGGGACAGCCCCTACAGCAAACTTTCCATGGCCTTCATGACATGCTCGGCGGTGAAGCCGAAATGCGTGAACAACTCGCCCCCCGGCGCGCTTTCGCCGAAAGAGTTCATGCCGATGACGATGCCGTCAAGGCCCACGTATTTCGTCCACCAGTCGGAAGCCGCGGCTTCCACCGCGACGCGCGCCCGGATGGAAGAAGGCAGCACACTCTCTTTCCAGGCTTTGTCCTGCGTCTCAAACACTTCGGCGCAGGGCATGGAAACGACCCGGATCTTCCGGCCCCGCTTTTCCATGGCCTGGGCGGCTTCCACCGCAATGGCCACTTCCGACCCCGTGGCGATGATGATGCCCTGGGGCGCGCCTTTGGGTTCGTACAGCACGTATGCGCCGCGTTCCATGGATTTGCCCTGCTCCATGGTCCGTTTCTGCATCGGCAGATTCTGGCGGCTCAGGATAAGGCAGGAAGGCGCGTTTTCGCTGTCCACGGCGCATTTCCAGGCCACGACGGTTTCCACCGCATCGCACGGGCGCCAGACCCGCAGGCCCGGGATAAGGCGCAAGCTGGGCACATGCTCCACGGGCTGGTGCGTGGGGCCGTCTTCGCCGACCCCGATGGAGTCGTGCGTCAAAACCCAGATGACGCGCAGTTTCATGAGGGCCGCAAGGCGGATCGCCCCGCGCGCGTAGTCGGAAAAAACAAGGAACGTGCCGCCGTAGGGGATGAACCCGCCGTGCAGGGCGATGCCGTTCATGACGGCGCCCATGGCGAATTCCCGCACGCCGTAGGCGATATACTGCCCGTTGGGGCTTTCCGCGGTGACGAGTTTCGCGCCGTTCCACTGGGTATTCACCGAGGGGGTCAGGTCGGCGGCCCCGCCGAGAAGGCCGGGGAGGCCATCCGGCATGATCCCGTTCAGCACGTTGCGCAGGGCCACGCGCGTAGCGACGCTCTCACCGGCTTTGAACGCGGCGACCCCGACGTGGGCCAGGCTTGTGACCCAGGAGGAGGGCAACTCGTTCCGCATGCGGCGGCTGAATTCCCCGGCAAGTTCGGGATGGGCCGCGGCATAGGCCTCAAAAAGTTTTTCCCAGGCCTTTTCCGCGGCTTTGCCCTTGCGGCGGGCGTCCCACGACTTTTTAACGGCATCGGGCACGGTAAAGGGCTCGTAGTTCCAGCCCAGGGCCTTGCGGGCGCCGGCAATTTCCTCCGCGCCGAGGGGGGAGCCGTGGGTTTTGGCCGTGCCCGCCTTGGTGGGCGCGCCGTAGCCGATAACGGTGGTGCAGCATATAAGGCTGGGTCTCGCCGTATCCTTGCGGGCTTTGGCGATGGCCCGTTTCACGGCCAGGGGGTCGTGGCCGTCGACGTTGTCGATGACCTGCCAGCCGTAAGCCTTGTACCGGGCGGCCACGTTTTCCGTGAACCAGCCTTCGACCTTGCCGTCAATGGAAATGCCGTTCTTGTCAAAGAGGCAGATGAGTTTGCCGAGCCCCTGGGTCCCGGCGAAGGAGGACGCCTCGCTCGACACGCCTTCCATCAGGCAGCCCTCGCCGAGGAACACGTAGGTGTGGTGGTCCACGACGGGAAAGCCGTCCCGGTTGAACTCGGCGGCGAGGATCTTCTCCGAGAGCGCCATGCCGACGGCCATGGCGAGGCCCTGCCCGAGGGGGCCGGTCGTGGCCTCAACGCCCGGCGTGACGCCGAGTTCCGGGTGGCCCGGCGTTTTGGAGCCGAGCTGGCGGAAATTTTTGATATCGTCCATGGACAGGTCGTACCCGGTCAGGTGCAGCACGCTGTACAGCAGCATGGAGGCATGGCCGTTGGAAAGCACGAATCTGTCACGGTTCACCCATTGCGGGTTGGCCGGGTTGTGACGGAGAAAATCGTTCCACAAGACCTCCGCCATATCCGCCATGCCCATGGGCGCGCCGGGATGGCCGGAATTCGCCCGCTCGATGGCGTCCATGGAAAGCGCGCGAATGGCGTTGGCTCGTTCTGTACGGGTCGGCATAGTCCTCTCCTGTTGGATTCTCTGAAGCGATAGGAAGTGTTGTCCGGCAGCCGTTGCGGCGGTATCCCGCGTCTGTCCCGCCTCACGCGGGCGCGCGCGGGCGGTGCCGCGCGTCTTGCGCGGAGCCGCCTTCGTGCCTGCCGTGCACGCTGAACCACCACCGGTATTCTGTCCGGCTCTTCCTTATCAAAAATTGAACGCGGCGTCATCGGTTGGCGGAACGGCGATTTTTCAGACCGGGCCGTTGCCCCGCAGCGGTTTTGCCGCAACCCGGCTGCAATTTTTGAAAAAAATTGTCAGCAAACCGGATTATTCCGCTATTTCGGCAATGGCGTCCACTTCAACCAGAATGCCCCGGAGCGAGCAGCTTACCGTCGTGCGCGTCGGGAACGGCGGGGAAAAATACGTCGTATAAATCGCGTTGAAAGCCGCGAAGTTCGCTATGTCCGTAAGATACACCGTGACCTTCACCACGTCGTCCATGGTGCCGCCGCCCGCTTCCAGCACGTGGCGGACGTTTTCCAGGACCTGCTTGGCCTGGGAGGCGAAATCCTCCGGTATCTTGCCGGTGGCCGCGTCCGCCGGACGCTGCCCCGCGACGTAGATCCGGGACCCCACTTTCAACCCCTGGGAGTATGGGCCGCCGGGCAGCGGCGCTTTTTCGGTACGGATTTCCTGTTTCATGGTTCCTCCACAAATAGCGTAAAAGATAGTGCCCTCAGTATACGGGCTGCCCCTGCCGGGCACGCCGCTCGAGCAGGTCTTCCAGGATATGGCCGGGCACGCGGCCGTTGTTCCATATCCTGCCGAGCCGCACCTCGGGGCGCACGGCCCCATGGTAGTCCGAACCGCCGCTGAGCGCCAGGCCATGCCGTTCGGCCAGTTTTTTCGCGCGGCGCGTCGCTGTCGCGTCATGTTCCGGATAATATGCTTCCACACCGTCCAGCCCCATGGCGGCCAGCGTTCCCACCAGGGCATCCAGTTCCGGAAGCGTGGCCCGGAGCAGCATGGGGTGGGCCAGGACCGTCGTGGCCTTTTCCGCCCGCAGCATGGCCATACCCTCTTCGGGAGTGGGCAGTGCGCGCGGCACGTACATTGCCTTGTCGTCCCCGAGAAATTTGACGAAAGCCTCACGGGTGCTCGCGCAAACGCCCTTTTGCACCAGGAGCCTCGCCATGTGCGGCCTGCCGACGGATTCCCCCGCGGCCACGGCCAGCAGTTCCGCGTAGGTGACGTCAAACCCCGCCCGGCGGAAATTTTCCACCATTTCCCTGTTGCGCGCGTCGCGCGCTTCCCGGATGGCCGTGAGCGCCGCCGCGAGGGAGGCGGGATGTTCCGGCAGCCACAGCCCGAGGATATGGACCTCCCCGTGGGGCGAGGACACGGCCAGCTCGCACCCGCGCACCACGTCGACCCCGAGGCGCTCCCCGGCCGCGCTGGCCTCGGCCAGGCCGGAAATCGTGTCGTGATCCGTGAGGGCGACGGTTCCCAAACCTTCCCCGGCGGCCAGGGCGACAAGATCCCCGGGGCTGTCCGTGCCGTCGGAGGCGGAAGAATGGGTGTGCAGGTCAATATACGTGTGCATGCCGTTCCCGGGCCCCCCATGGCGCGCGGGCGCTACAGGGAAACCCCCACCCCGGCGGCCGCGGCCCGCGCTTTTTCCTTGGCGTTCTCGATACTGCCGCCAAGGGCCAGCGCCACGCCCATACGGCGGCGGCCCGCGATCTCCGGCTTGCCGAACAGCATGATGGCCGTGTCCGGTTCTTCCAGGACCGCGTCTATATTATGGAACGCCGGGGATGTGCTGTTCCCCTGCGGCAAAATCACGGCCGACGCCGCCGGACCATACTGCCGCAAAGACGGAACGGGCAGCCCCAGAATGGCCCTGGCGTGCAGGGCAAATTCCGACAAATTCTGGGAAATGCAGGTCACAAGGCCCGTGTCGTGGGGCCGGGGCGACACTTCGCTGAACCAGACCATGTCGCCCTTGACGAAAAGCTCCACCCCGAAAATACCCCAGCCGTTCTGGCTCCCGGCCAGGGCGCTGGTGATCGCGCCCGCGATGCGCCGGCTCTCGAGCAGAGCTTTTTCGCTCATCGGCTGGGGTTGCCAGGAAAGACGGTAGTCGCCGTCTTCCTGATAATGGCCTATGGGCTCGCAAAACGTGACCCCGCCCTTGTGGCGCACGGTCAGCTGCGTAATTTCATAATCAAAGTCGATAAAGCCTTCCACGATCACCGTGCCGCCGCCAGCCCGGCCCCCGCTCTGCGCGTAATCCCAGGCTTTCGCGATGCCGTCGTGCGTTTTGACGACGCTCTGCCCCTTGCCCGAGGAGCTCATGACGGGTTTCACCACGCACGGCATGCCGATGGCAACGACCGCGGCGGAAAAATCCTCAAAGGTGGCAGCAAAGGCGTAGGGGGAGGTCGGCAGGCCGAGTTCCTCCGCCGCGAGGCGCCGGATGCCCTCACGGTTCATGGTCAGTTTCGCGGCCCGCGCCGTGGGCACCACGGTAAACCCTTCCTTTTCCAGTTCCAGAAGTGTGTCCGTGGCGATGGCCTCGATTTCCGGCACGATGAGGTCCGGCTTTTCCCGCTCCACTACCGCCCGGAGCGCGGCGCCGTCCAGCATGGAGATGACGTGGCTTCCGTGCGCGACCTGCATGGCGGGCGCTCCTGCGTATCTGTCAACGGCGATGACCTCCACCCCGAGCCGCATGGCCTCGATGGCGACTTCCCGCCCGAGCTCCCCGGACCCCAGAAGCAGCAATTTTTTCGCGGTTTTCGTCCCCGGCGTGCCGATACTGACCATGACTCCCTCCTGAAAGCTGATCCGTCTTCATACCGGGCCGCACCCCTCCTGTCCAGAACGCAACGCCGCGAGCCCCCGTGGCGACAGGGAACAGGATTTCGTTGCCCCTGTGGCTGTTTTTATTTTTCAAAAAAATAACGTTGCGGCTAAAGTATTTCGGCGGCCGCCCGAAAAGAGAGACAGGCAGCCCGGAACAGGACCATGATGGGCATGGCTCCGTCGGGACGGCAGGTTTGGAAAAAAACTTTTGGAAGACCCTAAAGGAAATTCCGGAACAGCCGAAAAGGAAGCAACAACACAATGGTGGGAGTGTCGCAGGGAAGCGGCCGCATATGGTGCACCACCGGGAAACATAATATTCACGGAGGAATGTTATGGCTCTTACTATCAATAACAACTTGATGGCCGCTAACGCCGCAAGGAACTTGTCCAACAGTTACAGCGCTCTGTCCACCTCTGTCCGCCGCCTGTCTTCCGGTCTTCGCGTCGGCCAGGCTTCCGACGACGCAGCCGGTCTCGCCATCCGCGAACTTATGCGCGCCGACATCGCGTCCCTGAACCAGGGCGTGCGTAACGCGAACGACGCGATCTCCCTTATCCAGACTGCTGACGGCGCCCTCGGCGTCATCGACGAAAAGCTGATCCGGATGAAGGAACTCGCCGAACAGGCCGCCACGGGTACCTACAACTCCGACCAGCGTCTGATGATCGAATCCGAATACCAGGCCATGGCTTCGGAAATCACCCGTATCGCCAACGCCACGGACTTCAACGGCGTGTACCTGCTCAACGGCAACCTCTCCAGCAGCACCCACGACGGCACGGAGCTCGTGTCCAAGGGCAAGCTGAAGGTCCACTTCGGTACGGCCAACGACTCGGCGGAAGACTACTACTACATCCAGATCGGCAACTCCACGGCCTCCGCGCTCGGCGTCGGCAACGAAGCCGACAGCACCATGGAAGCGTACACCGTGTCCACCCAGGCCCGCGCGCAGAGGGCTCTGGTCGGTCTGAACAGCGCCATCATCTCCAAGGACAAGATCCGCGCGGCTCTCGGCGCCATGCAGAACCGCCTGGAAAACACCGTGTCCAACTTGCAGATTCAGGCTGAAAACCTGCAGGCCGCCGAATCCCGCATCTCGGACGTGGACGTCGCGACCGAAATGACCGAATTCGTCCGCAACCAGGTTCTCACGCAGGCGGCGGTGGCCATGCTCTCCCAGGCCAACTCCCTGCCGCAGATGGCCCTGCAGCTCATCGGCTAATATGGGTAGCCGAAAGCGTATGGGTCAGGGGATCTAGCCGCAAAAACAAATCGGGCCGTCTTGCGACGGCCCGATTTTTGTTTATCAAGAAAACTCCAACCAAGCGGCTCAGTTTGCTTTAACAACCCGCGCGCGGTTGCCGGAACTGCGCAGGATGCGGACGCGGTCGCCCACGGCGTAGTCGCCGTCAATGGCCTGGACGATGCTGATGGTCCCGCCGTTGTTTTCCAGGTCGATCATGAATTCATACGCTTTTTCCGTGCGGACGGCCTTTTCGCCCAGCGCGCCCAGCACCGCGCCGATAGCCGCGCCGCCCGCCGTGGTAAGGATGCGCCCCTTGCCGCCGCCCATGGTGCTGCCGACAACGCCGCCGAGAACGCCGCCGATGCCCGTCCCGACAATGCTCGCATCCTGCTCGATGCTCACTTCGCTAATGGACACGATAACGCCCCGCTGCACGGTCTGCACCTGCCGGGCCTCTTCTTTGCTGTAAGATTTGCCGCCGGTCGTGGCGCAGCCGCCGAGCGCGAGGAGCGCGGCCAGAATAAAAACCGGCACGGCACTTTTACGGATCATCATTTTTTTCATGGATACCTCCTTTTGCCGAAAAAACTATGCCCGCAGCCGGGTGAAAGGTCCAGAGTTTCCGGTTCGCTTGCGGGAAAGCACGTCTTTTTCCCGTGAAAAAGCGCATCCGCTGCAAAAAAAAGCGGATGCGCCCATACCTTATGCCAAATCCCCTTTCAGGCCGTGCATGCTCGCGCCGGTAACCCGCACGGGCACGGTTTCTCCCAGCCAGCCGCCGGGCGGCGCCTCCCGCATCATGCGCACGATGACGCTGTGCCCGCGTTCCTCGCGCCCCTGCCAGTATACCGCGCCGGGAACAGGGTCCTTGGCCGCAGCTTCCCCTTCCAGGAGCACGCGGACCGTCTCCCCCTGCATGCGCGCCAACAGATCCGAGGCAAACGCGTATTGCCAGGCCTGGAGCCGGGCGAGCCGGTCGAACTTCGTCTTCTTGTCCAGTTTGTCGCCGAGCAGGGACGCCCGCGTGCCGGGCCTGTCCGAGTAAGCAAAAGAAAAGCTGCCCGCAAACCCGACCCGTTCCATGAACGAGAGCGTTTCCTGGAACTGCTCCTCGGTTTCGCCGGGAAAGCCCACGATGATGTCCGTGGAAAAATGCATTTCCGGCCGTGCCGCTTTGAGCTCGGTCACCAGTTCCAGAAACCGGGCGGTATCGTATTTCCGGCCCATGCGGCGCAAAATTTCGTCCGACCCGGACTGCAGCGGCAGGTGCAGCCGGGGCGCGAGCATCGGCAAATCCGCGAAGGCCCTTGCCATGTCCGGCCCCATGTCCTTGGGGTGGGGCGTCACGAAGCGTAGCCGGGAAAGGTTTGGTAGCGCCGCCACCCGGTACAGCAGGTCGCCGAAGGCGCTCCTGCCGTTGCCGACCGTTACGCCCAGGTCCAACCCGTAGGCGTTCACGTTCTGGCCCAGCAGGGTGATCTCCTTCGCGCCGCGTTCCAGAAGGCCCGCGCATTCCGCGAGGACCGCGTCCGCGTCGCGCGATTTCTGGCGGCCCCGCACGTAGGGCACGATACAATACGCGCAGAAATTGTCGCAGCCCTGCATGATGTTGACGAACGCCGCCGGCGGCACCGTTTCCCCGTCCAGAGCCGCGTCCCGTTCCTCGAACCGGTCCGCGAAGTCGATAAGGCTGATGCGAAGGCGCTTCGCTTCCGCCAGCCGGGCAATGGCGTCCGGGGCCGAGGCGATGCCGTCCGTGCCGAACACCAGCCGGACCTGGGAAAACCGTTTGAACAGCTTCTCCCCCACCTGCTGGGCCACGCAGCCGCCCACGCAGACGAGGATGTCCGGCGAGTTGCCGGTTGCGCTGCGGATGCGGCCGATCTCGCTGTAGACCTTTTGTTCGGGTTTGTCCCGCACCGAGCAGGTGTTGAGAATATGGATGGTGGCCTTGTCCGCCGCGACCGGCACAAACCCGCGCGCCACCAGGGAGCGCGAAAGCCAGTCCGAGTCCGCCGCGTTCATCTGGCAGCCGAATGTCGTTATGTGAAAGGTATTGGGCATGATTACACAAATTGCCTCTGCTAGACGTGTTTTCCGGCTGCAAGGGGCTGTCAATAAATTAGGATTTTTATTCTCTGCCGAGGAAGGCGAGTTCCGGGCGGAGCGAATAGTATCAGGCATACATGAGCTTCGCACGGGACGAGCCTGACGAAGGCAGAGGATAAAAAGACAATTTAGTGACAGCCCCTACGATATTTCGCTGCAATTGGCAAGCGGACCGTTTTGGCGTATAGGCAGTGTCTGCATTTGACCCGAACCGATTTGGAGGACCGTCCCATGACCGTTATCACCCGTTTCGCGCCCAGCCCCACGGGGCATCTGCATATAGGCGGCGCGCGCACCGCCATCTTCTGCTGGCTGCTGTCCAAGCATTGCGGCGGCAAATTCCTGCTGCGCATTGAGGATACGGACAGGGAACGCTCCAAGCAGGAATATACCGATTCCATCCTGGCCTCCATGCACTGGCTCGGCCTGGACCCGGACGAACCGCCCATCTACCAGACCTCCCGCATGGCCCGTTACAAGGAAGCCATGGAACAGATGGTCGCCTCGGGCCACGCCTACTGGTGCAGCTGTTCGCCCGATGAAGTGGAAGCCATGCGCGAAAAGGCGCGGGCCGAAGGCGCGAAACCCCGCTACGACGGCCGCTGCCGCGATCTCGGCCTCGGACCCGGACCCGGCCGGGCCGTCCGCCTGCGCACGCCCTTTTCCGGCCCCATCACCCTGCACGACATCGTGAAGGGCGACATCACCGTGGATGCCTCCGAACTCGACGACATGATCATCTGGCGCTCCGACGATACCCCCACCTACAACTTCGCCGTGGTGGTGGATGATATGGACATGGGCATCACCCACGTCATCCGGGGCGACGACCATGTGAGCAACACCCACAAACAGATCCTAATTTTCGAAGCCCTGGGCCATCCGCTGCCCGTGTTCGGCCACGTGCCCATGATCCTCGGCCCGGACAAGCAGAAACTGTCCAAACGCCACGGCGCCAAGGCTGCCGTGGAGTATGAAAAAGACGGCCTCCTGCCCGCCGCCCTGATAAATTATCTGGTCCGGCTCGGCTGGTCCCACGGCGACCAGGAGTTGTTCACCATTCAAGAACTCATCGACGCGTTTGACGGCAACAACATGAACCGCGCCGCCGCGAGTTTTGACCCGGAAAAACTGCTCTGGGTCAACGCCCACCATATGCGGAACACCCCGGTGGCCGAGCTTGCGGCCCTGACCCGCCCGTTCCTGGACGAGGACCTCAAGGACGTGGACGCATCCCGCCTTGAAGCCGCCGTCGGGCTATACCAGCAGCGCGCCAACACCCTGGTGGAACTGGCGAAGGAAGTGCGGGCCATTCTCCTGCCCGCCGCCGCCCTGGAATACGCCGCGGGCGCGAAGGAGAAAGCGCTGACCGCCGAATCGCGGCCGCACCTCGCGGCGTTGCGCGATATCTTCGCGGCGGTGGCCCCCTGGACGGAACAGGGCGCGCACGACGCACTGCATGCGTATGTTGAAAGTAACGGGTTGAAATTCAAAGCCGTGGGGCCCGTGGTGCGGGTGGCTATTTTGGCGTCGCTCGGCGGGCCGGGCTTGCCGGAAACCATGGCTGTGCTCGGAAAAGACGAAACGCTGGCGCGGATGGACCGGTTGCTGGTGCAACCGGTGTAAGGAGTCTGTATGCTGGCGATACTGGATTACGAAGCGGGCAACCAGACGAGCGTTTCCCGCGCGCTGACGTCGCTGGACGTCCCGAATTCGATCACGGCGGACGCGAAAACGCTCCTCGCCGCAGACGGGGTCATTTTCCCCGGCGTAGGCGCGGCGGGCCAGGCCATGGACCTCTTGCGGTCCAGAGGGCTGGACGCGGTCCTTAACCGGATCGTCGAGAAGAATATCCCGCTGCTGGGCATCTGCCTGGGCTGCCAGATCATGCTGGAACACAGCGAGGAAAGCGATACGGCGACCCTGGGAATATTCAAGGGCAAAACCCGGCGGTTCGCCGAGGATTTGACGGACGAGACCGGCGAGAGAATCCGCATCCCGCACATGGGCTGGAACAGCGCGCCCAGACAGCGGGACAGCCGGTTGTTTGACGGCATTCCTCAGGATGCGGAGTTTTATTTCGTGCACAGCTACTATGTGGAACCCGAGCCGGAAGCGGTGCTGGCGATGACGGACTACGGCAAAACCTTTTGCTCGGCCATCGGGCGGGACGGCTTGTGGGCCGTGCAGTTCCACGCGGAAAAAAGCGGCAGATACGGGCTGCGGTTGTTGCGGAACTATTACGAGTATTGCCGGGAGGTGGCGCATGCTCAGTAAACGGATCATCCCCTGTCTGGACGTGCGGGACGGCAAACTGACCAAGGGCGTCAAATTCCAGGGCAACGTGGACATCGGCGACCCGGTGGAAACCGCCCGGAAATATTACGAGGACGGCGCGGATGAAATCGTGTTTTACGATATCACCGCCTCCGCCGAAGGCCGGGGCATTTTCCTGGACGTGGTGGAGCGGGTCGCGAAAGCCATCGCCATTCCCTTTTCCGTGGGCGGCGGGCTTGCCACGGTGGCGGACATGCGCGCCGTGCTGCTGGCCGGGGCGGAAAAAGTCTCCGTAAACTCCGGCGCCGTGAAAAATCCGGACGTCATCGCCGAAGGCGCGAAAGCGTTCGGCTCCCAGGCCATTGTGGTGGGCATGGACGTGAAGCAGGTCGAAAAGACGGATGCCGTCCCGTCCGGGTATGAGGTCGTCATCCACGGCGGCCGCAAATACACAGGCATGGACGCGCTGGCCTGGGCCAAACGCTGCGAGGATCTCGGGGCCGGTGAGTTGTGCATCAACTCCATTGACGCGGACGGCACCAAGGAAGGGTACGAGCTGACCCTGACCCGCCTGGTGGCGGAAACCGTGCAGATACCGGTCATCGCCTCCGGCGGCGCGGGCAACCCGGAGCACATGTACGAAGCCCTGACGGAAGGCAAGGCCTCCGCCGCGCTGATAGCCTCCATCGTGCACTACGGAGAATACACGATTCCCGGCATCAAGGAATATCTCCACAATAAAGGCTGCAAGGTCCGCCTGCGGTAAACGGCTTTATCCGGGGGATGATCGCTCTGACGGCCCGCCGCGCGTTGCGGCGGGCCGTTTATTCGTGATAAAAAGACCGAGTTTTTCCACGTTTTACGACCTGACAAATCCGGAAAAACGCTTTAAGCTGACAGGGAGTCGTCGGCAAAGCGTTCCACCCCGGCATTCCGCCGGAAAAACCAACCTATCACCGCCATGGCAGATACTGATACGCGGCAACAATCCCGTGGTTTTTTCCGTTCCCTCGCCCTGACGCGCAAGGGCCGGCCCGGTCTGCTGCCGTGGCTCGCGTTTTTCATTCTCCTCTATGCCGCCGGTCTCGGGTTTCTGCTGCCCTACTTCGCAAAACCCTTTCTGGAAAAGACCCTGTCCAGAGAATTGGGCGTCGCCTGCACCATCGGCAAGCTCACGGTCAACCCCGCGACCCTGAAGATTACCGCCCGCGATTTCCGCATCCCCTACCCCGATGCCGCCAGGGAAAAAACCGGCGAGTATCTGGTGCGCCTCAAACGCCTGGAGATGTCGCCCTCGCTCCTGTCCGCCGCGCACAAAACCCTTATCGTCGACGACCTGCGGCTTGTGGAACCGCAATTTTTCCTCACCCGGCTGCCGGACGGCACGCTTTCCACCCAGCTGTTTTTCGCCGGGGAAGACCCCCGCGAACCGAACGCGGAACCGGAAGAGGAGAAAGAGGCCGACCTCTTTCCCCTTGTTATCCACAACATCACGATCCGCAACGGCACCCTGACCGTGGCGGACGCCGTCCACGGCGCGCGCCACACGGCCACGAACATCGACCTGTCCGTGCCGTTCGCCTCCACCCTGCAAACGGACCGCGACGTGGCGCTCACCCCCACCCTTTCCGCCGTGGTCAACGGCCGGGCAATAACCATCCAGGGGGAATCGCGGCCCTTCGCCTCCAGCAGGCAGACGGAGTTCGCCCTGCAGACGCGCGACCTGAACCTGCCGGATTTCAACTCCTATATCCGGCCCTATACCAGCCTGGACCTCACAAGCGGTCTGCTGCACACGGAACTGACCCTGCGCTTCGAGGCGGACGCGGAAAAGGCTTTTGACGTTTCCCTGGCCGGGACCATGGAAATCACCGGCCTGACCCTCGCGGACAAAAAAAATACGGTCTTCAGCCTGGCAAAAGCTTCGGTCGACGCGGAAAACGTGATTATCGGCCCGCGCCGGATAATTATCAACAAGGCCTCCCTGGAAAAGCCGGAAATGGTCATCCGCCGCGCCAAAAACGGCACCGTGGATTGGGAGACCTTTTTCTTCCTGCCGAAGGACGCGCCCAAGTCCGATATCCGCATCACCACCAGCGGCGGGAGAGAGGTGCCCATTCCGGGAAGGGAAACGGCGCCGGAACAGCCCCACGGCCTGCCGCTCCAGCTCGTTCTTAAGGACTCGACCCTTACGGACGGGAAAATCACCTGGCAGGACAACGCTCCGCAACCCCCTGTCCGCTACGTCATGGAAAACATCCAGGGCTCCTTTTCCGACGTAAGCACCGACGACGCGGGCAGCGCGGTCTTTTCACTCAGTTTCGGCAGCGGCGCGTCCACCGTGTCGGCCAGGGGCAAGGCCACCATCTCGCCGATGCGCGTGGAGTGCGCCCTCGACGCCAAGGAACTGCCCCTGCCGCCGTTCGCCCCCTACGTGCCCCGGGACAGCGGCCTTGTCCTGGAAGGCGGGACGCTGAGCGTCGCCGGCGACTGCCTCTTCCAGTACCGGCCCGAGTTGCTGGCGCGTATTTCCAAGGGGCAGGCGGCTCTTTCCGGGATAAAAGCCCGGACGGGCGGAGCGGGAGCGCCCTTTCTGGCCGTGCGGAATATCGCGGCGGAGCGGATAACGGCGGATGCGGCGGAGCGGACGCTGCACATCGGGAAAATCTCGGGCACGGGCATTGACGGTGCCTTCACGCGCGGGAAAGACGGTGCGCTCATGCTGCCTGCCTTTACCCCAAAACCCGCGGACGCGCGAAACGGGAAACCCGCCCCCGCGCCCGCTCCGGACAAACCCTGGCATATCAGTGTGGACGCCCTTGCCGTGGGGCAGTCAACGTTCGGGTTCGTGGATGAAAGCCTGCGCCGCAAGGCGGCGATCCAATTGAAAAACATCGCTGTTTCCGGCAAAAATTTTTCCAGCCATGGTACCAAGCGGTGGGATCTCAGCGTATCCGCGGCGTCCGGGGAAGAGGGTAAGCTGAGCCTGGCCGCCAACGGCACCCTTGCTCCCCTGAACCTCACCTTTTCCGGAGCGGTGGAAAAGGCCGACCTGCGCCCCCTTTCTCCCTATTTGCAGGAAGCGACCCGCATCCGGCTCCGCGAGGCGTCCCTCGGCGGTGATTTTTCGGGCAGCGTGCGCCGTGCTCCGGGCACGAAAACCGGCGGGGATTTTGCCGTCAAGGGCAACCTTGGCGTGTACGGCACCTCGTTCACGTTCCGGGGCAAGGAACTCGGCGGCTGGGGCCGCATGCGCGTGGAAAATTTCGACTACCACGTCCCGCCCTCGGGACGGCGGGCTTGCAGTATCGGGAGCATTGCCGTCAACAGCCCGCGCCTGGCCGTCATCATTGACGGAAAAGGCGTGAGCAGCCTGGAGACGGCCCTGGCCGGGCCGGACGCGCCCGATGGAGCGGGCGGACCCGGCGGAACAGACGAGAGAGACGGCCAAGACGGGCCGGAGCAAGGCCGGGAGACGGCGGAACGGTCCCCAAAAGAGCCTTTCGAAATGGCAAGCTTTTCCATCGGCAAGGTTGCCGTTTCCCTTGGCCAGGCCACCTACCAGGACAACCGCGTCTCCCCGCCCTACACCCTGCGGATGAATCAGGTGACCGCCGCGCTTGCCAACCTGTCCCTTGACCCCAGGGAAGAGGCCTCCCTCACCGGGAGCCTTACAATCAACGGCTCGCCGGTCGCCGTCGCCGCCAAGGCCGCCGCCCTCGCAACGGAACCCAAGGGCAGCGGCACCATGTCCGTGCGGTCCCTCGACCTCTCGCGCTTCACGCAGTATGCGGAAAAATACTTGGGCTACCCCGTCAGGCGGGGCGAGCTGACCGCGGATACCACCGCGACCCTTAAAGGGCGCGAGCTGACCATGCGGAACACGGTGCTGATCCGGGGCCTGGACCTCGGTAAAAAGGTGGATTCCCCCCACGCGCCGGACATGCCCCTTAGCGCGGCGGTCGGCATCCTGCGCGACCCCGGCGGCAACATCACCCTGAATCTGCCCGTCTCCGGCACCATAGGCGACCCGGAATTCAAGCTGGGCGGCGTGGTGGCCAAGGTTATCGCCAACGTCATCTTCAAAACGGTGACCTCGCCCTTTTCCCTCGTGGGCGGCGTTGTCAGCGGTTTTTTCAATCTCTTCAGCAGCGACGGGCCGACGAGCGCGGAGATCGTCTTCCCCATCGGCGAGGATACCCTGGACGCGGTAGCGCGGGATTCCCTGCAACAACTCGGCGAGGAACTGCGTAAGCACCCGAAGGCGGTTCTCGACGTGACCGGGCTCGCTGACCGGGGCGAGAAAAACGTGCTCGTGGACGCCTGGGTCGCCAAGGCGCTCAGGCAGCGCAAATACAACGCCCTGCCACCGGAGGAAAAAGCAAAAACAACGCCGGAAGCCATGATCGTCGGGCCGGAGCACAACGCCAGGGAATATTCCCGGCTGCTTTTCGATTTGTACAAGGACCTGCCCTTTGTCAAAAAATCCAAGGATCCGGAAACAGCCGCGCCCCAATCGACCAGGGCCGTCATGCGGATTCTGCGCTCCCGTCTGGATATCGGGGAAAAAGAGCTGCTCTATCTTGCGCGCATGCGCGCCGTTGCCGTGTATCACGCTCTGTGCCAGGGCAATATCGACATCGCATTCCGCATACGGCTGCGGGAGAGCGTCCTCCTCGACGTGGAGGAAACAGGGGACCGCATTGCTTCATATGCCCGTATTACAGTCACGCGCTAAGGCGGGTATGTGCAAATTTACTTGTATTTTATTACGATTTTTGTATTATTATAAGATATAGAATAAAATATTTTTTCTGAATAAAAGAATTGTTTTTGATAAAAGAATTATTTTGGCATAATGCTTTTGGTTTACTTCCGAACGTGGCGGATACGCGCTGGCCTTGACGGCATGGTGCATACCGGACGAGACCAATGACAGAAAGGGGTATGCTTATGAGTGAACAATCCCGTAAATACGCTTTTGACTGGAACGTCCTTGGCGGTAACATGCAGATCGCCCGGCCGGGCCTTGGGGGCGAAACGAGGGTGGAGGTTTACAGGCTGTTCCAGTTCACGCTCCGCGACATCTTGGAACAGCGCTACGGAACCCAGGCGGCGGACGCCATTTTTCTCGAAGCCGGCATCCTCGCGGGCAGGGAATTTTTCAAACACTACTGCGCGGGCGCGGCGGATATCCCGTCCCTCGCCAAAATCATTCAGGAGCAATTCCGCGACCTCGGCATAGGCATCGTGCGCTTTGAGGTGGCGGACCCCAAAAACATGACCTTCCAGCTTACGGTGGATGAAGATTTGGACTGCTCGGGCCTTCCTGATTCCGAAGACCATATCTGCATTTACGATGAAGGGTTTATCAAGGGCATCCTGGACTCCTTTACCGGCAAGAACTTTTCCGTGCAGGAAATCGACTGCTGGTGCTCCGGCGCGCGCACGTGCCGCTTTAAAGCGGTTCTTGCCGAGTAGGGCGGTATGGCGGACGATTCCAACCGTATGGAACTCCTGGTCGCGCACCTGGCCAAGGTGATCCATGACCCGGTAATGCCCGAGATCCCGCCCGAGCTTGCGGATGTTGCGGGCCTTGGCGCCATCCAGGAGCACATGGGGTCATTGCGGGATATTCTCGACGCGTTCTCGCGGGGGGATTTCTCCCCGAACGTCCGCCTCCGGGGGGTTATCGCCGGCAGACTGAAAACCCTGCAAGCCAGCCTGCTGCATCTGTGCTGGCAGATCCAGCAGGTTGCGGACGGCGATTTTACCCAACGGGTCGACTTCCTCGGCGAGTTCGCCACCTCCTTCAACAGCATGGTGGCCCAGCTTGACGCCGCCCTGACGGCATTGCGCCACAAGGAAGATGAGTTGACCCGCCTGACGCTGGCGTTGCAGCACGAGGTCGAGCAGAAGGCGGACGCCCTGGGGGCGTTGAGCAAAAGGAGGCTCGCTTCCGGTACATGGCGGAGCATGACCCCCTGACAGAGGTGTGCAACCGCCGTTCCTTCTACGACCTGGCTGTTATGGAACTGGAACGGGCGCGCAAGGAAAACCGTCCCTGCGTGCTCGTCATCTTCGATATCGACCATTTCAAACGCTTCAACGACAGTTACGGCCACCTCGACGGCGACGCGGCCCTGCGCCATTTGACCCAAACCGTCAAAAACGAGTTGCGCGGGCCGGATATTCTCGGCCGGTACGGCGGGGAGGAATTCGTCCTGCTGCTCCCCGGCGTGGATCAACCCACGGGCGAAGCCATTGCCGAGCGGCTGCGGCTTGCCGTCGCCACCTCGCCCGTACCGACGAAAACCGCCGGGCCGGTCACGATCACGATCAGCATGGGGCTCGTTCTTGTGCCGCCGGAGGGGAATGAGGAACGCAAGGTCTCCTTCCTGGAACGGTACCTCGGGTTTGCCGACAATGCGCTGTATGCGGCGAAGGAATCCGGCAGGAACCGCCTTATGGCGTCTTCCTGCGCCCTGGAGCACGTAAAGTTGTAACTGCCTTGAAAAGCCCGCCCCGGGCTGACGCCCCGCCTCCGGCGCCTACTGTGTGAAGGCCCGCCTTTTACCGGATTTTTTCACTGCCTGCGTTTGAACAGCTTTTCAAGATCCGCGACGGTCAACGTCACGGCCACGGGCCTGCCGTGGGGGCAATAGCCGTTATCCGGCGTTTTCACCCATTGCAGCAAAAGCCCGGCCGCCTCATCCGGGGTAAGTTCCTGCCCCGCCTTTATGGCCGTGCGGCAGGCCATCATGTGCCAGAGGCTGTCAAACCCGCCTTTTTTCCCGGCCAGAGCCTCGCGGATAAAGTCCGTCGCCTCGGAACGGGTAAGCTGCGGCGGGAGCCCCGTCACCCGCAGCCGGGCCGGGCCGTCCGTTTCCAGAACAAAGCCGAGGTTTTTCATCTCTTCCCAGACAACGGCCAGTTCCTCCGCCTCCGTGGGGTGCAAGGCGATTTCCAGAGGCAAGGCAAGAAGTTGCGACTCCCCTCGCTTCCCGTCCGACGCGATGGCGTGCAGCCGGATACGCTCATGCACGGCGTGCTGGTCGAGAATCATCAGATTCGCGCCGCGCCGGACCAGAAGGTATGTTCTGGCTATCTGCCCCAGGTATTCCAAATCGCCCACCCGCGCGGGCGAAAAGGAGGCGCCGCCCGCTTGCGGCGCGGCGGCTTCGCCGTTTTGGGGGCCGCTTTCGGGGTCGTTTCCACGGGGAACGCCGTAGTGCGGGGTGCGTTCCTCGTGCCCGCCACTGTGGAACAGCACGGGGGCCTCGCCCCTGCCCGGCGGCGAGGGCGTAAAATGCAGTTCCGTTTGCAGGGGCTCGGGATCGCTCTGCCGGGCCGCCATGATGCGCGGTTCATCCAGGCTGCCCCAAAAACCTTGCGGGCGGTCGCCGCGCGGCCGGGCGTCCGTGCCGGTCGTTGTGCCGGGCGTTGCGCCGGGAGCCGTTCCCCGCAACGGCGGGAACAACGTTTCCGCTTGCGGCGGAACGGCCTGGCCGTCATACAGCGGCAGCACGGTTTCCAAAGCGCGCCGCAGCGCGCGCAGAACGGCGGCAAAAACCTCGCGCTCGTTCAGGAACCGCACTTCCGTCTTGGCGGGATGCACGTTGACGTCAATGCTCTCCGGCGGAAGGTCCACAAACAGCAGCGCCTGGGGGTACTCGCCGGAAATGAGCCTGCCCCGGTAAGCCTCCCGCACGGCCTGCACCAGCTGGCGGTTGTTCACGAGCCGCCCGTTGACGTAGGTCAGTATCCTGTCCCCCTTGGCCTGAGCGCTCTGCGGGTGGCCGGTAAGGCCCCGCACGCGGATGGAATCCGATTGCGCGTCCACGTCCAGCAGGGCCTCGACCACGCCGGGCGGCCAGATGACGCCGAGGCGGCGGCGGAGATCTTCCCCGGCCGCAAACCGCAGCTTCTCCCGGCCTCCGGCGGTGAGGGAAAACCCGACGTCCGTCCGGGCAAGGGCCAGGCGGATCAAGGTTTCCTCGCACCGTTTGCCCTCGGTGGCCGGGGTTTTCAAAAACTTCAGCCGGGCGGGCACGTTGGCGAAAAGATCGCGCATGGTGACTCTGGTGCCCTTGTGCAGCGCCGCCGGGCCCGTCTCCCGGATCTGCCCGGCGCGCACGCTGATGAAGGCCGCGTCGCCGGAATCCGACGCGGACTTGCTGGCCACCGTCAGATGTGATACGGAGCCGATGCTCGGCAGCGCCTCGCCGCGAAACCCGTGGCTCGCCACGCGCAACAGGTCTTCAAACGAGGCCACCTTGCTGGTGGCGTGCCGCGTGACGGCAAGTTCCAGTTCCCCGCCGGGGATGCCCGCGCCGTCGTCCTGCACCTCGAGGAACGTGATGCCGCCGTTTTCCAGCGTCACGGCGATGTCGGCGGCTCCGGCGTCCAGGCTGTTTTCCACCAGTTCCTTCAAGACGCTGGAGGGGCGTTCCACCACTTCACCGGCGGCTATCTGATTGCGTAATTCCGGGGGCAGCAGCCGGATGGGGCCTCGGGGAGAGTGTTGTTTCATGGCGTCATCCAGAATATCGTTTCCATGCCGCTTTTCCGCATGATTATCCTTTGCGGCCTCACAATGCATACATATAGTGCATACTAACGGGGTTCATGGTCGCGGTAAACCCCTGAACGGGCTTACGCTCAAAGGTTACGGCCGCATAGCCGCCCGGCTGCGGAGGAGGACGGCGGCATGGATGATTATGGCGTGTTTCCCGCCAATTTCTGTTTGCGCCATTGTCTGTTCTCACGTAATGTTTATAAGGGAGATCATAAACCTAAACCAATTCTTTGCTTCTGTTTTCCGGTCCGCGGGATGAAAAACCAGCCTTGGAGCATGAACGTCCCCTCTGCTCCACCGGAGTTTTTGTTCAGGCGCACCCAGGGACAGGGCCCCTGGCCCTAACGAGGTGAATTATGAACACTGTAGAATACTGCCTTGGCAACGCCATGGTCGCCGCCGCTGAAGACGGCTTTGCCATCCGGGAGAACCTGGAAAGCCGCCACCCCGGCATCGTCGGATATGACCTGGATCTTATTTATGTGGAATGCCGCTTCTGCGGCAACCCCGTTCTGTGGGAAAAAGGTAAAACGAGCCTCCTTTTGCGCGCTTCGGGCATAGACACGACGCTCCTGAATGCGGAGTGCCTGATCTTGTCCGAAGGCTGTCCCCAATGCCGTCCGGGAGTCTCCCCCCTCAATCTGCAGGTGGTCCGCGTGACCTCCATAACCCCGCAGGATACCCTCCTGCTGAGCACGAAGAAGGGCCACGCCTAAAAAGCAACGGCCTCTAAAAACACACAACCGGAAACCGCGCCCCTTAAGGCCGGTTTCCGGTTGCGCTTTTGCGGAACACCGCCATGCCCCGCAAGCTGTTGCTAGCTGTAATGGGGCGGCGGGATGTTGGCCGGGCTGTTGCCCGCCTCCACCGTCAGGCGCAGGTCTTCCACCCGGACGCCGAGTTCCCCGAGCGCCCGTTCCATGACGTCGAGCTGGCGCTGCTGGCCCGTCAGCGCGGCGTTCAATTCATGCAGGAGACGTTCCTGGAAGAACAGGGTTTCCTCCAGCCGGGCGATGCGTTCTTCCGCCGTCATTTTTCCCCCTTCGCCAGTCTCTTTTCCAGCGCCATGATGGTATCGAAATGCGTTTCCGAAACCGGCTGGACCGACAACCGGCTGCCGCGTTTGAGCAGTTCCATGCCGTCCAGTTCCGGCTGCGCGCGGAGCAGTTGCAACGGCAGCGGCGCGGGAAATATTTCCTTCAGGGTCACGTCCACCAGGTACCAGCGGGGGTTGTCCTCCGGGGAGGCAAGGTCCGGGTGCTCGCTTTCCGGGTCCCACTGGGTGGGGTCGGGGCGCGGCCCGCCCGTTACTTCCATCAGCCCCACGATGCCGGGGTCCGTCACGGAATGGTAGAAAAAAGCCAGGTCGCCCTTTTTGATTTCGTCCCGCAAAAAATTCCGGGCCTGGTAGTTGCGCACCCCGTCCCACTGGCCCGTCTTTTTAGGCGATTTGGCCAGGTCCTGGATGGAAAAGCATCCGGGTTCGCTTTTAAACAGCCAGTATTGCATACAAACTCCTTAACAGTCTTTGAAATACCTCCGGCGGCCAGGGGGTGACATCCATGCTCTCTTTATCCGTACGGCTAAAGGCCTCTGCCCCCCGTAAAAGCCACGGCACCCTTTTCTTCCGGGCCGGCAAAACGGATGTGGGCCGGGGGAAGGTTCCGGACGGCTTTCCCGGAGATTTTTCCGCCGGTGTTCCGGTAGAGGCGCCCGTTCAGTCCGTGGTCCACCGGCATAAAAATCGGAGGGGGAGCCGTCCGGAACCTTCCCCCGGCCCGGCACACCCTTCGCGCCCGCACGCCTTAATGCCTTTTTTTCTTTTCCCGCCCGCCGTCGCTGAACCTGCCGCCCCTGTCACGGCGGCCCTCGCCGTTCCTCTTCGTATGCGGCGCTTCGTCCCTCTCGCCCCGGCCTTTCTTTTCCGCTCCAAAACGGCGCTCTTCCCGCCCGCCCTTTCCGTCAAACGGCCTGCCGCCTTTTTCCTGCCCCAGCAGAATATAATGCTGGCGCATGCGGTCCGCGTCCGTCCGGGCCACGGGGATGGGTTCCCCCTTCACGTCCTTGCCCGCGTAGTACATGGCCGTCGCCACCGTGCCGGGCGTGGGGATGAAGCACTGCACCTGGCGCGGGCTCCAGTTGCGCTGTTTGAGCCAGGCGGCCAGTTCCCGCATATGCGCGTCCGTACAGCCGGGATACGCGCTCATGAGGTACGGGATGACGTACTGCTCCTTGCCCGCCGCGCCGGACAGCTTCCCGAACCGCTCCAGAAATTTCTCGAACACCGCGCGGGACGGTTTGCGCATGAGCCGCAGCACATCCTCGGCAATGTGTTCCGGCGCTATTTTAAGCTGCCCGCCCGTAAATTCCTGGGTGTAGGCTTGCAGCGCCGCGTCATCCGCGAGCGCCAGGTCGAACCGCACCCCGCTCGCGACGCGCACGTGCCGGACGCCTTCCTGCCTGCCCGCCTCGCGCAGCATGGCCGCACCCTTGGCCTGATCCACGCTGAAAAACGGGCACACGGCGGGAAACAGGCAGCTTGCCCGCCCGCACGTTGTCGCGTCGCTTGTGCAGGCCGCCTGCCACATGTTGGCGCTCGGCCCGCCGATATCGCTGATGGACCCGGCCCAGGCCGGAACCTTGCCGTTCACCGTTGTCGCCGCGATGCGCCGGGCCTCGCCAAGGATGGACTCTTTCCCGCGCGAGGCGATATGCCGCGTCTGGTGCAGGGCCAGGGAACAGAAGGCGCACCCGCCGCCGCAGCCGCGATGGCTGGTGATGCTGGAGCGGATCATCTCCCAGGCCGGGATGGGGTCCGTATAGGACGGATGCGGCAACCGACTGTAGGGCAACGCGTACAGGGCGTCCATGGCTGCGGTTGTCAGGGGCGGGACCGGCGGGTTCATGACCACGACCCTGTCCCCGCTGGCCTGCGCCGCCGGGCTTTTTCCCTGGTGCACCTGCCGTTCCATGGCAACGGTGGCCGCCACCAGCAAAAAGGGGTCCCCTTCAATGGCCTCAAAGGACGGCAGGCGGAGGGTATCCGCCGGGAGCAGCATATCCGCGTCTTTTGCGGCCACGGCCCAGGCCGTGCCGGGGATCTTCCGGACGCGTTCCGCGAACAGGGCGCGCACGGGCGCGTTCTCTTGCCCGAATCCTTGCCCCGCTTGGGTCACGGCGTCCTCGGCAGCGTGGGCCACGCCCTCAAGCGCGGTTTCGCCCATGCCGTAAACCAGGACGTCCGCCTTGCTGTCCAGCAGGATGGACCGCCGCAGGGAGTCGGTCCAGAAATCGTAATGGGCCGCCCGCCGCAAGGAGGCCTCAATGCCGCCGATGACCACGGGCAGACCGGGAAAGGCCCTGCGCACGAGGTTGGCGTACACGATGACGGCCCGGTTCGGGCGTTTCCCGGCCTGGCCGCCGGGGGTATAGGCGTCGTCCGAGCGCTGCTTGCGGAACGCGGTATACCGGGCCAGCATGGAATCGATGGCCCCGGCCGTGACGCCCGCGAACAGGCGCGGCCTGCCCATGCGGGCGATATCCTCCGTCGCGGCGTCCCCTTCCCAGCGGGGCTGGGCCGCCACGCCCACCCGGAAGCCCCTGTCCACCAGGTACCGCCCCAGAAGGGCCGTGCCGAAGGACGGGTGGTCCACATACGCGTCGCCGGAGACGAGCAGGATATCCAGCTCTTCCCAGCCGAGAGCATCCATTTCCTCACGGGTCATGGGTAAAAATAACGGTTGGGACAAGGGGCGGGCGGCGGGCACGATATTTCTCCAAAAACGGCGCGGAATGCGCTTTGCGGCAGTGTACCCTCACGGAAGCGGGGAGGCAAGCTGCCGGAAGCGAAAGGGAAAACGGTTACTTTCATGCAAAAAAAACCGGGAATGGTGAACGTATGCGGCGCCGCGTCCGCGGCGACAAAAAAAGGAGAGCCTCCGAGCGCTCGCCGGCAAACATCGGCGCCATAGCAGCCTGGGTTCGCATGATATCTTTGCTAACGGCGGTATAACCCGCCCATGGATATCGTGTAATGGGAGTTTGTGGACGAATCCTTGCGACGCACCCCACGCTGTTCACCATGAGCCGCGCCAGGGAGGATACGCGTATGTGCTGGTTTTTAGCCCTGTTTTCCGGGCATGGCGTCGCGGCGGCCGTTGTCGCGCTGACGCTGACCATCGTTCTGGGCCTCGCCATCGGCCTGATACCGTTCAAAGGCATCCGCATCGGCGTGGGCGGCGTGTTGTTCAGCGGCCTCTTCCTTTCCCACTGGGGGCTGGGGGCTGACCCGGAAATATTGCATTTCGTCAGGGAATTCGGGTTGATACTCTTCGTCTTTTCCATCGGCATGCAGGTCGGGCCGGGGTTTGTGGATTCGCTGCGCCGCCGGGGCCTGCGCCTCAACATTCTTGCGGCCGTCAACGTTTTCGCGGGCGTGGCCGTGACCGTCGTCCTCTTTTTCCTCTGCGCCTTGCCCCTGCCCATCGCGGTAGGGTTGTTCAGCGGCGCGGTGACCAACACCCCCTCCCTTGCCGCTGCCTCGCAGGTGTTCATGGAAATCATGCCGGATGCCGCCTCCCAGGCCATCGGCGAGGCGGGCCTGGCCTACGCGATTGCTTATCCGTTCGGCATTTTCGGCATCATCCTGACCATGCTGCTGACCCGCGCCGTGTTCCGGGCGGACCCGGCCAAAGAACTGGCCGCCATGGAGGAAGAGGAGAAACGGCGGAACCCGCCCCTGGAAACCATGGACATGGCCGTGACCAATGCCAACCTCTTCGGCATCCGCATCAAGGATATCCCCGGTTTGAAGGGTCTCGACCTCGTCATCTCCCGGGTGCGCGGGGCCGGGGAAAACGCCGAAATCCTGGCCGCCACCCCGGATATTTTGCTGCACAAGGACATGACCCTCCACGCCGTGGGCGCGAAAGAAGCGCTCAAGCAATTGCAGATGATCATCGGCGAGCAGGTGGACACCAATTTGTGCGAGCTGCCCGGCCCGCTTTCCGTGCGGCGCATGGCCGTGACCCGCTCCAGCGTTGCGGGCAAAACCCCGAAAAGCCTGCACCTGCTCCCGGCCCACGGGGTGACCATCACCCGCGTCATCCGCGCGGGCACGGAATTCGCCGCGCGGCCCGGCAGCACCCTGCATTTCGGCGACCGGCTGATTTGCGTGGGCACGGAAGAGGCCCTGGACCGGGCGGAAAAAATCCTCGGCAACTCCACGCGGGATCTGAACCACCCGCACGTGCTGCCCATTTTCCTGGGCATTTTGCTGGGCACCATTCTCGGCAGCATTCCGGTGGCCGTGCCGGGTCTGCCTTCCGGGGTAAAGCTCGGGCTCGCGGGCGGCCCGCTGCTGGTGGCCATTCTTTTGAGCCGCGTGCACCACGTGGCCGGCATGACCTGGTATCTGCCCATGCCCGCCAACCTGGTCCTGCGCGAGGTGGGCATTGCGCTGTTCCTGGCCTGCGTGGGCCTTAACGCCGGGGCCGGGTTCATGCCCGCCATCATGAGCGGGGCCGGGTTTTACTGGATGGCCGCGGGCGCGTGCATCACCTTTATCCCGCTCTGCCTGACGGCCGCGCTCGGGAAGTTCTGGTTCGGCATCGACTACGTGACGACCTGCGGCCTGCTGGCGGGCAGCATGACGGACCCCCCGGCCATTGCCTTCGCCTCCCAGATGCTCAACTCCGACGCGCCCATGGCGGTCTACGCCACGGTCTACCCCCTGACCATGATCCTGCGCATCCTGATGGGGCAACTCCTGGTGCTGGGGCTTTTTTTGTTTATATAAAACAGCGTCGCCCTGAAAAACAAAAGCCCGTCCGGTTTCCCGGACGGGCCTTGTTTTTTCAGATCAGCGCATCAGCGCCGCGCCTGCTGGCGGCCGCCCCGGTCGTGCCCGCCGCCGAAGCCGCCCCTGGCGTGCTTGTCGTTGTGCCGGTCGCCCTTGCCCTTGTCAAAGCCGGGACCGTTGCCGTGCTTGTTTTGCCCGTGCCACTGGGGCTTACCGTGCTTGTCCTTACCGAACTGATGGCCGTTGCCGTGCTTACCCGCGTGCCGGCCGGGGTGTCCCTGCCATCCAGGCTTGCCGTGCTTGCCGTACTGGTGGCCCTTCTGGAAGTGGCCGGGCTTGCCGTGCTTGTAATGCTTGTAGTGCTTGTCCTTGCCGTAATAGTGGCCGGAATCCCGATGCCGGTGGTTGTCATACGAAGTGTATTCCCTGGAATAGGCCACCTGGATGCCGACCCCGTCCAGGTCGTAGCCCACGCTGACGCTCCGCTCGTTGCTCGAGAAAGCGCTCCCCGCCAGGGCCGGGGTGGAGCTGAACGCCGCGATGAGCCCGGCGGTGATAAGGCATGCCATGATCTTGATATTGCGGGATACGGTGTTCGTACGCATATGGGTCTCCTTTACGTTTGAGGCGCAATTGTGCCGAAAGGCGCGTCTCATTGTTCTTGAGTCCCTTTTACCGCCCGGATGTTGCCGGGGAATGAAACAGATGTGGAAAGATATGGCGGAATATAAAAAAGTATGAAACCGGCGCGAAAGCGCGAAACGGAACGGTCAGAGGGGGATGACGTCGCCGTCGTCCGGCACGAAGATATTGCCGTGGAAAAACTCCCGCCCTTCCGCCGTGTACAGTTCCTTGCGGGAGTGGATGTTAGCGTCTTCCGTGTGCCAGAGCACCAGGTTGCCCGCGCCCAGACGGGTTGCCAGCTCGCAGGCGTCCCTGACCGTGCTGTGGTGCTTTTCGTACGGTTTGAACCGGTCCCGCTGGCTGTAGAGGCAGAACGCCTCGTGCAGCAGCCAGTCGCTGCCGCGCACGAACGGCTCGCACCGCTCGTTGTACGGCTCGTCGCCGAGGAAGGAGAGTTTTTTGCCGTTCGCCAGGCGCGTTGTGAAACCGAACTGTTTTTCCTTGGTGGAGTGGATGTCGAAAAAGGTCACGTCCCGGCCCAGAATCCGGCGGGTTTCACCGTCCGCGACCGGCAGGATGACGATTCCGGCATCCAGGTGCCTCAGAGCGCTGGCAACCAGCGTCAGCTCCAGGATGGTCCGGAGCTTGACGGCCAGTTCCGCGTGGCAATGGATGGTAAAAACGCCCTCGTATCTGCCCTGGTTCATGAGGGCCGCGATTTTGCGCACGACCCAGACCATGCCCAGGATGTGGTCGCTGTGGCTGTGGGTGACAAAGGCCTCATGGATCGCCGTGAAGGCGATGCCCGCTGCGTCCAGGCGGGAGAGAATGGTGTTGCCGCCGCCCGCGTCCACCAGAAAACACGCTTCGCCCTCGGTGAGGGCGAAGCAGGTGTTGTAGCAGCGGGTGACCATGGCGTGGCCCGTGCCCAGAACGACGAGGTTTTCCATCCCTTCTCCGGCCTACCAGTTCAGCGTGGCCTTGAAAGCTTCGGCCAGGCCGTCCACGTTCTCGGTCAACAGCGCCAGGGCGCCGAGGCGGACCACAAGATCCTTCCCGGCCGTGGTTTCGCCGATGCGGGCGAACTCCTGGCCCTCGAACAGCGCTTCGAAGGCGTCCCGGTGCTTGTCCGGCACGGTCACCAGCAGGCGGCTGGCGGATTCGGCGTACAACAGCTCGGTCGCGGTAATTTGCAGATCCATGCCCGGCACGAGGGAGATATCCACGTCCGCGCCGCAGCGGCCGCCGAGGGCCATTTCCGCGAGCGCCACGGCAAGGCCGCCGTCGGACAGGTCGTGGCAGGCGGAAACGAGTCCTTTCAGGGTGGCTTTATGGAACGCGGCATACCGCGCGTTGGCCGAGGAGGAATAGACCTTGGGCACGGACCCGGCCGGGATGCCCAACTCGGCGGCGGCTTCGCTCCCGGCGAGCTCGCGGGCCGTGCGGCCGAGGATGTAAATGGATTCGCCCGGGCGTTTGAAATCCGAGGAAACGGCCTTTGCCGCATCCGGGATTTTACCGAGAACGGTGAACAGCACCGTGGGCGGGATGGAAATTTTCACGCCGCCGCCGGTGTAGTCGTTTTTCATGGAGTCCTTGCCGGAGATGCAGGGCGCGTTGTACGCGATGCAGAAGTCCGCCAGGGCCTGGTTGGCGCGCACGAGCTGGGCCAGCTTGTAGTGCCCGTCCGGGGTGCGCTCGGACTGAACCGGGTCGCACCAGCAGAAGTTGTCCACGCCTGCCAGCGTCATGGGATCCGCGCCCACGGCCACGGCGCCGCGCACGGCTTCGTCGACCGCGTTGGCCATCATCCAGTAGGTGTCGAAATCAGAGAATTTCGGGCAGATGCCGTGGGAGAGCACGATGCCTTCCTTGCGGTCCAGCAGCGGGCGGAGCACGGCGGCGTCGCCGGGGCCGTCGCGCTTCACGCCGACGAGGGGTTTTATCACGCTCCCGCCCTTCACCTCGTGGTCATACTGGCGGATGATGTATTCCTTGGAGCAGATGTTCAACCGGCCGAGCATTGTTTTGAGGAACGCGCCCTGCTGCTCGTTGGGAAGGTCCAGCGTGGCCGCATCGTCGATCTGCACGGCGCATGCCGGGTCCCACACGGCTTTCAGCTGCATCTGGGGCACGCCGTCGTGCATGAAGTCCATGTCCAGGCAGGCCACGTCCTTGCCGTCGTAGGTCACGTGGAAGTAGCCGGAATCCGTGAATTCCCCAAGGGCGGAGGCTTCCACGTCCATGGTTTCGGCCAGGGCCAGGAATTCGTCGATTGTGTCCTTGGGCACGGCCAGGGTCATACGCTCCTGCGCTTCGGACAGCAAAATTTCCCAGGGCCGCAGACCGTCATACTTGAGGGGGGCTTTGGCGAGGTCCAGGCGGCAGCCGCCCGTGTCTTCCGCCATTTCACCCACGGAGGAGGAAAGGCCGCCCGCGCCGTTGTCCGTAATGGCGGTGTACAGGCCCATGTCCCTGGCGCGCAGGATGAAATCGTACAGTTTGCGCTGGGTGATGGGGTCGCCGATCTGTACGGCCGTGGCCGGGGATTCCTCGTGCAGTTCCTCGGACGAGAAGGTCGCGCCGTGGATGCCGTCCTTGCCGATGCGGCCGCCGGCCATCACGATGATGTCGCCGACCCGGGCCTTTTTCTCGTAACCGGGCTTGCCGTTGACCACGGCGGGCAGCATGCCGACCGTGCCGCAATAGACCAGCGGCTTGCCGAGGAAACGTTCTTCAAACACCACGGACCCGTTGACCGTGGGGATGCCGGACTTGTTGCCGCCGTGCTCCACGCCTTCGCGCACGCCTTCCAGAACGCGGCGCGGGTGCAGGAGGCGCGGGGGCAGTTTTTTATCGTAAAAGGGGGAGGCGAAGCAGAACACGTCCATGTTGCAGACCATGGAAGCGCCCATGCCCACGCCCATCAGGTCGCGGTTCACGCCCACGATGCCGGTCAGCGCGCCGCCGTAGGGATCGAGGGCGGAAGGGCTGTTGTGGGTTTCCACCTTGATGGCCACGTCGTGGTCTTCGGTAAAGGCCACCACCCCGGCGTTGTCCGTGAATACGGATTTGCAGAAGTCCGCATCCCCGAGGTTTTGCCGGATGGTCTTGGTCGAACCCTGGATGTAGGTTTTGAATATGCCGTTGATGGTTTCGGACTTGCCGGTTTCCTTGTTCTCGTAGTCGATTTTGGCGGCGAATATCTTGTGTTTGCAGTGCTCGGACCAGGTCTGGGCCAACACTTCGATTTCCGCGTCCGTGGGGTCGAGGGGCAACTTCGCGCTCTCGCGCGCGGCCCGGATTTTGGGGTCCGCGTAGTACGCTCTGACGGCGTGCATTTCTTCCAGGGAAAAGGCCCAGGTGTTCTCACGGCTGAGCGCCATGAGCGCTTCGTCATCCATGGCGGCAAGGGGAATGGTCGCCACCTCGGAAACGGCCTGGCCCAGCACCTTGGAGGCCAGGGGCGGGAAGCCGGGTTCCGCCAGCCACGCCGCGCCGCTCTTGATGCGGAAGCGCTGGATCAGCTCGTTGGCCAGAAGGTCGCGGGCGATGCGCTCCACGTCTTCCTCCGCGAGGCAGCGCCCCTTTTCCGAGCGCAGGTGGTACTGGGTCCCGGTGTACACGGCGAGTTGGCTTTTGTTGGTAACACCCATGGCCAGCGCCAGGGTGTCGCGGGCGGTTCTGCCTTCGTTGTCCGTAACGCCTGGGCGGAACATGACTTCCAGCACCCAGTCCGCGTCGGTGGCCGCTTCCGCGAGGCTCGCCTCCTGCAGCACGGGGTCGTGCAAAATCCCTTCCTGCGTGACGCGCTTAAGCTGCGCGTCATCCAGGCCGCTGACGGTGAACACGCGCCGCACGGTAACGGACGCCACGGCAAGGCCGAGCGTTTCGCGGATGGTGCGGGCAACACCCTGGCCGACGGAGTCGGCAACTTGGGGACGAAGACGGATTGCAACACGCCGGAGCATAAACTACCCTCTGATAAAAAATGGTTTCCCCCACGGGGGACACATACCTATCACAGAACGGTCCGGAGCAAAAGGAGATTGCTGCGGGGGCGCGGGCCGGAACGCCAAGGGCCGCGACAAACGCCGCGGCCCTTGGGTGCGTAAGACTACCCGCGCTAATTCCCGCGCGTTTTGATAAAATCCGGCACCTGTTCCAGGATCTTGCGCTCCTTGTTGGCCGGGAGCTTGGCCAGGGCTTCCTTGGCCCGCGCAAGGTGGGGTTCGGCCAGATCACGGGTTTGCTTGTCCATGCCCTTCTCGCGCATGGTCCGGATAATGGCTTCGATTTCCGCTTCCGTGAAGGACCCGGTTTTGAACTTTTCCGCAAACGCTTTCGCCTCGTTCTCCGGCAGGGAATCCATGTAGAAACGGGTCAGCGGCGTGCATTTTCTTTCGCGCAGGTCACCACCCGAGGGTTTGCCAGTGTCCTTTGACGGCGCGATATCCAGGGCGTCGTCAACGATCTGGAAGGCGAGGCCCAGTTCCTGCCCGAAGGCGGCGGCGGCCTTTACCTGTTCCTCCCCGGCTCCGGCGCGGTGCGCGGGCAATTCACAGGCGATCCTGAGGTTCCAGGCGGTCTTGCCCGTGATGATCGCGAGATATTTTTCATAGGGCAGCATGACGTCGCCCAGGTTGTTGAATTCGTCTATTTCGCCCACGGCTGTCTGGGAAACGGCCTCGGCAAACTGGATGGAAATGAACGAATCGCCGAGTTTCGCCACCATGCCCGCCGCGTGAGCCAGCATCACGTCCCCGCCGAGGATCGCGACCGTCGGGGTATAGACCGTGTGGGCGGCCACGATGCCGCGCCGCGTGGTGGCGTTGTCCAGGACATCATCATGAAGAAGGCTCGCCACGTGCAGAAATTCGATGGCCGCGGCCATGGCGTAGATATCCGGATGGTCACACCCGAAAAGACGCCCCATGGTGACCGCGAGCATGGGGCGCAACCGCTTGCCCCCGGCGGCAAGGGTATGCCGGGCGACGTCCCGTGCTGAAGCGGGCAGGGCCGCTATCTCTTTTTCCAGAACCGCGTTGATGCGGGGCTGTTCTTCCCGCAACACGCTGACAAGGCTCAACATAGACGATCTCCACATTCCGTATTCCGTAAAAAGCGAATCGAAGGATACTACTACGGCTTATCCCGGAACAAAAGCGTTATCTGCCACGGGCACAGGGCGCGCGCACCGTATGACCGGAGCAAAAAACGATACCTGGCTAAGTATCACGCCAAACCGAGGCCTGCCCGTTACAGGGAGAACATCAGGCCCACCGCCCTCGCCAGCGCGGCCAGGGAGGCGGGAATGTTCCAGGCTTCCGGGCTTCTGTCGCCCACGAGGTTGGACACGGACCTCACTTCCGCAAACGGCACGCCCGCCTGGGCCGCCGCGAGCGCCAGGGGGAAACTTTCCATGTTCTCGATGAGCGCCGCATGGCGGGCGGCAAGTTCCCTGGCTCTCGTCCGGGTGCCGGAAACAGCGGCCACCGTAATGCTCGGCCCGGCGGCGACAACGGGGTTCTCCCCCGAGCGCGGCGCGGTGGCGGGGTCTTTAAGCCCCATGGTGGCAAGGGCGGCGGCGGGTGAAAGCGTAAGGGAATTCCAGACAGCGCCGGAATCGCCCTTTTTGCCCGCGAGGGGGAACCCCAGGGCCTCGGCATCCACGCCCTCTTCCGTGAAAAGGCCGTATTCGGGCCAGATTTCCCTGGTCGCCATGACCACGGACCCGACGGGCGCGGCATTGGCGGCGTATGTCCCCGCTATGCCGAGGGAAAGAAGGCCCCGGCAGCGGTCGGCGGTAAAACAGCCTTCCCCGGCCAGACGCCCGGCGGTGTAGGCCGCCGCCAGGGGGCCGACGCCGCTGGTCACGAGGCGGACGGGGATATCGCGGATAACCCCGGTAACGGCGGCCCCAGGCTCCGGCGCGGCTTTATTCATGCCGAGCCCCTGCAGAACAGCCCGCATTTCCATGGCCGTCGCGGCCACAAGCGTTATTCTCGGTTCCATGGCTCACAACCGCCAGTAAGCATACCCGGCATCCAGCATGGCTTCTTTGTCCCAGAAGGCCTTGACGTCGAGAACCACCACCGAATCCTTGTCCGCGAAACGGGCCGCGATATCTTTGGGCGTTATGTGCGAAAACGCCTCGTGCCCAACAGCCAGGATCAGCGCGTCAAGCTCGGTCAAATCCTGGAGCGGCAGAAGCGAGACGCCATATTCGGCCTTGGCCTCGTCGTTGTCCGCCAGGGGGTCGTGCACTTGGACCGTGGCGCCGAAGTCCACAAGTTCCGTAATGATGTCGATGACCTTGGAATTGCGCAGGTCCGGCACGTTTTCCTTGAAGGTCAGCCCGAGGATGCCGACCTTGGCGTCCCTGATCTGGCGGCCCGCCTGGATCATCATCTTGACCGCGGTCTTGGCGACGTAGCCGCCCATGGAGTCGTTGATGCGCCTACCCGCGAGGATGACCTGGGGCTGGTAGCCCGTTTCCTCGGCCTTGTAGGTGAGGTAATAGGGGTCCACCCCGATGCAGTGCCCGCCCACAAGGCCGGGCCGGAAGGGGAGAAAATTCCATTTTGTCCCGGCGGCTTCCAGCACTTCCATGGTGTCGATGCCCAGGTTGTGGAAGATGACGGACAACTCGTTCATGAGCGCGATGTTGAGGTCGCGCTGGGTGTTCTCGATAACTTTGGCGGCTTCCGCCACCTTGATGGAAGAGGCTTCGTGAATGCCGGCCTTGACCACCGCGCCGTAAATTTTCGCCAGCAGCGAGCGGGTGGCCTCGTCGCTCCCGGCCACGATTTTCACCACGCTCTCAAGGGTATGCACCTTGTCGCCGGGGTTAATGCGCTCCGGGGAATAGCCCACGGTGAAATCCCGGCCGAAAACGAGACCCGACTCCTTTTCCAGAATGGGCACGCACACGTCCTCGGTCACGCCGGGGTAGACCGTTGACTCAAAAACCACCACGCTCCCCTTGGCCATGGCGCGGCCCACGGTGGCGCAGGCGCGGGTCACCGGGGTGAGGTCCGGGGTTTTGTGGTTGTCCACCGGGGTCGGCACGGCCACGATGATGACCCGCGCCCTGGCAAGCTCAGCCGGGTCCGTGGTGAATTGCGCCGTTGTGGCGGCCATGGCCGCGTCATCCACCTCGCCGGTGTGGTCGCGCCCGCTCGCGAGAGCCGCGACGCGCTCCGCGGCAACGTCAAACCCGATAACGGCGAAATGTCTGGCCAGGGCGACGGCCAGGGGCAGGCCGACATAGCCCAGTCCCACCACGGCGACGGGCAGTTTCTTCTTTTTGAAATCCGCGAATTGCAGGGTCATGGTCTTCCTCAAGCGGTGCATGCCGCGTTGTCTCATTTTTTCCCGGTGTGCAGGTAGACGATGCCGCCCCAAAGCCGTTGGGCGGCCACCTCCCGGAAACCCGCGGCGCGGAGCTCCTCCGCGAGAGCCGCCGATTCCGGAAAATTCGTGACGGTGCGGGCGAGATAGCCGTAAGCCTCTTTGTCCCCGGTGACAAGGCCGCCGACGAACGGAAGGATCTTCGTCAGGTACAGGTTGTACAGCCCGCCCCAGATGCGCCCCTTTGCCGAGCCGAATTCCAGGATGTGGAACACCCCGCCCGCCGTGAGAACCCGGTACGCTTCCGCAAGAGCGTCTTCGCGCGGGAGCATGTTGCGCAGGCCGAAGGAAACCGTCACCGCGTCAACGCTCGCATCGTGCAGGGGAAGGCAGAGGCCGTTGCCCGCAACGGGCGCGATGCGCCGCGCCGCGTATGCGCCCGCCCGCGCGAGCTTCCCCTTGCCCGCCTGGAGCATGGGCAGGCAAAAATCCACGGCCAGCACCGTGGCGCCGGGGATATGCCGCACAAGAGCGAGAGAGACGTCGTAGGTGCCGGCCGCGAGGTCGAGAATGCGCCGCCGCGAGCCGGGAAGAAAGGCGGCTTCCACGCCCCTGACAAGACGGCGACGCCAGAGCGAGTCCACGCCGAAACTGAGGATGCGGTTCGCCGCGTCATAGCCCGGCGCGATGCGCCCGAACATGGCGGAAACGGCGGTCTGGTGGCTTGTGGAAGAAGACGGGGCCATGCGGATCAGTCGTCATCATCCGGCGTTACGCCGGGAACGGAAGAAAAGAGGGAATCCACGAGCGTTTTGCGAACCACCCCGTACACGGCCGGGAAAATCTCCTCAAAGTTCGCCGGGGACACGCGGCCGGTCTCGATGAACTTGACGATGATCTCCTTGGTGACCTGCAACGTTTCCTTGTGCACCTTGTCCATGCTCTCTCCGGTTTACCGCAGGGACGGCGCCCTGGAAAAAAAACCCGTCCATGGGGAATGGCGACCTGCCACGATGGCGGACGACCGGACGGGGAAAAAGGAAGAACCTGCGAAGCCCTCCCCTTTTTGATTTTCACACTGCCCAAAAATTCTCAATACGCCAGAGGCACATGGAATTGCCCGGAAATACGCGGAGCGCGCGGCAAGGGCAAGGAAAAATATTTTTTTGCGGAGGGCGCGTACTTTGCCCGTACGTAACCGGAGCAAAAAAATGTTTTGACGCGGCAATCGCCCGCGATACGCGTATTTCCGGGCAATTCCTAGCCGTTTTCCTGCATCAGGGCCGCGATCTCCTCGCGGATAACCTTGGCGGCGGCGGCGGCGGCCATTTTTTCAAGGCTTTCGTTGAAGTAGCCTTCCGCCAGCCGGGCCCGGATCTCTTCGCAGATCCGTTCCATGACCGGGGAATCCGGGATGAAAAGGCTCTCGAGCTTTGCCCCCACTTTGGCGTTGATAAAGCCTTCCATCATGGCCTCGGAAACCTCTTCGGATTCCAGCACGTCCACGGATTCCTCAAGGCGCTGCAGCCGCTCGTTCAGGGCGGCGAAATCCGCCTCCTCAAGACGGCTCACCCGTTCGGCCAGGGCGGCAACATCCTCGGAAACAGGCATGATGGCCTGATCCGGCACGGGGATGACGTCCGCGACGCTCTCCATGCGCGGCGAAGAAACGGCCTGCGCCGCCATGACCGCCGCCTGGGCCGCAAGGGCCGCGCCGGGCGCGGGGGTGGGCGCGGGAGACGCCTTGGCGGCGGGGCTGCCCATTTCCGGGGCCGTGGCCAGGATATCGTCAAGCAGCGCGTCGAGTTCGTTCAAATCCAGGGCGTCCTCGGCAGGATCTGCGGCATACTCCGCGGCAGAATCTTCAACAACATTGGGGGCGGTTTGCGCGGCAGCCTGCCCGGCCGTCTCCACCGCGTCGGGAACGTCCTCAAAGTCGGTGAGAACGGCCCGCGCGTCAATGGCGGTTGAAGGCCCGTCCTGTGCCGGACGGGCGGCGGCGAACTCCTCTTCCATCCCGACCATGTTCGGCACGGGGGAGACCTTGGGCGCGGCGGGCGCGGCCTGATCCGCCATCATGTCAGCCATCATGGCGGCGGCTTCTTCTTTCGCTTTTGCCGCCTCGGCCGCCTGGGCCTGGGCGAGGAGGTCGTCAAATTCCGCCATGGGCGCGGCCGCTTTGGGTTCCGGGGCCGGAGCGGCGGGCGCTTTGGGCGCGGCCTGCCCGGCCATCATCTCGGCGGCCATGGCCGCGGCCTCCGCTTTGGCCTTTTCCGCCTCGGCCGCCTGGGCCTGGGCGAGAAGGTCGTCAAATTCCGCCATGGGAGCGGCCGCTTTGGGTTCCGGCGCGGGCGCCGAAGCCTCGGCCACCGCGGGAATTTCCGCGCCCAGTTCCGCCAGGAGCGAGTCGATATCCGACATCTCCGGCATGGCCATTTCTTCGTCGGGGTCCACCGTGTGATCCACGGGCGTCTGGTCGGCAATGGGGGCGGCAACGGGTTTTGCCGTGGCCGCTTTCGCGGCGGGCGCGGTAACGGTTCCATCCGCCCCGAGGCTGTCGAGCAGGGCGTCAAGATCCGCGCCGAAATCCACCGGACCGTCCGAATCCCCCATTTCCGGGGGGCCGTCTGTCTTGACGGCGGGTTTGCCCGGTTCCGCTACAACCGTGAGGTCAAGGATATCCTCATCGTCCAGAGGAATGTTGTTGGCGTTTTCCGACATAAGCACCTTGGCCCTATTGCGCCGGCTGGCCGTTATACGGCAAACGGTCCCTCGCGCGGCGGAAAAATGGTATACAAAGAAGTACAAAACGCTATAAAAATCATGTTATTAGCACACCGGCTCAAAAGACGCAAACCGGGACAAGGCTTCTTTCCGGGCGTGTCCGGCGTCCTTCCGGCCTTGCCTGCGTGTGGCCTATACAATGCACCCGATAAAATTCACCCTAGATAAGCATACATGCCGTGATAAAGCAAGGTTTCCGTGGTTTTATCAGCCCTGACGGCCCGTATCCGGGCGGCAAAAAGGGTCTGCCGCGCATGCGGCAGACCCTGCGATTTCCTTGACCGGAGCCGTGTTATTCCGCGTCGCCCAATTGCGTGCCGGAAATGCAGTACCCGGAATCCACGTAAATGGTCTGGCCGGTGATGCCCGACGACAGCGGGGAGGCCAGGAACAGCGCGGTGGAACCCACGTCGTCGATGGTGACGTTGCGGTGCAGGGGGCTGTGCTTGTCGATATGGTTCAGGATGCGGTTGAACCCGCCGATGCCGGAGGCGGCCAGGGTTTTGATGGGTCCGGCGCTGATGGCGTTGATGCGGATGTTCCTCTCGCCCAGGTCGTAGGCGAGGTACCGCACGGACGCTTCCAGGGCGGCTTTCGCGACCCCCATGACGTTGTAGTTGGTGATGACCTTTTCCGCGCCGTAATAGGTCAGCGTCATGACGGACCCGTTTTCCGTCATCAGCGGCGCGAACGCGCTGCACACCGCCACCAGGGAATAGGCGGAGATATCCATGGCTAGGGCGAATCCCGCGCGGGAGGTATCGATGTACCTGCCCAGCAGGTCCTCGCGGTTGGCGTAGGCCACGGCGACCACCAGAATATCGAAGGTGCCCCACGTTTCCTTAAGCTGGGACGCGGCGGCCGCGATCTGACCGTCGTCCGTCACGTCACAGGGCATGATGAAGGCCGCGCCGAGTTCCTCGGCCAGGGGGGCCATCCGTTTGCGGATAGCCTCTCCGGGCCAGGTCAGGGCGATTTCCGCGCCGTTATCCCGAAAAGCCTTGGCAATACCGTACGCAATGCTCTTGTTGTTGGCGAGACCCAGAATCAGGGCTTTTTTTCCTTGCAGCAGCATGAATTCTCCTCTGAGCAGGAGGGAATTCCCCCTGCCCCCCATCAGGGACGCATGGATGTTGTGGGAGCACGGCAACGGCTACAACGCGCCCTGCTCCCGGGAATGGTATTTTTCTTGAGAAAACCAGATATCGCCGGTTCCCGCAAGAGGTACACTCTACACAGTGACGCCCAAATCCTTGCCGGTGAGCAACCGGTACGCTTCAATGTACCGTTCGGCTGTTTCCCGCACGATTGCGGCGGGCAGCGGCGGCGGCGGCGGGGCCATGTTCCACGGCTGTTTCAGCAGCCAATTGCGCAGGAACTGTTTGTCAAAACTGGGCTGGGTCCTGCCCGGCTCATACCCTTCCAGGGGCCAGAACCGGGAGGAATCCGGGGTCAAGGCCTCGTCTATCCAGATCAGTTCGCCGTTCCGCAGGCCGAATTCGAACTTGGTATCCGCGATGATGATGCCACGTGTTTCCGCATAGGCGCGCGCTTCCGTGAAGATTTTGATGGTGACGTCCTTGACCTTCGCGTACAGCGCTTCGCCGATGAGTTTGGCGCCCGCCGCTTCGGTGATGTTCTCGTCGTGTTCGCCGAGTTCGGCCTTGGTGGACGGGGTGAACAGCACCTGGTCGAGTTTGGCGGATTCCTGCAAATTCTTGGGCAGAACGTGGCCGCACAGGCTCCCGGTCGCGAGGTAATCCTTCCAGCCGGAGCCGGTGATGTGCCCGCGCACGATGCATTCCAGCAGCAGGGGCGTGGCCTTTTTGGCCAGTACGAACCGGCCTTCCAGCTCTTCGGCGTAGGGAGCGAGTGTGGCGGGCAGGTCCTTGGCGTCGGCGGATATAATGTGGTTGGGGATAATGTCTTTGAAACGATCCATCCAGAACAGGGTGATCTGGTTGAGCACAACCCCCTTGTACGGGATGGGGCTCGACATGATGACGTCGAATGCGGACATGCGGTCCGTGGTCACCAGCAACAGGGTGTCCGCGTCGATTTCGTAGATATCCCGCACCTTGCCTCTGGCAAGCAGGGGGTATTCCTTGATTTGCGTCGCGTTGACTACTTTCACCTTTTTCTCCAGTACTTTCAGGCAGGGGATGATATCCTGCACCATCAGGGACGCATTACCGTCCTGCCGGTTTGCAAGCTCGTGCAACGCGCACGGCTCCCGGCATGCATATTCCAAAAACTATTTCAGCCGCGCTTCCACGGCCCGCGCGTGCGCTTCAAGCCCTTCGAGCCGCGCAAGGCGCGCGATGCTGCCCGCATGCTCACGGGTGAACGACTCGCTCACCCGGATCACATTACTCTTTTTGCAGAAGGTCGCAACGGAAAGCCCGGAGGAAAACCGCGCCGTGCCCATGGTGGGCAGCACGTGGTTGGGCCCGGCAAAATAATCGCCGACGCTTTCCGCCGCGTAATTACCGAGGAACATGGCCCCGGCGTGGCGGATCCTCCCGGCCACGGGCCAGGGATCGGCCACGGCGATTTCCAGGTGTTCCGGCGCGATCATGTTGGCTACCTGGGCGGCGGTCGCCAGGTCCGGCACGACGACGAGAGCGCCCCACCCGGCAAGGGATTTGGCGGCGATATCCGCGCGGGGCAGCGTTTCCATCTGCCGCGCGAGTTCGGCCTGCACGGCCTCTGCCATGGCCGGGTCCGTGGTGATGCACACGGCGGAGGCCAGGGGATCGTGTTCCGCCTGGGAGAGCATGTCCGCCGCGACCCAGGCCGGGTGGGCGGTGCTGTCCGCGATGACGCAGATCTCGCTGGGGCCGGCCAACATGTCGATGCCGATTTTGCCGAGCAGCAGTTTTTTGGCCGTGGTCACCCAGATATTGCCGGGACCGGCCACAAGATCCACGGGAGCGAGGGAGTCCGCGCCGTAGGCCAGGGCCGCGACGGCCCAGGCGCTGCCGCAGGCGTACACTTCCGCGATGCCCAACTCGTAGGCGGCGGCCAGAATATAGGAACTGACGGAACCGTCCGGACCCGGCGGGGAAACCACCGCGATCTCGTCAACCCCGGCCACCTGGGCCGGGATGGCGTTCATGAGCAGGCTGGAAATAAGCGGGGTTTCCCCGCCCCGGCCGCCGGGGACATAGAGCCCCACCCGGTCGAGAGGGGTGAGCACCTGGCCCAGGAGCGCGCCGTACGGGTCCGTCATGAACCAGTTCTTTTCCTTCTGGGCTTCGTGGAACGTGCGGATGCGCCGGGCCGCCTCGCGGATGATGTCCCGGTCCGAGGCGGGAATGCTCTGCGCGGCCTCGCGCAACAATTCGGGCGGAATGGCGAACATGCCCGGCGTGAAGGTGGGGCAGTCGTACTTGCGCGTGTATTCGACGACGGCGGGAAGCCCGTTATCGCGCACGTTCCGCAAAATGTCCCGGACAGCGGCCTCGGTTCTGGCGGTATCCTCCCCGTCGGCGGCCGTGCGGCTGGCCAGGCGGGCTATCAGTTCGGCAGCCTGGGCGGCGGCGGCAAAGCTATATGTGGCGCAGGGTTTTTCAGACATCACGGCTCACTGTTTCCATCCGTTTTGGCCGGGCGGGGTCATCCTGTATCGTCCCGGCGCAATCGCATTGTATACGACAGCCGAAAACGAAAGTCGAGACTGGAGTGGGACGGCGCCCGCATCGCATTCATTGCGCAGAGATTATTGCCGGTCCGTCTCCTCAACCCCATCGCCCTTGGTGCCGAAGAGAAGGATGCTTTTGAGGTGCTGCTTCATGATCCTTTTGGCGGCCTGCTTGTCCCGCCGGGCGACGGCCTCGTAAATGGCCCGGTGCTCGCTGAGGGTTTTTTGGTAGTAGCCCGGTTTTGAGAGAAACCGGGTGCGCAGGTCCATCATCAAGCCGCTGATTAGCCGGTAGGTCGTGGCAAACAGAGCGTTGCGGCTGGCCATGGCCAGGGTCATGTGGAATTCAGGGTCAGCCTCGGCATCCGTCGGGTCCTGTTCCATACGCTCGATGCAGCGCGCTATTTTGGCAAGGTCCTCGGCTGTGGCATTTTCACAGGCGAGCTCAACGATGGCGCATTCGTTGACCCGGCGGAAGGCCACAAAGTCCGTCACGGCATCAAAGTTTTCCGAGAGGCGGATGAGATCGGTGACGTTTTGGAGATGTTCCGAAGTCTTGACCACGACCTTGCGGTTGCCGCGAGGTTCTATCACGCCGAGGAATTCCAGAATGGCAAGGCTTTCCCGCAGGGAGCCCCGGCTGACGTCGAGAGCCGTGGCCAATTCGCGTTCCGGCAGGAGATCCTCATTCAGTTTTATGGTGCCCGAATCCACGGCGTTCAGGATGGCCTGCATGACCAGTTCGGAGACTTTGGGCGCCGTCTTTTTTATCTTTTCAATGTGCATGCGGGCTTGTCCTTGGAGCGGCTGCCGTTTCAAATACCCGTTGACGGCAAGCGAAGCTCGCCCACGGCTATCCGGTTGCGGGGGTTTGCGGGAAAAGTCCCGCGACGCACTTCAAAAACGAAGTACTTGAAAAATGTTATCGTTACATTGATTTGCAATCATAAAACCGAATCGCGGCCTTGTCGAGAGGGGCAGGGCGGACGCGTCCGCCGTTTGGGCGCCTGAATTGCAGCCGTTCGGACTTGATCCGGCAGGTGGTTCCAGATGCGGCGCCGCTCTTCGCAGAGCGGCGCCGGCATGGGGGTTACATCAATCCCGGCAGGAACAACGACAGCCAGGGTATATAGGTGATGGCCAGCAGCGCCAGGATGGAGGAAACCAGAAACGGTATCAGTCCCTTGGCGATCTCCTTCATGTTCAGACCGCCGATGCCGCAGGACATGAACAGGTTGACCCCCACCGGCGGCGTCACCAGGCCGATGGCCAGGTTGACAATGGAAATGACGCCCAAATGGACGGGGTCCACCCCCATGGCGATGCCAGCCGGAACATAAATGGGGGCGAAGATGTACAGGGCCGAAGCCGTATCCAGCACACAACCCGCGGCGAGCAGAAGAACGTTGAGGATCATCAGGAAGAGGATGGGGTTGCCGTTGGAAACGTTGACCAGCAGCTTGCTGGAGGCTGAAGCCACGCCTTCGACCGTCATGACCCAGGCGAACAGGCTGGCGGTGGCCATGATGAACATGACGACCGCCGTCTGGGCCAGCGAATCCGCCATATCATAAAATTCTTTTACTTTCAGAGTCCTGTAGATAAAAAAACCAACAGCGAATCCGTACACGGCGGAAATGGCCGCCGCTTCGGTGGGCGTAAAAATGCCGCCGTAAATACCGCCCAAGATAATAACCGGCATCATCAGCCCCCAGAAGGCATCCTTGAACGCACGCCACACGTCCGCCGTGCTGGCCTTGGGCAGCAGCTTGAGCGGACTGTTCCGCGAAGCCCACATGGCGGCGACGGCCAGGCCAAGGCCGACGAGCAGCCCGGGAATAACCCCGGCCATGAACAGTTTGCCGATGGAGGTCCCGGAAATGGCTCCGAAAATGACGAACGTTATGGAAGGCGGGATAATGATGCCGATGGCCCCGGCGGAAGCCATCAGGGCGGAAGAGGTATCCTTGCGGTACCCGTTGGCGATCATGGCCGGAATGATGATGGTCCCCAACGCGGCCACCGTGGCCGGACCCGAACCGGAAATCGCCGCGAAAAAGCAGGAAACGACGACGCAGACCAGAGCCAGGCCGCACTTACGGTGCCCGACAAGGGCCTGGGCGAAATCGATCAGCTTGTGGGAGATGCCGCTTTTCTCCATGATGTTCCCGGCCAGAATAAAAAACGGCACGGCCAGCAACGCGAACTTGCTGGTGGCCGAAAACACGTTCGACGGGATCATGGCCAACCCGAGATCGTTGTGCAGCAATGCGGCGATACTGGCCATGCCGAGGCTGATGGCAATGGGCACGTTCAGCGAGAGCAGACCGGCAAAAACACAGACCAGGATGACGGCTGTCATGGTTCTTGCTCCTTCTTTTTGGCCACGGCGAGCCCTGCCTGGATGAAACGCAAGCAGATGAGAGCGCTGCCGATGGGGACGAAGGAGCCGAAAATCCATTCCGGCCAGCCCATGCCGAGGGTCAATTGCTCTGATACATACTCGTGGACGACCATTTCAATGCCGTAATAGAAAACTATGCCGCAGAACAACGCGCCCAGAACGCTGCCGAGCAGCGCGCAGCGCCGCCGGTTCCCGGCGTTCATACGGTCGGTAAGGAGCGTCAGGCCGAGGTGTGAGCCGCGTTTTGTGCAGACCGCAGCCCCCAGCAGGCTCAAGAGGACGAAAAGGCAGGTGGTCAACTCGTCCGTTACCGAGATGGAGGCCTTGAGAACAAAGCGGGAAAAAACATTCGCCACGGTCAGGCCTGTCATGCCCACCAGGATGACGGCTCCCAGATATTCTTCAAAATTTTGCAACAGCTTCAAGATGGACCTCCTTGCCGTCTGCCGTGCGCTATGCCGGGACGTTTCGCGCGGAATCCTCCGGCGGCTTCCGTTGGCCGCCGGAGGATTTGCCCTCACTGGGTGATGCCGAAAGCCCTCATGGCTTCTTCGCCGTATTTTTCCTTGTATTTTTCGATGACAGGCTTCACCAGTTCCTTGAACACATTGATTTCTTCTTCCGTCAGAACCGTGACCTTCACACCCTGCTGTTCGAATTTTTTCAGCAGGTCGGCTTCTTCGGTTTCCACCATTTTCCGGCTCCAGGCGCAGGCTTCGGTGGCGGCTTCCTGCAGGATCTTGCGCTGCTCCCCATCCAGCTTGTTCCAGCTTTTTTTGTTCATGATGATGGGGTACCCGTCATACATGTAGTTCCATATGGTATAAAATTTGTTCACTTCGTAGATGCTGTTGGAGTCGGACGTTTTCACGCCGTTGTCCTGGCCGTCGATAGTTCCCTGCTGCAAGGCGGTGAAAACTTCGCTCCAGCTCATGGCGATGGGGTCCGCGCCAAAGGCTTTCCAGGTATCCAGGAAAATGGAGCCCCCGGGCACGCGGATTTTCAGATGCCTGACGTCTTCAGGCTTCCGGATCTCCCGCTTGCTGTTGGAAACCTGGCGCAGGGCGTTATGGGTGGTATCAAGATAAACTATGCCCTTTTTGTCCAGAATCTGCTTGGTATACTCGCCGGCGGAACCGGCAAACAATGTGTTGGCCTGCTCATAGCTGGTAAAGGTCCAGGGAAGGATGCAGGTGCTCACCCTTTCGTCGATGATCGCCAAGGTGCTGTTGGCGTAGATGCCGATATCCGTAATGCCCTGGGCCAGCATTTCGATGCCCTTGGTCTGGTTGCCGCCGGCCAGCTGGTCCGAGGAAAAAACAGAGATCTTGATGGCCCCGCCGCTTTTTTCTTTCACCAGTTCGGCAAACCGGACCGAGGTTATGAAGTCTGTTCCCTGTTCGGTACCGGTTACGGTCATTTTCAAGGAAGCTTTCTTGACCGCGGCAGCGCTTTCACCAAGCCCACCGCAAAGCGCGACCGAGAGACAAAGGGCCACGATGGCGGAAAACCGTCTGCATTTCATAAGATACCCCTTTCACGCGTATGGTTGCAGTGTTCACAAACAGTACTTCTTCATATGTTGAAGAAGCGGGCGCACGGATAGTCCAATTTTGAAATGGCCGTTTGACGGCAGGTGCTTGCAGACAAACCCTTACGGATGTTCACGGTGGATTGTTCTAATCCATCAACGTGCCGCCGTTTACGTCGATATCTTCACCCGTGATGTAGGAGGCTTCGTCCGAAGCCAGGAAGGCGATGGCCGCGGCCACCTCCGGGGGGTTGCCCGGGCGGCCCATGGGAATCACGCTGATGACGCGGTCCGCCGCGTCTTTGGGCATGGAACTCCACATGTCGGTGTGGATAAGGCCGGGGCAGATGCAGTTGCAGGTAATGCCGTCCGTGGCGGTCTGCCGGGCCACGTTTTTGGAAAAACCGAGAACCGCCGCCTTGGAGGCCGAGTAGTGGGGGCCGCCGAAAAAGCCGCCACCCTGCTTGCCGGCGGCGGAAGCCATGTTGATGATGCGGCCGTATTGCTGCTTACGCATGATATCGATCGCCGCTTTAGTGCAGCGGAACAGGCCGAACCAGTTGATCTCGAAAAGTTTGCGGACGTCTTCCATTTCAAGCTCGTAAATGGTTGCGCGCTGCGACATCCCGGCATTGTTGACCAGGATATCGATCCGTCCGAACTCGTCCATGGCGCGCTTGATCATGGCATCCACGGATTCCTGGCTGGTCACGTCCAGTTGGAGGGCAAGAGCCTTGCCTCCGGCGGAACGGACGGCCGCGGCCGTGGTTTCCACCGCATCCTGCTCCAGATCGGCGGCTATCACGGTTGCGCCCTGTTCGCCCAGAGCCAGAGCGGCCGCTCTTCCCAAACCTCTTTCCTTGCCGCATCCGGTAACGATCGCCACCTTACCCGCTAATGAAAAAAGCATGGTTCCTTCTCTCCGATTTTATAGTGTGGTTGCCTTCCCGCTTCTCCCGAAGGAACAAGCGCCGATCCGTCTCGCAGGGTTTGTAAAGTATCTTGCACCATGCAGATATCGTTTACTGAAAAAGTAAAATGATGCCCAAAAAAACCGGTTTTTTTGCGGCCGCCATGGTTTTTTTGGTATATTGGTCCTACCATCATAATAGACACACGTCAATCCTCCCCCCGCAGCTTCACCAACGACGCGCAGGTTCACGGAAAAACTGCCGGGTCCGCACAGCGGGATGACCGCCCTGTTCCGGGTGGCCGAATCGCGGAACATTCCGAACGATGCGTGATAATTTTCAGAAAAAGGACACGGGAAAATCGAAACGCGCCGCCGCTGTTCCGTGTTGCGCCGACGAGGCGAATGGCATATTGTACCGCCTGGCGTGCGAATTAGCCGCCATACTCCCTATATTTTAGAGGCCCTCAATGTTGCACAGCATGACCGGTTTCGGCCGCTGCTTTCTTGAAGACGACACCCTGACCCAGACCTGGGAAATCCGCAGCGTCAACAACCGCTTTCTGGATATCAAATGGCGGTTGCCGCTCTTTGTGCGGCCCCTGGAAAGCCGCCTGGAGCGCATCGTCAAAAAACACGCCTCGCGCGGCCGGGTGGAGATCACCCTGAACGCCCAGTTCACGGCCTGCCCGTCCGCCCCGCAGTTCAACGCGGCCCAGGCCGCCGCCATGGTGGATACCGTCGCGGCGCTCGCGGCCTCGCGCGGCGACGCTTTCGAGCCGGATTACAACCGGCTGCTTTCCATGACCACCCTCTGGCAGGAGGAATCCGACGAGATGGACGACGACCGCATCGCCGTCCTGGAACAGGGGCTCACCACCGCGCTCGCGGACTGGAACGAATCCCGCCGGGTCGAGGCCAAGGCCCTGGAAAAGGATATTCTGACCCGCGTGCTGCGCATGGAGGAGTGGCTCTCCCTCATTGAGGAGAACGCCCCGGCCGTCAAGGAAGAGCGGTTCGAAACCGTGCGCGACCGGGTGCAGGAACTTCTGGAACAGCGCGGCCAAGCCCTGGATGAAAGCCGGTTCCTGCAGGAAATCGCGCTGCTCGCGGACAAGCTCGACGTTTCCGAGGAAATCACCCGTTTGAACGCGCACCTCGACCGGTTGCGCGAGTTGCTCGCCTCCGGCGAGGACGCGGGCCGCCGTCTCGACTTCACCATGCAGGAGGCCTTCCGGGAGATCAACACCTGCGGCAACAAGATCCAGAACGCGCAGATCTCGCGCCTTGTGGTGGATTTCAAGAACGAACTGGAAAAGTGCCGCGAGCAGGTACAGAATCTGGAGTAAGCATGACGGCGCAAGTCTCCCAGGAACGGCTCCTCAACATCGGGTTCGGCAACCTCATCCTTGCGTCCCGCGTGGTGGCCATCGTCAACTCGTCCTCGTCCCCCATGCGGCGGCTCCGCGAGGACGCCAAAGAGGCGGGCCGCCTCATCGACGCGACCCAGGGCCGCAAAACCCGGTCCATCATCATTACCGACTCCAACCATGTGATCCTCTGCGCCGTGCAGGCGGAGACCATCGGCCAGCGCGTGATTCAGGAGGAAAAACGCTGATGCGCAACCGCCCCGGCATTGCCCTGGTGCTTTGCGCGCCCTCGGGCGCCGGCAAAACCACCTTGACCAAACGGCTGCTGGAGGAATTTCCTTCCTTCGCCTTCTCCGTTTCCTGCACCACCCGCCTCCCGCGCCCCGGCGAGGCGGACGGCAAGGACTACCACTTCCTGACCCCGGAAAAATTCCGGGAACTGCGCGGCGCGGGCTACTTCGCGGAATGGGCGGAGGTACACGGCAACTGCTACGGCACGCCGCTTAGCGCAACGCTCGCGACCCTGGCCTCCGGCCGGGACCTGCTGTTCGACATCGACGTGCAGGGCGCGGCCCAGCTGAAAAAAACCTTGCCTCAAGCCTATTTCATCTTCATTCTTCCCCCTTCCAGGGCGATTCTGGAAGAGCGCCTGCGGGGGCGCGGCTCGGAAACAGAGGAATCCCTCGCCAAACGGATGGCCAACGCTAGAGCGGAAATCGCCGAAGCGCCCTGGTTCGACGCCGTCATCGTCAACGACTCGCTGGACGAGGCTTACGCGGACCTGTGCGCCGCGTACCGCGCGGCCTCCCTTTGCCCGTCCCGGCGGCCCGACCTTATAACGAACCTCCTCAAGGAGTGGGAATGAGCGCAAGCCTCGTCCTGGCCCTGGATTTCCCCGGCGCGAAAGAAGCCCTGCCCCTTGCCCGGCAGCTCAAGGGCGTGGTGCCCTGGATGAAGGTGGGGCTGGAACTTTTCACCGCCGAGGGGCCGCGCGTTATCGCCGAGTTGAAGGATATGGGCTTCAAGGTCTTTCTCGATTTGAAGTTTCACGATATCCCCAATACCGTCAAAGGAGCCGCCAAAAGCGCGGCATCCCTCGGCGCGGATATCACCACCATCCACCATGCGGGCGGCGAGCGCATGGCAAAGGCGGCGCTTGAGGGCGTTCTTGAGGCGAACTACCCCACCCGCGTTTTCGCCATCAGCATTCTGACCAGCACCAGCCCGGAGGAAGCCGGGTTCGCGTCCGCCGCCGAGGTGACGAAAGCCGTCGCCGCCAAGGCCCTGCAAGCGAAAACGTGGGGGCTGCCCGGCATCGTGTGCTCCGGCCACGAGGCCGCGGCGGTCAAGGCCGCGACCGGGCCGGACTTTCTCTGCCTTTGCCCGGGCATCCGATTGGAAGACGGCGGCAACGACGACCAGCGCCGGGTCATGACCCCGGCCCTTGCGGTAAAGGCGGGGGCGGATTTCCTGGTCATGGGCCGCCCCATCGCGCGCGCGGCGGACCCGCGCGCCGCGGCCCTCGCCGCATTGGAAAACATGGCGAAAGCGTGAGGATGCCTGGGGCGGCACCCCGCTCCCGGGGGTATCTTCCGCTGGACCCCGCAAGAGGGCTCAGCTATAACCATTGGGATGATTCCGGAAAACCCAACGCACGGCCCGGTTTTGACCATGTATGACTCTACGGAACCCTGGAAACAACGGGGTTTTTTCGCGAAAGCGCACACCCCGCCCGCGGGGCAAGGGCCGGGACGGCCAGAACGTCCCTGCCCGGAGGCACCATAATGTCCGAGCAGCATCACCCTGAAAAAAAAGGCATCGAAGGCGTTTTTTCCAACCAGGAAGTACGCAAGGTGGGCACGGGCACAACGACCCGCAAGACCATCCAGAAGTCATACTGGTATGCCATCGAGCAGGAAAACGGCGATATCGAGTTGCAGCCGTTGAACCTCAATTACGTGCCTTCCGGCCCCAAAAAGCGCATTTCCAAAGACGAGTTCCTGGAAAATTTCTCTCCGGAACCGGAATTTTACGTCAGCAACGTCTTTCCGAAGATCAAGGAAGTCAACAAGACCATCGCGCGCGCCGACCGCCACCGCCAGAACAAGGAATATTTCAGCGCGGAAATGGAGTACGGCAACGCGCTCAAAATCGACGAGGACAACATCCGCGCCAACTTCGGCCTGGGCATCACCTACCTGGAACGCGGGGAAAACAACAAGGCCGAGGATATCCTGACCCGTCTGGTGAAGCTCGACGGCGCGTTTGAAGCCGAACACAAGCATCTGTTCAACGACTTCGGCATCAACCTGCGCAAGAACGGCATGTACGACCAGAGCATTGCCTACTACACCCGCGCGCTGGAACTTACCACCCACGACGAGAACCTGTACTACAACGTTGCCCGCGCCTATCTGGAAAAAAAGGACCCCGGCTCCGCCCTGGAGTATCTCCTCAAGGGCCTTGAGCTGAACCCCACCCAGGATACCCTGCTCAAATTTCTCATGTGGATGATAACAAAGGAACTTGTTCCGGCGGATAAAAAACCGGCGGTCGCCGCCGCGCTCCAAAAGGCCAAGGCCGCCGCCCGGGAACAGGCTTCCCAAAACCCGGAAAAACCGGCGGAACAGCCCGCCACGGCTGACGGCGAAACGCGGGAGGCGGCCCCTCCGCAACCCGCGGAAGGGGAAAACGGATGAGAGAACGGTACGAAAAAGCCCAGGCGTTTTTGGAGAATCTTGCGGAAAAAAGCCCGGACCTGCCCTTTGAGCCCAGCCTCCTGCCGGACCTCTTCGCCTCAACGGCCGAGGATTCCATCAAAAGCATGGAGCATATAGGCAAGCTTGTGGAACAAAGCCAAGGGCTTGCCTCGCGCATCCTGCGGCTCGCGAACTCCGCCTATTACGGCATGCAGACGAAAGTCTCCTCCCTCGGGCACGCCGTGCGCATCCTGGGGCTGCGGGAGGTGCGCAACATCATCCTGCAGCTCGGCATGTCCTCCGCCGTGGCCAGAATGCCCTTGCCCAAGGGGTTCCCCTTTGAAAAATTGTGGGAACACCAGCTTTTCACCGCCAGCATAGCGCGCGGCGCGGGCAAGGCCATGCCGCTCAACACAAAGGAAATCTCCCCGGACGACCTCTATGCCGCCGGGCTTCTTCACGACATGGGCAAGACCATGCTCGCGGCATACTGCCCCGGGGACTGGATCGCCATCAACGACCTGGCGACCTGCGAGGGCATCCCCTTCCATCAGGCCGAGGAAAATTACTGGGGCCTGGACCATGCGGTTGTCGGCGCGCGGCTGCTCACCTTCTGGGGCATTCCCGTCAAACTGACCGAGTTGGTCAGCTGGCATCACCTGCCGCACCATGCAAAGCCCGAATACCAAGCCCCGGCCCGCGTTCTGGCTGCGGCCAACCTTCTGGCCCACAACGTTGACCACATGCCCTCCCTTGATGATTTCGACCTGCCCGAGAGCGTCACCTCGACCCTTCTCATGGGCGCCGACCCCGAAAAACTGCAAGAGAGCATCGCCGCCAACTGCAACGTGGACAGGGTCCGGAGCATGGCGAAAACAGTTATGGAACAATGATGCCGACAACACAGACATGGCGCAACCGGTATACGGACTCCCTCCCGGATGCCGGAACCTTGCGGGACCTCGCAGGCAGGCTGGACATATCCCCCTCTTTTGCCGCCCTTCTCTGGCAGCGCGGGTTCCAGGATCTTACCGCCATGTCCCGGTTTCTCGCCCCCAATTTGCGCAACCTCGCCCCGCTTGAGGAATGGCCCGATATCACCAACGCCGCGCGCGTTCTGTTTGACGCCCTGGTAAAAGGGAAAAGCCTCCTGGTCTGGGGCGACTACGATGTGGACGGCATCACGTCCACGGCCCTTGTCAAAGATTTTCTGGCGTTTCACGGCTTTGCCGTCCGGCACCATATCCCGAGCAGGCTTGAGTCCGGCTACGGGCTGAACGCGGCCGTCATTGAATCCCTCGCGGCGGAAGGCGTTTCCTGCATCCTTACCGTGGACTGCGGGATCTCGGACATGGAACCCGTGGCCCGGGCCAAGGAGCTGGGCATGACCGTGGTCGTCAGCGACCACCACCTGCCCGGCGAAGAACTGCCGGAAGCCGACGCCATCTGCGATCCCCGGCTCGGCCCCTGCCCGTGCCCGGCCCTTGCGGGCGTCGGCGTCGCGTTTTTGCTGATGGCGGCCCTGAACACCCTGCTCGCGGACAAAACCGGCAAAAAGGCCGACATGCGCGACTACCTGGATCTTGTGGCGCTCGGCACGCTGGCGGACGTGGTGGAACTCACGGGGCAGAACAGAATCCTCGCCAAAAACGGCCTTCTGGCGCTGGCGGGCGGCAAACGGCCCGGCATTGCGGCCCTGAAGAACGTCTGCAACCAGTCGCCCACGGCCGCGCTTGAGGCGGGCCAGGTCGTCTATATGCTGGCCCCGCGCATCAACGCCGCCGGACGCATGGGCAAAAGCGACCTCGCCGTGAGCCTGATGCTGACCCACGACCGCGACCGGGCGGCGGAACTCGCGCGGGAACTCGATATTCTGAACCAGGCCCGGCGCGACGAGGAAAAGGACATCATGGCCGAAGCCCAGGAACAGGCCGAGCAACAGGCCGCCGCCGGCCGCATGGGGCTTGTGCTCCACGCGCCGCACTGGCATCCGGGCATCATCGGCATCGTGGCTTCCCGCATCGTGGAAACGCTGCACAGGCCCGCCGTGGTGCTGTGCTCGGACCGGGGCGCCATTAAAGGATCGGGCCGGAGCGTCGCCGATTTCGATCTGCACGCGGCCCTTGCCGCCTGCTCGGAGCTTTTTATCGCGTTCGGCGGCCACCGCCAGGCCGCCGGGGTCACCCTGGCCGAGGAAAACCTGGAGGTTTTCGCGGACCGGTTCAATGAAATCGCGGCTCGCGAACTGGGCGACGAAGCCTCGCCCCCGGAGGTTTCCATCGACGCGGAGCTGGGGTTCAACGACGCCGCGGACTTCACCTTTTTAAAGGAACTTGAGCTGCTGCACCCCTTTGGTCCGGGAAACCCGGAACCCGTGTTCCTCTCGCCCCCGGTCACGGTGAAGTCCGTGCAGACGCGCAACGGCGGCCTGAATCTGACGGAATTCACGCATAAGGAAACCGGCATCACCTTACGCGGCAAAACCTGGCGGCAGCACGCCTCCCTCCCTCAAGCCATGAAAGGGAAAACCGTGCGCCTTGCCTACACCCCGCATATTGACCGCTATAACGGCGTTGCCTCGGTCGAATTGAAATTACGGGCCTGGAAGCCTGAAAATCAGGAGGATCTCCCATGACATACACTTCCCCCGCCTCTCTCCCTGCTCCTCATATGGCCAGAATAGCCCATTGTTTCGCCCTGATCCTTGTCTGCCTGTCCCTCGCCCTGTTCGCGGGCTGCGGGAAAAAGCCGGTCACCGGCACCATGCCCACCTCTCCCCCCACGGACGGCACCTACACGCCCGGCACCACCAAGCCCTACACGGTCATGGGCCAGACGTATTACCCGCTCGCGAGCGGCCACGGGTATGTCGAGGAAGGCGTGGCCTCCTGGTACGGCAAGGACTTCCACGGCAAAACCACGTCCAACGGCGAAGTGTACGACATGCACGGCATGACCTGCGCGCACAAGATTCTGCCGTTCGGCACGCAGTTGCGCGTCACCAACCTGGACAACAACAAATCCATCGTGGTCCGCGTCAACGACCGGGGGCCCTTTGTGGCCAACCGCATCATCGACCTGACCAAAACCGGCGCGGAACAGATCGACATGATCGGACCGGGTACCGCCAGGGTGCGGCTGGAAAGCATCGGCACCGTTCCCGGCCAGGTGGGCGCCGACCTTACCGGCAACTTCTACGTGCAGATCGGGTCCTTCTCCATGAAGGACAACGCGCACAACCTCGCGAAAACCCTGCAGAACAAAGGCAAGGCTTCCCGCGTGGTCTACGTGCCGGAACTCAACTTCCACCGCGTCCAGATCGGCCCCTATTCGTCCCTGGCCGCCGCGGAAAACGCCTCCGTCTCCCTGCAAGGCGAATACCCCGGCAACTTCGTCGTGGCGCAGTGAGAATGCGCCCGGACCCTCCCCTTCCTTTACCCGCGATCGGGTATGGTTTCGTTTTACCCGGCGCTGAGCCATTTATCTTACGGAGGTTGTCATGGATCTGAACTTGAAAGGCAAAGTCGCCGTGATTACCGGCGGGTCGGAAGGCATCGGCAGGGCCGTTGCCATGGAATTTCTTAAGGAGGGCTGCAAGGTCGCGGTTTCCGCACGGCGGCAGGCGGTTCTTGACGATTTTTACCGGGAATGCGTTGCCGCGGGCTTTGGCGACAACGCCATGGCCGTGTCCGCCGACGTCACGGACACCAAAAAAATGGCCGCCTTCCGCGACGCCGTGAAGGACCGGTTCGGCAAAATCGATATCTGGGTCAACAATGCCGGGCGCTCCACCCGCAAGGCCCTTATGGATATCAGCGACCAGGAATGGGACGAATGCCTCGACCTGAACCTGACCAGCGCCTTCAAATGCTGCCGCCTGGCCGTTGAAGAAATGCGCAAGACCGGCGGCGGGGTCATCATCAACGCCCTGTCGTTTTCCACCCGTATCCCGGTCGCGGGCAACGGGCCTTACGCCATTGCCAAGAGCGGCCTCAAAACCCTGACCTCGGTCCTCGCGGCGGAAGTCGCGCCGGACAACATCCGCGTGGTGGGGTTTACCCCCGGGTTCATCGAAACGCCGCTTACCGCATCGCGCATTGCGGAAAACAAAACCTATTACGCGGAACAATGCCCGGCGGGACGGGTGGGCGTTCCGGCGGATCTGGCCCCGGCCATCGTGTTCCTTGCTTCCGATCTCGCGGGCTACGTTACCGGCACCGACCTCGCCATCGCGGGCGGCAAGTTCTGCGTCCAGAACCCCATGTACGGCTGGAAAAAATAATCCCTCCGAAAACCGCGCGGCGCCCGCTGTTCACACCGGGCGCCGCGCATGTATGCCGCATCCATACGTCCTATTCTTTGCCAGTTCGCGCTGATGGTGGTACTACCTGCATGAAGCGTCCCCCCCGTTGTAACCGGGCGGGGCCATTCCGGCAACGCGCGGCGGGCCGTGCGCTGACGCTTTTTCCGTTCCGGGAGAAAACCATCGGATGAACGCCATGATGCAAAAAATCAGAGATCCCGTGAGCTGCCTCACCCATCTTTCCGGGGCGGTTGCAGCGCTTTTCTGCACCGTATGGATGATCCGCAAGGCCGTTCCTTTCGGGACCGCCTACACCGTCTCCTTCGCCGTGTTCGGCGCCACGCTCATCATGCTCTATTCGGCCAGCGCCGTGTACCACATGCTGCGCGTCAGAGACGGCGCTCTGCGCATCTTGCGGCGCATTGACCACACCATGATCTTTTTTTTGATAGCGGGAACCTACACCCCGGTCTGCGTCATTCCCTTACGCGGGCCGTGGGGCTGGAGCATCTTGTCCGTTGTGTGGGGGTTGGCCCTGCTCGGGACCTTTATGAAAATCTTCTGGCTGCACGCCCCGCGCGCGCTCTCGACGGGCATTTACGTGGCCATGGGCTGGCTGGTGGTCGTCGCGTTCTACCCCCTGCTGCACGCCATTTCGGCCGGAACGTTTGTGCTGTTACTGCTCGGCGGCCTGTCCTACACCGCGGGCGCGGTCATCTACGCCTTGAAGTGGCCTCCGCTGCAAATACAGTGGCTGGGGTTTCACGACATTTTCCATCTGTTCGTTCTGCTGGGAAGCACCTTCCACGTGCTGTTCATGATCCGGCTTTTTCCCGCGTAAGCCGCGGCTAATTTCCGGCGCTGACGCTCCGCGCCCACAACCGCTTCACCGTGCTGACAACGAGCCGGACGGGGTTGAACGCCTGGGGCATCAGGTTCATGGGCAGCATGAAGCCGGAAAGGTCGAATTCGCAAAGATCCTCCCCGGACAAGGCCACCTGCTCGAGAAACGCGCCCGGCGCGTTTCTGCGCCGCAGTTCCCGCCACAGGGGTATGTCTTCCGGGGCAACCCCGAGCATGGAGTACACCGCCGTATCCAGAGCCACGGGAGAGGCGCTCGCGGCCAGGAAACGCGCGGGAAACTCCTTGCCGCCGGAAGGGCCGCGCACGTGCATTGCGGTTATGCCGTCCATGAGCGTGACCACGGGCGGCAGGTGGTTCAGGATATCCGCGATCAGGGAGGGAAACACCTGCACGCCGTCCGTTTCCTTGTCGCCATGCCGGGTATGCGCAAACGCCTTGCGCACGCCGCTGATGCAGCCGAACAGGTTCTTGACCGCGCCGGTCACGCGCATTTGCACGTGCGCCTTGAGTTTGGGGAGGTTGACGATATAATCGGCTTCCAGCGCATGGCGGGAAAGGCCGATGCTCCCGCCGAGGGACAAGGGCTTCTTCACCGGCGAATCCAGCGAAATAAGGGGCACCTCGCCGCAGCCCGCCCGCGCCAGCGCAACGTCCAACCCGATGCTTTTCGCAACGCCTCTTGCGGTTCCGAACCCGGGGGAATCCCCGACCATCACGTTACAGCCCATGTCCAGGAGGTACCGACAGACTCCCGCAACGATGGTTGCGTTTGTGCAGGTGAGCACGTCCGCGCGCAGCAGATTGGGTTTGACCAGCACGCGGTCGCCCGGGGCGAAGGGGATATCGAGAAAGGCCAGCAGCGTGCGCGCCGTTTTGACGGCTTCCTCGTCATACGCCGTTGCTTTTGCCAGAACAACGTTGTAGCGCGGCGGCAGCTGCGGTTCTGTCATGGGAACTCCCTCCCTTTTCCCCAGCCCAGCTGTTCCAGCAGCTTTCTGTGCCCGGCGGGAAAAGCGTAGTTTGCGGTTTCCCCTGGCAGCACCCACTTGCCTTCCACGGCGGCGTGGAGGACCGGGTTTTTAGCCGCGTCCAGGAGGTTGCAGAAAAACGCGTGCATGGTCACGCGGCAGGTGGTGTAGGAATGCCGGATGACCGCGACCTTGTCGCGGATGCTGACGGGCAGCTCCGTTTCTTCCGCCACTTCGCGCACCAGGGCCTGTTCCGGAGTCTCCCCCGGCTCGAGGCAGCCGCCGGGAAATTCCCACAGCCCGGCCCACACGCCGTAGGGAGGCCGTTTCTGGATAAACAGGCGGCCGTCCTTCATGACGATGCCGGTGGACATTTCCAGGCTCGTGTAAGTCACTGTGGTCTTTTTCTTCGGCCGTTTTTCCGCGGTGCCGAGCCGTGACGCCTCGCAGTAAGCTTCCAGCGGGCAGGCCGGGCAGTTGGGCTTTTTGGCGCAGACCAGCGCGCCGAGCTCCATCAGCGCCTGGGCGAAGAGGCGCGGGGGCGAACCGGCCATCAGGGCGCGCACCTCGTCCGCGATAAAGGCTTTCACGCCGGGATGGGTCAGGGGCACATCCACATCGCAAAGGCGGGAAAAAATGCGCATGACATTGGCGTCAACGGCGGCTTCCGGCGCGTTGAAGGCAATGGCCGCTATGGCCCCCGCCGTGTATTCCCCGACCCCCGGCAGGCTGCGGATAGCTTCCGCCCCGCGCGGGAATTCCCCGCCGAAGTCCCGCATAATCATTTTCGCGGCCTTGTGCAGGTTGCGCGCGCGGGAATAGTACCCGAGCCCTTCCCAGGCCTTGAGGACGGCTTCCTCGCCGGCCGAAGCCACGGACGCGATGGTGGGGAAGGTTTTCATCCAGGCGGTGAAGTAGGCAACGCCCCGCTCCATCTGGGTCTGCTGGAGCATGATCTCGGAAATCCAGACGCTGTACGGGTCATACGTTTCCCGCCAGGGCAGGGGCCGCTGGTTGGCCGCGAACCAGTCCAGAAGTTTGGCGGCGAAATCCTTTTTCTGGTCCGCCGTAAGGTCGAACACGGGTAGCATGGCTATTTCCGGCGGTTCTGGATCTTGTCCAGGGCGAAGAGCAGGTCTGTGGCCAGCCCCCGCAGGGAGTGGAAAAAGGTGTAGAATTGCAGCATCTGGTGCAGGGTCAGCCGGTTGGTCGCCCCTTCCTTGCGCAACTGGTCCAACCGCTTGTCCGTGATGTCCACCAGTTCGGTCAGGGTGCGCACAAGGTCGGGCACGGGCGCCGCCGGGGTACTGCCCCCGAGGTGGCGGAGCGTCGCCATGATCGAATCCGCCAGCCGCCGGAGTTCGGGCGCCATGATGACGTCAAACCCGCCGGACGGGCTCTCGTAATCGTTGAGGGCTTCCAGCATGGGCTTCAAGTCCGAGACGGCCCGGTCCAGGGTGCGGGTCTGGACTTTCAGCACCTCGTAGTCGTAAGCGAAGACCAACGATTCGTGCTTGCGCACCCGGAGAAACATTTCATGGTTGCTCCAGGCCTTGTCCGCAAGGGGTTCGAGCATGTGGAAATCCATGGTCCGCTGCCTGTCCAGAAAGGCGGTCACAAGAGCGTTCAAATGGATGGAGCACTGCACGTACTGCGAGGCGAGGTCGCGCCTGAGGCCGTCCACGAGCCGGATGGGCCAGAGCACCACGGAAACGAACAGCGCCGAGCCGACCCCGATGGCTATTTCCAGCATCCGGCCAAGGCCGACGCCGATCTTGTCCGCGCTGTCCGCCCCGGCAAGCAGCACCACCACCACCGTCAGCGCGGCCATGGTGTACCGCATGCTGTACTGGCTGAGCGACGCGCACAGGGCGGAACCGACCCAGAGGGCCGCGCCCATCCAGATATCGCCGCCGGGCAGAACGGTCAGGATCGCCATGCCCAGCGCCGCGCCGATGATGGTGCCGGTGATGCGGTGAATCCCGCTCTGGATGGCGTCGGCAACGGTCATCTGCATGGCGACCACGGCGGAGACGACCGCCCATTGCCACATTTCCAGCCCGAGGATGTGGGTGATGATAAAGGCCAGAACCACGGCAAACCCGGTTTTCAAACCGTGCCGCACCTGGGAGGGAACCAGCGAACTCAGTGTAACCCGCATGACGCGCGCCTTCCTTGGAATTATTCCCGCAAAGCCCGGCAAGGGGAAATTCCGTCTGTATATACAGATGCCGGGGTTTGTTTGTCCAGTCCCCGAATGCTAAGGCAGAGAGCTCTGCCCCAAATCCGCGAGGTTGGCAAGCGAAATGTGCTCCGGGAAAAAAAGCGGGCCCGGCGCGGCGTTGCGGGGCGATACGCCGCTGCCTGCCCTGTTGCGTTCGGCGGCGGAAGAGTGTAGCCTCCCCCCCGTGCTGACGATACTTGCCATATACCTCCTGTTCGGGGCCTTGGTGGGGCTCTGGGCGGGGCTCATGGGCGCGGGCGGGGCCGTCCTGCTGGTGCCGATCCTGCATTTCACCCTCGGCCTGCAGGAGGTTGACCCGTCCCTTATCCACCACATGGCCATCGCCACCACCATGGCGAACATTCTCTTTACCTCGTGCGTCGCCACTTACACCCACCACAAACGCGGGGCCGTTCCCTGGAGGACCGTGGCCTGGATGGTGCCCGGCCTGCTGCTGGGCTCGTTCGCTGGCAGTTACGGCACGGCCTTCATCCCGGCGGGACCCCTGACGCTCTTCTTCGCCTGTTTTCTCGTGTACGCGGGCGTCCAGATGTTCGTGGAGGTCAGGCCCAAGGCCTCCCGCCACATGCCGGGCAAGGGGGGGCAGATCGCCATGGGGATGTTCATCGGCGTGCTTTCGGGCGTTCTCGGGGTCGGGGGCGCGGCCCTCACTATCCCGATACTGCTCATTTGCGGCCTACCGCTGCTCCCGGTGCTCGCCTCCTCCGGGGCTTTCGGCTTCCCCATCGCCGTGGCGGGCTGCATCGGGTACATGCTGACGGCCTGGGGGCATCCCGGCCTTCCGGCCTATTCCCTGGGCTACATTTATCTGCCCGCCCTTCTCGGCCTGGTTCCGGCCAGCATGCTCTTCGCCTCGCTCGGCGTCAGGCTCGCCCACGCCATGCCCCAGAAACGCCTGCGGCAATGCATCGGCCTCCTTATCCTCAGCATGGCCGCGCGCATGATCTGGAAACTGCTCTGACGTCGCCGCCCCGCATTAAAAAAGCCGCCTCCCGGCGGCTTTCAGACCTCTGACAAACCCCCGTTTTTTTGAGCGGGGGTTTGTTTTATTGCAGCGTTTAGTTATGCGGGCACTGCGGATTTTGGAGCGGAGCAAATTCTCCAAAGATGGGAAAACAAGCGGGAAAGTGTCGTTTGGGAGCGGGAAAAGCCTGGGCCGCAAGGGCCGTTTGACCGCTCCCAGATGCGCAGGGCTATTTTCTTCATGTTCTGGCAGGCGGCGGACAAGAGGCATTGCATCTGGACCTTCGCAAGGCCTCGGAAGCGGGCGTAGCGATGCCCATGTAATTCCTTGCCGTCGGCAAAGCTCCGCTCCACTGTCTCCTTACGGCGTTTGTAGATGGCTTTGCCTTTGTCCTCGTAGCGATATTCGTTGATTATATCTTTATATTCCTGCCAGATATGGCGCGTTACTGCTTTGGTATGGTTGCGACTGGCGGTGCATTGCCCGAGAAGGGAGCAGTTGCGGCAAACGGACGGGTCCGAGACATATTCACGGTAACCGTCCCGGGTCGTTGTCCTATAGCGCAGGACTCGGTTTTGCGGGCAGAGCTGGCAGTCACAAGTCTCATCATAGACAAAATCCCTTTTGCGCAGGTAACCCGCGCGGTGTGTGGGGCGGCTGTACCCGATGACTCCATAAATATCTCTTTCCACAAGGCCTTTGCAGATATGGGGAGTGAAGTAGGCTGCATCAAGGCCTGCGGACTCGACGTTGAAACCAAAACGCTTCCGTTGGCGATCAAGGCGGGAGAGGTAGGGCTGAGAGTCATGCACATTGCCGGGGGTAACGAAACTGTCGGTTATGATGCCGCAGATTCCGTCCACGGTACGGTGATCCAGATAGAAAAAACCCTTGGGTTTGCCCTCGCGCACCATATACCCGCTGTCCGGGTCCGTGGTGCTGACCTTGATTTCCTTGGTTTCCGGAGTCTCATCGCGGGGCGGCAAAGGCTTTTTGCCATGCTTGCGGCGGTCTTCATCAATGTCCCGGTCAAGTTCCTCCACATAATCGCGTACGGATTTGAGCACCTGGGCCTTGTCATATTTTCCCTTGTTGGCACTGGCTTTCAGGTGGGTTGAATCGGTGTACAGCGTTTTGCCGTCCACCATCTTGCGCTTTATGGCCTGGAGCACAATCTCGTCAAAAATTTCCTGGTAAACCGGGCTGTCATTGAAACGCCTGCGGCGGTTTTGGCTGAAGGTGCTGGCGTGGGGGATTTTGTCGGTGAGAGTAAAGCCGAGAAACCAACGATATGCGACATTGACTTCGATTTCGCGAATCAACTGTTGCTCGCTGCGAATGCCGAACAAATACCCAATAAAAAGCATCTTGAATAGCACAACCGGATCAACTGCCGGCCTGCCGTTATCGGGACAGTATCTATCTTTGACCTTGTCATAGATGAATCTGAAGTCGATAGCCTTGTCGATTTTACGAAGAAGATGTTCTTTAGGCACGAGTTGCTCGATATATACCAGTTCCATCATGCCTTGCTGTTCGGTTTTGCGCTTTATCATGGAGATATAAAAACAAAATCCCGGCTAAAAGGCCAGGACTTTGTCAAGGGTCTGAAAGCCGCCTCCCGGCGGCTTTTTCTACTTCTGCTCTGAGAGTTGTCTGTAAATAAGTGGAGCATGAGCCGAGGGCTTTGACGAAGTAGTCGGCCACGAAACGCTTATTTACAGACAAGCTCTAAATCCATGCGACCCGCAGGGGGTTCCTGGGCGGAACGGCCCGGTACCCGAGTTCCGGGTAGCCGAAAAAGGCCATGCCGTGGACCTGCGACGCGCCGTCGACGCCCGCGAAATCCCGCAGGGGCTGGTACGCCTGGAGTGCGCGCATGCCGAACCCGCACCAGCAGCTGCCGATGCCCCTGGCGTGCGCGGCGAGGCAGAAGTAGGTCGTCGCTATGGCGCCGTCCGTCGGCCCCCAGCCGGCGTCCTTGTCCGTCACCGCGATCACGGCGTTGGGCGCGCCGCGCAGGATAACGTCGTATCCGTTTTTGTAGCGGGCCAGCATGGTATCCACATTGTACCGCGAGCCCATGACCGGGTCGTGGCGCACGACCTTGTCGAACCACTCGAGCGTCAGGACGGTGAACCGCTCGGCTTTATCCCTGCCGCTCAGCGCGATCCAGCGGACGGGTTGCAGGTTGCTGGCGCTGGGCGCCTTGCGGGCGACGTCAAGAACGGCCAGAACATCTTCCTTTTTCACAGGTTCCTGCTTGTACCGGCGCATGGAGCGGCAGGAAAGCAGAAAGGCTTCCCCTTCCGCCGTGCCGATATCGGGATTGCCCGGGAACGGCGCGGCCTTCTCCCCGCCGCAGCGCGGGGGGATGACGGCGTCCGCAGGGCAGACGGCGCTACAGTGCCCGCAGCCGTTGCATTGCTCGAAATTTTCAGCCGGAAGGAAGGGGTACCCCCCCTCATTGACGGCGAGTATCTGGCGGTTGCAGGCGTACACGCACTGGCCGCACTGGGTACAGCGGTCCCGGTCAAGGGCAAAATCCTGTTCCATGAGTCCCTCCTTGGCTCTTGCCAAGGGGTACAATCCGCTATCGGGGAAAAAAAGGCAAGGCCCACGGCCTTTCCGGCAACGGTTGATCCGGCCGCGGGCGCGCGCCCCGGCCACAATGCGGAAAGAAGGCCGAAGCGCTACAGCCGCGCTTCGGCCTCGGCTATGGAGGGAACCGGCTTGTTATCCTACCGGGTTAATGACCAATACGGGAATTTTCGCGTTGGCGATAACCCTGTTCGTCACGGAACCATGGATCGCGCGCCCCCAAAACGAGCGGCCATGGCTGGCCATGATGACCATGTCTCCGGCGCGTTCTTCCGAAACCTGGAGGATTTTATCAGCGGCGCGGCCAAGGATGACCTCACCGTCCACCTGACAATCACCGCCGAATCGGGCGATGATTTCCGCCAGCTTCTCCTCGGCTTCCTGCTTCACCCTCTCCTCGTTCTTTTTATGGTCACTCATTGAAACGGTGTAGCCTTCTCCCACATAAGGAGTGGGGACCGGTTCCATCACATGCATCACGAAAATCCTCGCATCAAGGGCCTTGGCCAATGTCGCGGCATATTCCGCCGCTTCCGGCTGAAAGTCATAAACGTCCACAGGGCAGATGATCTTTTTGATTGTTTTCATGATATTCTCCTTTTTTTGTTAGAGAACTATGACCAATCAATCTCTATCTCCGGGTTTCCCCCATTGTTGCCACTATATAGGAACAGCGCCAATCGGACAATAACTTTCCCGAAAGCGTCCCTGAAAGAACCGCGACCCCCTCAGCATACCTTCCCGGCGTAGTAATCTTGCAGCGGCGCCACACTGCGCTTGTCGCGCTGGAGGGTTTCCAGCCCCTCCACCGCGGCGGCGAGGGCCGTGATGGTGGTGATGAGCGTGATGCGCCGGGCAATGGCCTCGCCCCGGATGGGGCTGGCGTCCCTGGCCGAGGTCGGGCCGGACACGGTGTTCACGATCATGTCGATGTTCCCGTTCCGCATGAGGTCGAGCAGGTGGGGCCGCTGCGGGCCGATCTTGACCACGGTTTTGGCCGTAATGCCGTTTTCCGCCAGGATATCCCGCGTGCCGGGCGTGGCGTACAGGAGGAAGCCCAGGATGGAAAGCCGGGCGGCCAGCGGCACCAGCGCGGCCTTGTCCCGGTCGGAGACGGAGAGGATCACGTTGCCTTCCACGGGCACGCGGGAGTTGGCGGCGGACTGGGATTTGAGAAAGGCCATGCCGAAGGTGCGGTCAATGCCCATGACCTCGCCGGTTGACCGCATTTCCGGGCCGAGGTTGATAACCGTGCCGGGGAAGCGGTCAAAGGGGAACACGGCCTCCTTGACCACGAAATACGGCAGTTCCGGCTCTTTGGTAAACCCTGTCTCTTCCAGGGTTTCACCGGCCATGACCCTGGTGGCTATGCCCGCCACGGAAAGTCCGATCGCCTTGGACACAAAGGGCACGGTTCTGGAGGCCCTGGGGTTGGCCTCGATGATGTAGACGCGTCCCTGGTGCACGGCGAACTGCATGTTGAGCAGCCCCCGTGTGCCGAGGGCAAGGCCGAGGGACCGCGTGTGCCGCCGGATATCCGCCAGGCATTCCTCGCTCAGGGTGTGGGTGGGGATGGAGCAGCACGAATCCCCGGAATGGATGCCCGCCTGCTCGATATGTTCCATGATGGCCGCGATGGCCACCTCCTTGCCGTCCACCACCGCGTCCACGTCCACTTCCACCGCGTCCTCGAGAAATTTATCGACGAGGATGGGCGTTTCCGGCGAGAGCACCAGCCCGGCCGTTTTTCCGCTCACATAGTCCCGCAACGACGTTTCGTCATGGATGATCCGCATGGCCCGGCCGCCGAGCACGAAGGAGGGCCGCACCATGACCGGGTAGCCGATCTTTTTGGCGATGCGGCAGGCGGATTCCTCGTTAAAGGCCATGCCGCTGGCGGGCTGGGGCACGCCGAGCTTGTCCGCCAGCGCGCCGAAGGCGTCGCGGTCCTCGGCCAGAGCGATGCCTTCGGGCTGCGTCCCGAGAATGGGCACCCCGGCCTTTTGCAGCGCGCGGGCCAGGTTAAGCGGGGTCTGCCCGCCGAACTGGACCATCAGCCCCTCCGGTTTTTCGGCCTCGTACACGGCCAGGATGTCTTCCACGGTCAGCGGCTCGAAATACAGCCTGTCCGCCGTGTCAAAGTCCGTGGAGACCGTTTCCGGGTTGGAATTGACCATGATGGTGGTGATACCCATGGATTTCAGGGTAAAGGAGGCCTGCACGCAGCAGTAGTCGAACTCGATCCCCTGCCCGATCCGGTTCGGCCCGCCGCCGAGGATCATGACCGAGCGTTTGCTTCTGTCCGCTATCGTCCGCTCGTGCGCGGCGTCTTTACCCACTGCATCGTAGGTGGAATAAAAATACGGGGTCAGGGCTTCAAATTCCCCGGCGCAGGTGTCCACGCTGCGGAACACGGCTGTAACACCCGCTGCCAGGCGGCAGGCCCGGACCTCTTCCACGCTCATGGAGTCCGGCAGCACTTCCCCGCTGAGGCGGGCGATGCGCTCGTCGCTGAAGCCCTGGGCCTTTATCCGCCGCCACAGGGCCGTGAGCCGTTCGCCCGGTTCCAGTCTCTCCTGCGCCAGAAGCGGTAGAAATTCCGCGCGGATGGTCTTTTCCGTCTGGCGGATTATCTCGATCTGGCTCAAAAACCAGGGGTCTATGCCCGTGATGTCGGCCGCGTCCTCCAGGGACAGGCCGAGGTTCAGCGCTTCATACAGTTCCATCAGCCGGTCCGGGCTGCGCTGGTGGAGGTTTTCCGTAAGCTGGGCCAGCCGCCCGGCCTTGGACGGCGGCGCGTCAAAGGGTTTGGGCAGCGGTTCCAGTCCCGCAAGGCCCGTTTCCAGCCCGCGCAGGGACTTTTGCAGCGCTTCCCGGAAGTTCCCGCCAAGGGCCATGGTCTCGCCCACGGACTGCATGCGCAGGCCCAGTTCCCGGTTGGCGCCCTCAAATTTTTCAAAGGTGAAGCGCGGCACCTTGACCACGCAGTAGTCAATGGTCGGCTCAAAGCAGGCCGAGGTGCCGGTGATGTCGTTTTTCAGCTCGTCCAGCCGGTAGCCCACGGCCAGCTTCGCCGCGACACGCGCGATGGGAAAGCCCGTGGCCTTGGACGCCAGCGCGGAAGAGCGCGACACGCGCGGGTTCATCTCGATGACCACCCGGCGGCCTGTTTTGGGGTTGATGGCGAACTGCACGTTGCAGCCGCCCGTATCCACCCCCACCGCCCGCACGATGGCGAGCGCGTCGTCCCGCAGGGCCTGGTATTCGGGGTCTGACAGGGTCTGGATCGGCGCGACCGTGATGGAATCGCCCGTGTGCACGCCCATGGGGTCGAAGTTCTCGATGCCGCAGACCACGATGGCGTTGTCCGCGCCGTCGCGCACCACCTCCAGTTCCAGTTCCTTCCAGCCGAGCACGGATTCCTCCACCAGCACCTGCCGGATGGGGGACGCCAGCAGGCCCGAGCGGGCCACTTCCCGGAATTCTTCCAGATTGTAGGCAATGCCCCCGCCCGTGCCGCCGAGGGTATAGGAAGGCCGCACAATGGCCGGGAAGCCGATCTCCCTGACCAGCGCCAGCGCCTCGTCCACGGAGTGCGCCAGTTCGCTTTTGGGCAGGTCCAGCCCGATTTTCTGCATGATCTCGCGGAAGCTCTGGCGGTTTTCCGCCAGTTCGATGGATGCGGGCCGCGCCCCGATCATCTCCACCCCGTATTCCTCAAGCACGCCGTGTCCGTGCAGTTCCATGGCGAGGTTCAGCGCGGTCTGCCCGCCCAGGGTGGGCAGAATCGCGTCCGGCCTTTCCTGGCGGATGATGGCTGTCGCCATATGGATGTTGACCGGCTCGATATAGGTTCGGTCCGAAAAGCCCGGATCCGTCATGACCGTGGCCGGGTTGGAATTGAGCAGCACGACCCGGTAGCCTTCCTCACGCAAGGCCTTGCAACCCTGCGTGCCGGAATAGTCAAACTCGCAGGCCTGCCCGATGACAATGGGGCCGGACCCCAGCACCATGATCGTCTTTATATCCGTCCGCTTCGGCATTGATGTGTCTCCGTTAAAATAAACTTTCAGCTGTCCCCATCAAATTCCTGAACCGGCCGAACAGGTGCAGGGCGTCGTTGGGACCGGGCGCGGCCTCGGGGTGGAACTGCACGGAAAAGGCCATGACCTTGTCCGCCACGAGCCCTTCGACGGTGTTGTCGTTAAGGTTCCAGTGGGAGACGCGCACGCCTTGGGGCAGGGTGTCCGGGTCCACACAGAACCCGTGGTTCTGGCTGGTGATGAGCACGCGGCCGGAATCCATATCCTTGACCGGATGGTTGATGCCGTGATGCCCGAACTTCAGCTTGTAGGTTTTCGCGCCGAGGGCCATGGCCAGGAGCTGGTGGCCGAGACAGATGCCGAAAACCGGCACCTTGCCGAGCAGCTTTTGCAGGTTCGCCACGGCGTAGCCGCAGGCCGCGGGGTCGCCGGGGCCGTTGGAAAGAAAAACCCCGTGGGGGTTGCTTTTGAGCAGTTCCTCCGCCGGGGTGGTGGCGGGCCAGACGGTGGGCGTGGTACCCGCCCTGGCCAGGTTTTGCAGGATGGCTTGCTTGATGCCGTAATCGTATACAGCCACATGGTAGCGTTTTTGTTTCTGCCTGGCACCGTCCTGACCGGATCCGGGCCCGGCTTCAGCCCCGGTTCCGGCAAAAAGGTAGGACTCCTCCGTGGTGACCTTGCTGGCAAGATCCAGGCCCACCATGGACGGCAGTTCTCTGGCCCGGCGCAGGAGCGAGGCTTTGTCCCGGTCCACGGCGCTGATGATGCCGTTGCGCGCGCCGTGCTCGCGCAGGTGCAGGGTCAGGGCGCGGGTATCCACCCCGGCGATGCCGGTGATGCCCATGCGCTCGAGTTTCTCGTCCAGGCTTTGCTCGGCCCGCCAGTTGGAATACTCGGCAAGGGTCACGTCGTGGATGACCACGCCGCTGGCCCCGGAAAACATGGACTGGTCGTCCAGGTCCGTGGCGCCGTAGTTACCGACGTGCGCTGCCGTGAACGTGACGATCTGCCCGTGGTAGGAAGGGTCGGTCACGGTCTCCTGGTACCCGACCATGCCTGTGGCGAACACCACCTCCCCGGCGCTTTCCTGCTTTGCGCCGAGGGCGAACCCCTCAAAGCAGGTTCCGTCGTCGAGCATGAGATAGGCTGGTATATCCTTCATATGGTCTCTCAATGGCCCGCGTTCGCGGACTGATGCTACAATGCTCCGAACAAATCAAACAAGATTTGCAACTTTGGGGCCAAATGCCGGACCCTGCCGGGAAACTCCGGGTTTGGCCCCAAACCGCAGTGTTTTCCCGCCGGAAGGACTAGACGCGCCACGGCCGCTCGCGGGCCGGACAAGTATAAATCTACGCAAATGTAGTATTGTCCTTTCGACTTTCCTCCTTTATGTATTTTTTTTGCCGACCTGTACGGGACGGCATGGGGAAGCCCACGGTTTGGAATTTTTTTTCCACTGCCGTGTCCGGGGTTTCCCGGCGGGCCGGAAAACGGGAAACGCTTTTTGCATGGAAGTTGCTATGCACCCTCCATGAACGTCACGGCCATGAAAGCCACTGACATGTAGACCATATAAAGGAGAATTCCATGTCTTATTCTCTGCGCAACGCTGTCCGGCTGTCCCTTGCCACCGAAGCGCCCGCCACGAACCCCACCCCGCAGTGCGGCGCAACGCATATGGAAATATTCGGCCGTGATGTGTTCGGGTTGCGCGCCATGCGCCAGCGTCTTCCCAAGCAGGTGTTCGCGCGTCTCGAGCAGGCCATTGAAAAGGGCGAAGGGCTGCACGAAGGCGATGCGGACGTCGTTGCCAGCGCCATGAAGGACTGGGCCATTGAAAAAGGGGCCTCCCATTACACTCACTGGTTCCAGCCCATGACCGGCCTGACGGCGGAAAAGCACGACGCGTTCCTCACCCCGGCGGGCCGGGGCGACGTCATTTATGAATTTTCCGGGAAAACCCTGGTCATGGGCGAGCCGGACGCGTCTTCCTTCCCGTCGGGCGGCATCCGCTCCACCTTTGAAGCCAGGGGCTACACGGCCTGGGACCCCACCAGCCCGGCCTTCATCCTGGCCAACGAGCGCGGCAAGACGCTGTATATCCCCACCATGTTCGTTTCCTACACCGGGGAAAGCCTTGACCGCAAAACCCCGCTCATCCGCTCGCTCAAAGCGGTATCCGAGCAGGCGCTCCGCATCCTGCGCCTTTTCGGCAACGCCACGGCCACCCATGTCACGGCCATGGCCGGCGTCGAGCAGGAATATTTCCTGGTGGACAAGCGGCTCTTCAAGCTGCGGGCGGACCTCATGCTCGCGGGCCGCACCATCTACGGCTTCAAATCCTCCAAGGGCCAGGAACTGGAAGACCAGTACTTCGGCTCCATCAACCCGCGCGTGCTCGCCTTCATGGCCGAGATGGAAGAACACCTCTTCGCCCTCGGCATTCCGGCGCATACCCGGCACAACGAGGTCGCGCCCAACCAGTTCGAGTTCGCGCCCGTGTACGAACCCGCCAACATCGCGACCGACCACAACATGCTGAGCATGCAGGTCATGAAGTCCGTGGCCGAGCGCCACGGGTTCGCCTGCCTGCTGCACGAAAAACCCTTTGCCGGGGTTAACGGGTCGGGCAAGCACAACAACTGGTCGCTCTGCGATTCCGACGGCAACAACCTGTTCGATCCGGGCAAAACCCCGTGGGACAACGTCCAGTTCCTGGTGTTTCTGGCGGCGGTGTTGCGCGCGACGCACAAGCACGCTGCGGCCATCCGCCTCGCCACGGTGGGCGCGGGCAACGACCACCGCCTCGGCGCCAACGAAGCGCCCCCGGCCATTCTTTCCATCTTCCTGGGCGACCAGGTCACCCAGATCATCGAAAGCATTGCCAAAGGCAACGGCAGCGCTTCCGGCGTGGCGAACGCGCCCATCGAGCTCGGCGTCACCTGCATGCCGCCGCTGCCCAAAGACGTCTCCGACCGCAACCGGACCAGCTCGCTCGCCTTCACGGGCAACAAGTTCGAGTTCCGGGCCGTGGGCTCCTCCATGTCCGTGGCCCCGGCCAACACGGTGCTGAACACCGCCATGGCGAACGCCCTGAACGAGATCGCGACCGAACTGGAAACCTCCGTGGGCGAAGGCATGCCGCTGACCAAGGCCGTGCAGAGCCTGCTTGAGCGGCTCTTCAGGGAACACATGCCCGTGGTGTTCAACGGCAACGGCTACACCGAGGAATGGCAGCAGGAAGCGGCGAGGCGCGGCCTCCCCAACTACAGGGATACCGTCACGGCCCTTTCCCACTACACCGACCCGGAAGTGATGGACGTGTTCCTTTCCACCAACGTGCTCAGCGAACGCGAGCTCCTGGCCCGCCAGGAAATCTTGCTGGAAACCTACATCCGCCACATCCACGTGGAGGCGAAGCTCGCCATCTCCATGGGACGCAGCGTGATCCTGCCCGCCGCCATGAAGGCGCTCAAGGACATGGCCGAGGTGGTCGCCAGCGTCAAAGCCATGGTGCCCGACGCGAAAGATCTGCCCGAGGAAACACTGTACCACACCATGCGCGGCCATGTGCACGGCCTCATGAAAGCCGTCGAGAAGCTCGACGCGGACCACGAGAAGCTTGACGCCATGACCGGCACGCTCAAACGGGCCGAGGCCTCCCGCGACATCCTGGTGCCCGCCATGGCCGAGTGCCGCGCGCATGCGGATGCCCTTGAGGCCATCATGGATGACGCCCTCTGGCCCCTGCCGAAGTACGGCGAACTGCTCTGGAACCATTGCTGAGGATCGGCGCTACAGGGTCTTTTTGCCCTCTGCCTTCGTCAGGCGCGTTCCGTGCGAAACTCATGTATGCCCAATACTATTCGCTTCGCCCGGAACGCGCCTTTCTCGGCAGAGAACAAAAATCCTCCTGTAGCACCAATCCTCAAAGTTGTGCCGCAATGGAGTCAAAATAAGCGCTGCCTTTGATTCAGGGCTTTTCTGCAAAATTTTCTCCCCCTCACTTTCCTCCCCGATGAAAAGGTTTGGAGATAGGGGATGGGGGTCCGGGGGAAGGGGGATCTACGAAAATAGTTCGGCTTCGCTTCGCTCAGACCGAACGGGTTTTCCTCAAAAAGTTCTTTCCCCTTCCCCCGGCGCTCCCGCTCGCGAGACCGCCATGAAAAACGCCACGAGACTGTACGATCCCTTTGAAGAACACGATGCCTGCGGGGTGGGGTTTGTCGCCCGCATAGACGGCCGGGCCGATCACTCTTTGGTGGAGGACGCCATTTCCGCTCTCGCCCGCATGGCCCACCGGGGCGGGGCGGGGCACGACCCCAACCAGGCGGACGGGGCGGGGCTGCTCATGCCCATCCCGCGCCTGTTCATGCAGCGGGTCTGGGGCGCGCTCTGCGCCATGCCCGAACGGTACGGGCTGGGCCACTTCTTCCTGCCGCGAGACGAAAAACACCGCGAACGGGCCGAGGAGATAGTGGAATCGTCGCTCCGCGCCCACGGGCTGCACCCCCTGGCCTGGCGGGACACGCCGCTGCGCACGGACACCCTTCCCCCGGCCGCGCTGGAAAGTCTGCCGGTCATCCGCCAGCTTTTAGTGGATCTTTCCGCGTGTACGGACGAAGAAATGGAACGGCGCCTCTACATGGCCCGCCGCCAGATGGAAACCGCCGTCGCGAAAGCCATGGCCTTCCCGCGCCGCGATTTTCACGTGGCGAGCCTCTCCTCCCGGAGCGTGGTGTACAAGGGCATGCTGCCGGGCGCGCAGCTGGCCGCGCTCTACCCGGACCTCGCGGACCGCGATTTCATGGTGCATTTCGCCATTTTCCACGAGCGGTACAGCACCAACACCACCCCGGCCTGGCGGCTGGCCCAGCCGTTCCGGTGCCTGGCGCACAACGGGGAGATCAATACGCTCCGCAGCAACCAGGGGGCCATGACCATGCGCGAGCCGCTGCTGGCGAGCCCGCTGTTCGGCTCCATGGAGCACATGCTGCCGGTCCTGGACGACACCGGGAGCGATTCCGCCATGCTCGACAACGCCATGGAACTGCTCATCCACGGCGGGCGGTCCCTGCCCCACGCGGCCATGATGCTGGTGCCGGAACCGTACGGGAAAAGTTTCATCATGGGCGACGACAAACGCGCCTTCTACGAATACCACGCGGCGCTGATGGAACCGTGGGACGGCCCGGCGGCTCTCGTTTTTACGGACGGCTATAAGCAGATCGGCGCGGTGCTGGACAGGAACGCGCTCCGGCCCAGCCGGTACTGCGTGACCAAGGACGGCAGGTTTTTGCTGGCCTCGGAAGCCGGGGTGCTGGATATCCCAGCCGCCCAGATCGCCAAACGGGGGCGGCTTCAGCCCCGCCGCATGCTGCTGGTGGATTTTGCCCGCCACCGCGTGGTCACGGACGCCGAGTGCAAAGGCCGCGTAATCTACGGCAAACCTTACCGCCACTGGATGCGCCAGCACGGTATCCAGATGTCCGACCTGCCCCAGCCGCCGCGCGGGCATGAAGCGGGCTTCGCCCCGCTGCCCATGGACCGGGCCAAGCAGCTCTTCGGCTACGTGGCCGAGGACCTGGCGGACATCATCACCCCCATGGCGAAAGACGCCCAGGAACCCGTGGCCTCCATGGGCGACGATACGCCGCTGGCCGTGCTGTCGAACAGGCCGCAACTTCTGTTCCGCTATTTCAAGCAGCGCTTCGCCCAGGTGACCAACCCGCCCATAGACCCGTTGCGCGAGGAGTTGGTCATGTCCCTCAAGGGATTTTTGGGCAGACGCCATAACCTGCTTGAGGAAACGCCCGAACATTACGCCCAGCTCCGGCTGCCGCACCCCGTGCTGCTGGCCGACGACATGGCGCGGCTGCGCGCGTCCGAGCATCCGGCGGTAAAAACGGCCGAACTGCCCATGCTGTTCGAAAAACCGGCTTTGCCGCAGGAACGCCACGCGGCCGGGGACGGTTTGAAAAAGGGACTGGACGATCTGTTCGCGGCGGCGGACGCTGCCCTGCAAGACGGCGCCACCATCCTGATACTCTCGGACCGCAAGGCGGACGCGGGCACGGCTCCCATCCCCTCGCTGCTGGCCCTCTCCGGCCTGCACCATCATCTGTTGCGGCAAAAGACCCGCCATGCCTGCGGCATCGTCGTGGACAGCGGGGAAATACGGGAAGTGATGCACGTGGCGCAACTCCTGGCCTTCGGCGCGGGCGGGGTGCATCCCCGCGTGGCCCTGGATATCGTCACCGAACTGGCCCGGGAAGGCGCGCTCGGCGACGTAACGCCCCGCATCGCCAGGGACGCGTACGTCACGGCCCTCAAGAAGGGGCTGCTCAAGACCTTCGCCCGCATGGGCATTTCCACCGTCCGCAGTTTCCGGGGCGGCCAGGGGTTCGAGGCCCTGGGCCTCGGCCAGGACCTGGTACAGGAGTATTTCACGGGCACGGCCAGCCGCCTGGACGGCATCGGCCTGGAGCACATCGCGCGCGATACGCTGACCCGGCACGCGGCGGCCTTCCCTGAAACAGATGCCGTGGAACCGATAACGGACGGCGGCACCCACCGCTTCCGCAAGGGCGGCGAGCGCCACCTCTGGTCGCCGGAGGCCGTCAGAGCCCTGCACAAGGCCGTGCGCGAGAACGACTATGAAGCGTATAAGGAATACGCCGCGTGCAGCGACGACCAGGGCGATACGCCCGTGACACTCCGCAGCCTTTTCACCTTTGCCGAAAGAACGCCCGTGCCCCTGGACGAGGTGGAACCGGAAGAGAGCATCATGACCCGGTTCGTGGGCGCGGCCATGTCCTTCGGGTCCATCAGCAAAGAGGCGCACGAAGCCGTGGCTGTCGCCATGAACCGCGTGGGCGCCAAATCCAACTGCGGCGAAGGCGGGGAAGATCCGGAACGGGCGATCCTTTTGCCCGACGGGTCGGACCGGCGCTCGCACATCCGCCAACTGGCTTCGGGCCGGTTCGGCGTGACGGCCACCTACCTCGTGCAGGCGGACGAAATCCAGATCAAGATCGCCCAGGGGGCGAAGCCCGGCGAAGGCGGCCAGCTTCCGGCCCACAAGGTTCTGCCGGAAATCGCCCGGGTACGGCGGACCATCCCCGGCGTGACGCTGATCTCCCCGCCGCCCCACCACGACATTTATTCCATTGAGGATCTGGCCCAGCTGATCTTTGACCTCAAGTGCCTGCATCCCAAAACCAGGATATCGGTCAAGCTGGTGGCGGGCGCGGGGGTGGGCACCATTGCCACCGGGGTCGCCAAGGCGGGCGCGGATACCATCATCATCTCCGGGCACGACGGCGGCACGGGCGCATCCCCGAGGACGGCCATCCGCCACGTGGGCATGCCCTGGGAGCTGGGGCTCGCGGAAGCGCAGACCGCTCTGGTCCAGAGCGGCATGCGCAACCGGCTCACCCTGCAGACGGACGGCCAGCTCCGCACCGGCCGCGATATCGCCATCGCCGCCCTGATGGGCGCGGAAGAGTTCGGCCTGGGCACCTGCCTTCTGGTTTCCCTGGGCTGCTGCCTCTTGCGGGTCTGCCATAAAGGAACCTGCACCATGGGCATCGCCACCCAGGACGAAAAACTGCGGGCGAAATTCGCGGGCAGCCCGGACCACGCGGAACGGTTCGTCCGCTTCCTGGCCCGCGACCTGCGCGAGCATATGGCGAAACTCGGCTTCCGCGCCGTGGACGACATGATCGGCCAGAGCGGCGGCGTGTTGCAGGCAGCATCCGCGCCCATCGGCAGCAAGGTGTCCCTCCTTTGCCTCGCGCCGCTGATCGCGGGCAACGGCCACGGCGTCCAGCGCCGGACCGCGCCCTTTACGGGACGGCAGGATTCCCCGCTGGATTCCGCCATGCTCGCCGCCCTCATGCCCGGCATCCAGGCCGGGCAGCCCACCCGGTTCGAAGGCATGATCCGCAACACGGACAGGGCCGCGGGCACGCGCGTGGCCGGGGAAATCGCCCGCATGGCCGGGGATGCCGGGCTTACGCCGGGCAGCGTCGAAATACTCCTGAACGGCACGGCCGGGCAAAGCGCCGGGGCCTTCCTCACCCGGGGCATAACCCTGCGCATCGCCGGGGAAACAAACGACTACGCGGGCAAAGGGCTTTCCGGCGGCGTGCTGGTGGTGGCCCCGCCGAAAATCGTCTCCGTCTCCGGGGAGGATCAGGCCGCCGTCGGGAACGTCGCGCTGTACGGCGCGACAAGCGGGGAGGCGTATTTCGCCGGGAGCGCCGGTGAACGCTTCGCCGTAAGAAATTCCGGCGCCTCGGCCGTGGTGGAGGGTGTGGGCGATCATGCTTGCGAATATATGACCGGCGGGGTAGTTGTCGTTCTTGGCTCCACAGGATACAATTTCGCGGCAGGCATGAGTGGCGGCACGGCGTACGTGTATGACAGGAGCGAGCAGTTCCAGACGCGCTGCAACATGGACGGCATCGATTTTGAGAGCGTCTGGCGGCCCGACGACGTCATGCTTTTGCGTTCGCTTCTCACGCGGCACGTGCGCCATACGGGAAGCGCTCTGGCCAAGTCGCTTCTTGACGACTGGCAGTCCGTGCTGCCGCTGTTTTTGAAAGTAACGCCCATTGAATACCAGCGTGCGCTCGACCGCATGAAGCTGGCCGAAGGCCCTGACGTTGTGAGCATTTCCGCCACCGAGGAGGTTTATATCCGATGAATACGCGCGCCACCATTGAGAACCGGTTCAGGTTCACCAAGATGGAAGGCCTTGGCAACGACTACGTGTACGCCGAGGAATTCGGCAAGCCCATCAAAAACGCGCCGGAAATAGCGCGCCTGGTCTCTGACCGGCATTTCGGCGTCGGTTCCGACGGGCTGATCCTGATCGGCAGCTCGGACAAGGCTGACTTCCGCATGCGCATGTTCAACGCGGACGGTTCGGAAGGGGAAATGTGCGGCAACGGCATCCGTTGCGTGGGCAAATACGTATACGATTACGGCCTGACCCTCAAAACCGCCGTGACCGTCGAAACGCTTGCCGGTATCCGCAACCTCAAGCTCAACCTTTCCGGGTACCGGGTGCAGTCCGTGCGCGTGGACATGGGCCAAGCCATCCTTGAGCCGAAAAAAATCCCCATCGACGCCACGGGCAAGGACTACATCGACCGGGAAATCGTGGTGGACGGCAAGACGTACCGCGGCACCGCCGTTTCCATGGGCAACCCGCATTTCGTGATTCCCGTGGACGACGTGGACAAACTCGACCTTGCGGCGATGGGCCCCTCGTTCGAGCACCACAAGCTGTTCCCCAAGCGGGTCAACACCGAGTTCGTGCAGATCCTTTCCAAAAAGGAAGTCCGCATGCGGGTGTGGGAGCGCGGGTCCGGAGAAACGCTCGCCTGCGGCACCGGCGCCTGCGCCACGGCCGTGGCCTGCGCCCTGAACGGCTGGACCGACAGAAAGGTAACGGTCCACCTGCTTGGGGGAGACCTGTTCATCGAATGGGACAAGGATAACACCGTGTACATGACCGGGCCGGCAACCACCGTCTTTGACGGCGAATACCTGCTCCCCCACGGCGTGACGGTCGGGTAAAAACCGGGGGCGGGAACCACAAGGGGTGACCCCTTGAGGTTCCTCGCAGAGGCCGCGCCTCCGCCCCCGGCCCCCCCCACCCTCCTTATCCCGACAGGGTTGGCGAGGCGGGAAAATGACGGTATACCGGGAGTTCGCGCGTGACGCGCGTTTTCACGTTTCAGCGGCCTTCAGCGCCTGCAATTACCACTATAGGAGAATAGTGTATGGCCAATATCAATGCGAACTACCTGAACCTCAGGAGCAGCTACCTCTTTTCCGAGATCGCATCCCGCGTGGCTGCTCACGCGGCGAAAAACCCGGAGCAGAAAATCATCCGCCTCGGCATCGGCGACGTGACCCAGCCGCTGGTGCCCGCCGTGGTCAAAGCCCTGCAGAGCGCGGTGGCCGAGCAGGCGACCGCCGCGGGCTTCAAGGGGTACGGCCCGGAACAGGGCTATGACTTCCTGCGCGAGGTCATCGTCCGGGACTGCTACGCGGACCTGGGCATCAAGGCGGACGAAGTGTTCGTCAGCGACGGCGCCAAGTGCGACGTGGGCAACTTCCCGGAACTCTTCGCGGCGGACTGCAAAGTGGCCATCACGGACCCCGTGTATCCCGTGTACGCCGACGTCAACGTCATGGCGGGACGCGGCGGCGCGCCGGACGCTTCCGGCCGGTTCGCGGGCATGATCTATCTGCCCTGCACCGCGGAGAACAATTTCGTGCCGGACCTGCCGAAGGAAAGACCCGACCTCATCTACCTGTGCTACCCCAACAACCCCACGGGCACGGTCCTCACGAAGGACCAGCTGAAGGTCTGGGTGGACTATGCCAGAAAGAACGATGCGGTTATTTTTTACGACGCCGCCTACGAATGCTTTATCCGCGAACCGGGCATCCCGCACAGCATTTACGAAATCGAGGGCGCGCATGAGGTTGCGATCGAGTTCCGCAGCTATTCCAAGACGGCCGGTTTCACCGGGCTGCGCTGCGGCTACGCCGTCGTGCCCAAGGCCGTGACCGGCAAGGGGCCGGACGGTTCGCGCGTGGCGCTCAACGGGCTGTGGAACCGCCGCCAGACCACCAAATACAACGGCTGCCCCTACATCGTGCAGAGGGCGGCGGAGGCCGTGCATTCGGCGGAAGGCAAAAAAGAGGTCCAGGCCGTTGTCGAGGGGTACCTCGCCAACTCCAGGATGATAAAAGACGCCTTTGTGAAAATGGGTCTCACGGTCGTCGGCGGGGTTAACGCGCCGTATGTCTGGGTGAAGCTGCCCATGAATTCCTGGGATTTCTTCTCCCTGCTGCTGGAAAAGGTTGGCGTGGTGGGTACCCCGGGCGCGGGCTTCGGCCCCAGCGGCCAGGAATATTTCCGCCTGACCGGCTTCGGCAGCCCGGAAAACACCAAGGAAGCCATAGCGCGCCTTCAGACCTTGAAACTGTAGGTATACATTTTATAATCCCGGGGGAGAAACACTCCCCCGGGCTTCGGCCAGAACCCCTGCCCCCGGATTCCGGCAACGTATAAATCTTTTGGAGATAAGCATATTCCCGTATTGACCGCGACAACGCTCTAGCATAAAGGTTATTAATGAGCGCTCCCGTCCATATTCGCAACGAAACGAACGAGTTGCGACTGCTTTTCGAAGTTTGCCAGGCCCTTGAGGCTACCGGCGACCTCGGAAGCCAGATGGAATCCATTTTGGAGTTCATGGCCAGCCACACAGCCATGCTGTGGGGCGGCATCACCCTTTCCGCAAAAGACGGGATTGCCCAAAAGGGAGCGGCATGGCGGGACGGTTCCTGGCTCTCCAAGCTGCCGCCGGGATTCGCGGAAGAACACCCGGTTGCCGCGCACCGCGAAGCCATGGCGGGCATGATTATGGCAACGGGCCTGCCCGTTGCCGTGCAATACGAAGCCGCAAACCCCACCGCCCTGCATCGCGGCAACCTCCGCACCCTCTCAAAAGAAGACGTCGCGCTCTTTTCCGTGCCCCTGACGCACGGCGACGCCGTGCTCGGCGCCTTGTTCGCGGACAGGCTGTTCGCCGACTCCGTGGCCGCCGAGGAAGACGTACGCCTGCTCCATGTCATCGCGTCCCTGGTGTCCCAGGCGCTCGCCGTGCGGCTGGAGTTCGAGCAGCGCCACAGCGCCGTGGTGGAGGAGAACCGGCGCTTGCAGGCGCTGCTGCACGACCAGTTCCATCCCGTGGGCATGGTGGGCAATTCCGCCGCGCTCCAGGCCGTTATCCGCGAGCTGACCCAGGTGGCGGACTCCAACGCCACGGTCCTTATCCGGGGGGAATCCGGCACCGGCAAGGAGCTGGCGGCCTCCGCCATCCACGCCAACAGTTCCAGGGCGGGCAAACCCTTTGTGCGCCTCAATTGCGCGGCCTTGCCCGAAGGGCTGGTGGAAAGCGAGCTGTTCGGGCACGAGCGCGGCGCGTTCACCGGAGCCACCGGGTTGCGCAAGGGCCGGTTTGAAATGGCCCACGGCGGCACCCTGTTCCTGGACGAGGTGGGCGATCTTACCCCCCTGACCCAGGCCAAGCTCCTGCGCGTCTTGCAGGAAAAGGAATTCGAGCGCGTCGGCGGCGGGGCGGCTATCCGCGTGGACGTGCGGCTGATCGCGGCCACCAACCGCGACCTGGAACAAATGGTGGCCGAAGGCGCGTTCCGCCAGGACCTGTACTACCGTCTCAGCGTGTTCCCCATCCTTCTGCCGCCGCTGCGCAAACGGCGCGAGGACATCATGCCGCTCGCCACCCATTTCGCGGAAAAATACGGCCAGGAGAACAGCCGCGTCGTCCGCCGGATTTCCCCGGAAGCCACGGCGCTGCTCACCGCCTACCCCTGGCCCGGTAACATCCGCGAGCTGGAAAACGTCATGGAGCGGGCCGTTCTCCTGTGCGGCCCTTCGGGCGTCATTGAAGCCTCGCACCTGCCGCCCGCCCTGCAAGGCCTGGAGACCGCGCCGTCCGCGCCGTTCATGACGGGCGGGGACGAAGACCGCGCCGGTACGCTGGATGCCGCCATGGAAGCGCTGGAGTTGCGCATGATTACCGACGCGCTGGAAGACTGCAAGGGCAACATGGTGAAGGCCGCCGCCCGGCTTGGCATAACCGAGCGCATCATGGGCCTCCGGATGAAAAAATACGGGCTCTCGTTCAAGAAGTTCCGGAACCGGGAATAAGCCCTTTCTACCCCCCTGGCCTTTCGCCGTGTTTCGCGGTATCGGTTTTCATGAACTGAACTTACCGCTCCCGGCGCCCGTCTCGCGGATACTGGGACAGCCGCCCCACGGGCGCAAGGGAAAACCATGCGGACAGATTTCATGGCAAGCGCCAAAGCCGTTGCGGACGACGTCATCGCCTGGCGCAGGCATTTGCACGCCAACCCGGAAGTGGCCTTTCAGGAGCGGGAAACCGCGGCTTTTGTCGCGGACAAGCTCCGCGATTTCGGCTACGAGCCGGAATATGTCGGCGCAACCGGGGTCATGGCCGTGCTGGAAACCGGCCGGCCCGGCATAACCCTCGGCCTGCGGGCGGACATGGACGCCCTGCCCGGCACGGAAACCACGAACCTGCCCTTTGCCTCCCGCAAAACAGGCGTCATGCACGCCTGCGGCCACGACGCGCACACCGCCATCCTGCTCGGCGTCGCCAAGGTCATGGCCCAGCATAAAAAAAACCTTGCCGGGCGGATCAAATTTTTCTTCCAGCCCGCCGAGGAGCCCCTTGCCGGGGCGCGGACCTTTACCGCCGCCGGCAAGCTGGATGACGTGGACGGCCTCGCGGCCCTGCATGTGATGACCAACCTGGAGACCGGCAGCATCGGCACGCGCGCGGGCGTGCTCATGGCCGCCAGCGACACCTTTACCATCACCGTCAACGGCAAGGCGTCCCACGGCGCGGAGCCGCACCACGGCATAGACGCCGTCCTGATCGCCTCGCATATCGTGACGGCCTTGCAAAGTTTTGTTTCCCGCAACGTCGGCCCGCTGGATTCCGCCGTCATCACCATCGGCAAAATCACCGGCGGGGTGGCGTTCAACGTCATCGCGGAGCAGGTGGTGCTGGAAGGAACCCTGCGCACCCTCAAGGTGGAGACCCGCGAAAAAGCCTTTGCCCGCATCCGCGCCATCATCGACCACACCACAGCCATGTTCGGCGGCGAAGCGACCCTGACCCTGTTCGAAGGGTCCCCGCCGCTTTCCTGCGATCCCGCCTGGGTTGCAAAACTCAGGAAAGCCGCCTTGCGCCATATCCCGGAATCGCACCTGCGCACCATAGCCGAGCCCTCCATGGGCGGCGAGGATTTCGCCATCATGCTGGAAAAGGCCCCCGGCGTGTTCTGGAACCTGGGGGCGCGCGCCCCCGGCGCCCCGCAGACCTATCTCCATTCCGGCGCCTTCATGCTCGACGAAGCCGCCCTCCCCCTCGGCGTCGCCATCACCTGCGAACTGGCGGCCGAATCCCTGGGGGAATGAGCTGGGGGAGGGGAACCAACAGGGCTTGAAGCCCTGATGGTTCCCCTCCCCCAGACCCCCTCCCTTCCTTTACCCGCGATAGGGTAGATAAAAACGCAAAACGCCTGCCGATGTACAGCAGGCGCTTTGCGTTTGATTTTTTTGTCTTTTCTTTTTCGAGTCAGCGGCGGGTAATTTCCGGCCGGGAAGGGTTTTGGGCGCTTTTCCCGGAGATTTTTCCGTCGGCGGCCCTGTAGGGGCAGGCGTGTTGTCCGTGGTCCGCCGACATAAAAATCGGAGGGGGAAGCGCCCAAAACCCTTCCCGGCCGGGGTACAACCTTCGCGTTCCCGCCCGCCGCCCTCAGTATCTTACATCCCGTCGGGATTCAGCCCCACGATGGCGATACCCGCCGCGTCCGCCACCCGCACGGCCTCTTCAATATCGAAAAACAACGCGTCTTTCGCCTGATACGCCAAGCAACCGTACCCCAGCTTCGCCATAACGCGCACCGTCTGCGGCCCCATGGCGGGCTGATCCATGCGGTCGTCCTGGCCGGGCTTGAAAATCTTGAGCGCGACGCACCCCTTGCCGCCGAGCGCGCCGCCGCGTTCCAACGTCGCGTCCGTGCCTTCAATGGCTTCCACTGCCGTGACAATGCCGCTTTTCACCACGACGCACTGGCCGATATCCATCGTGCCCATGGTCCGGGCAATGGGCCAGGCGAAGCGGATGTCCTCCCATTCTTCGGGAGTCGGCGCGCGCTTTGTCTGCACGCCTTCCGGCGCGCGCAAGGCAGGCGCGAAGGCCACGGGGCTGATGACGGTGAGGTTTTCCTTGGCCAGCTCGTCGGCGACGGCCCTGAGCAGGGCGTCATCTCCTTTGCCGCGCAAGGAAAAAAGAATCTTCACGGCCCGGAAGTCGGGCCGCACGTCCAACGCTTTGGGTTTGCTGATGGCCCCGGCGAAGCACATCTCCTTCACGCCGTTTGTGTGCATGAACTCGATGACTTTGTTCACCTGGCCGAGATGCAGCATGGTAAAGGCGTCGGCCTCGCCCGCGATGGCCGGGTCCGTGTGCCCGGAAAAGCCGACCATGGCGACGGAGCGGCCGGCGGCCTTGGCGCCGCGCGCCACCAGCACGGGGAACTGCCCCTTCCCGGCCACGATGCCAAGAGCGTCCGCCATGGAGTTACTCCGCGTTGCCTTCTTTGGAACTCGCCGCCAGCACGCCGCGCTCGGACGCGCGGATAAAGGCGACGATACGCAGCACTTCCGGAACCGAGGCATGGTCCTTTTCAACCTGCTCAAGGGCTTCCTGGCGCGGAATGCCCGAAAGCCAGATCGTGCGGTAGGCCGAACGCACGGCGGCCAGGGTCTCGCGGGAGACCTGCATACGACGCAAGCCCACAAGGTTGGGACCGTGCAGTTCCCCCCGGTGGCCGGACGCGAGCATATAGGGCGGCGTATCCATGCCCACCCCCGTCATACCGCCCACAAAGGCGTGCGTGCCGATGCGGCAGAACTGGTGCACCGCGCACAGCCCGCCGAGGATGGCGCCGTCTTCCACGATAACGTGGCCCGCGAGCGTGGCCGCGTTGGACATGATGATCCGGTCGCCCAGCTGGCAGTCGTGCGCGATATGGATATAGGCCATGAACAGGTTGTTGCTGCCTATTCTGGTCACGCCGCCGCCGCCCTCGGTTCCGCGGTGCAGGGTCGCGAACTCGCGCACATGGTTGTTATCCCCCATCTCCAGCCAGGATTCCTCCCCGTGGAACTTCAAATCCTGGGGGATGCCGCCGACCATGGCGTAGGAATGGATGGTGTTGTTCCTGCCCATGCGGGTATAGGCCTTTACCGAAGCAAAGGGCTCCACGCTGGAATGATCGCCGATGACGACGTTGGCTTCCACCACGGCGCAATGGCCGATGCTGACGTTCTCGCCGAGTTCGGCCTTGGGGGAAACCAGCGCCGTGGGATGAATATTCGTTGCCACTACATATCCCCTCTGCGCATCACGGCGGCCGTCAGTTCGCCCTGGGCGGCGATTTTACCGTCCACAAGGGCCTTGCCCGACATTTTCCACAACTGGAGCTTCTGGCGCGTCAGGACGCATTCAAGATCAAGCCTGTCGCCGGGCACGACCGGCTGGCGGAACTTCACGTTCTCCATGCCGGAAAAAAGGAAGACGCTGTCCGCGATCTCCTCTTTGGGCCAGTCCGCGAGAACCAGAAGCGCCCCGGCCTGGGCCAGCGCTTCCATGATGAGCACGCCGGGCATGACCGGGAGGCCCGGGAAGTGTCCCTGGAAAAACGGCTCGTTCATGCTGACGTTCTTGTACGCGTGGATGCGTTCCCGCAGGACGCAGGAAACGACCCTGTCGACCAGCAAAAAGGGGTACCTGTGCGGCAGGCAACTCAGTATCTCTTTGATGTTCATGGTCAAAGCATTTTCGCTGACCACGGCTTCGGTACTCATGATGTCTCCTTGCCCAGAAGAGTTTTCAGCTCCTTGACCTCGTCCGCCAACTGGTTCAGGCGCTTGTACATATCCGGGAGCTTAGGCATGACCGTGAGGGTGCGCAAAAAGGTTTTGCCGTCAACGCAGGGCGAGCCGCCGCAGGTGACGTTGTCCGCAATATCCTTGGCAACGCCGGACTGGGGGCCAATGGTCACGTTGTCGCCTATGGTCAGGTGTCCGGCAACGCCCACCTGCCCGGCCAGGGTGGATTTGTTCCCGATTTTGGTGCTGCCGGATATGCCGACCTGGGACACGATAAAGCATTCCTTGCCCACAGCCACGTTATGGCCGAGCTGCACAAGGTTGTCGATTTTAGTGCTGTCGCCCACGCTCGTCACGCCGAGAACCGCCCGGTCTATGGTCGTGTTCGCGCCGATCTCAACATCGTCGCCCACGCCCACCGTGCCGATTTGCGGAATTTTCTGGATGCCGAACGGCGTGCGCACAAAGCCGAACCCGTCCGCGCCGAGCACGGCCCCGGCATGGACGATGCAGCCCTTGCCCAGAACGGTGCCCGCGTGCAGCACGGCGTTGGGGTACAGAACCGTGCCGTCCCCGATAACGCAGTCCTCCCCGACGTAGCAGCCGGGGAACAGTTGGCAGTTCGCGCCTATGCTGGCCCTGGGACCGATATAGACAAAGGGATATACCGTGACGTTTTCACCGAGGCGCGCGTCCTTGTCGATAAACGCCATCTCGCTGACCCCGGAAAAAGACCCCTGGGGTTTGGCGAAAAACCCGACGGCCCGGGCGAAATCAAAGTAGGGATTGGCGCTGACAAGAGCGGTCGCCACCTTGTCCGCGTATTCTTCCGAAACGATCACAGCTCCTGCCCGCGTGGCGGACAGGAACTGCGCGTATTTGGGGTTCGCCAGGAAGGAGACGTCTCCCGGTCCCGCGTTTTCCAAAGTATTGATGCCGGTAATCTCGCGGTCTTCGCCTTTGAGAGTGAGCCCGAGCTTTTCCGCGATAAACGATGCTCTGAATGCCATCATCGTTATTTCGGCTGCTGCTGACCGGGGATGGGCTTGCCTTCGCGGTACACGCGGGCGACTTCCTTTATCAGTTCGTCGGTCACGTCAACGGACTTGTCGTTATAGATGATCCCGCCGGCAGCCGTATCGATGAGCACGGACAGGCCCGCACGCATACCGTAGTCCTGGGCGGCCTGGAACATGCGCGCGCCGAATTCCTGGTCGATGCGGATAAGGGCGGCTTCAACCTTGCGGCTGTATGCCTGGGTAGCGTCTTCAAAGTTGCGTTTGGCGCGCATGAAGGCATCGCTTTTCTCGGTCAGGGCTTCCCGGGACAGGGCGGAGCGCTGCTTTTGCAGATCGTCGGCCTGTTTCTGCAGCCCCTGGGCCTGGGCGTCCAGTTTCTTCTTTTCGGGCATGTACTGGTTTTCTATTTTCTTGCGGGCCGCGGTAAACGGTTCGCTGTTGGCAGCCACCGCGCGGGAGTTGAATATGCCGATCTTTATTTCCGCGGCCTGGGCGGAAATAACTGTCACAAGACTGATAACGACCGCGAGGAAAAGTGCTTTACGCATTCTATGCTCCTTAACCGGAAAAATCCGTTTTTTTGCTGTTTTGTTCCACGGCAACGCCGCACCCGCCACACCGGGAATTTCGTAAAATACGCGGATGGCTCGGCCCAGTCAAGTTTCTAGACTCGGGTCGCGGCTCAGGCTGGCCGTGATGCTGCGTCAGCGCACCAATTTCGTTCCGGTCACGGACGAAAGAGCCCGCTCCCTGCACGAAATTGGCACGCTTCCTTGCCCGACGGCCAGCCTGAGCCGCGACCGGGTTGGTGTCTGTGGGGATAGGACCAGACCCGCCGCTCCACGTTTAGAGTCTTCTTAGTTTTGCCCCGCCTGATAATAAATGTGATACGCAACGCCCTTTGCTACGGTACACTCGACAAAGGTATCCCCAAATTTTTCCGGGAGGTGTCCGTATGGCGTATCTGTTACTTTTCGGCGTTTTGGCCGGCATAATAGCGTTGTATGTGGACCGCGTGAGACGCGCGAGCGAAAGGAACATCAAGAATCTGATGCGCCATGTGCAGGAATCGCAGCAGCGGGAAACGCAGAGGCTTTCCGAGAGGACCGTCCGGCCCTACTACCGTGAACAGTCCGGCGGCGGCACCTGAGAGAGCGGCGTATGCGTAAAACGGTAACGGCCGGATCTATTTCCCGGAAAACCGGGCCAGTTTGTTCCTGTATTCCTCAACGCCCTGCGCGACGCCGTCCGCCAGACGCTCCAGATACTTGTCGTTCTTGATCCGCCGCGAATCCTCGGCATGGCTGAGGTAGCCCACCTCCACCAACACGGCGGGCATGCGCGCCCCCATCAGCACATAGAAAGGCGCGGACCGCACGCCGTTGTCGTTCATGGTGAACCCCGCCTGCGTGAGCCGCGTGAACATCCCCTTGTGCACGGTTGCCGCGAGGTCCTGCGACTCCTGCAACTTGGACGTCAGCATGAGGTCCGTTAAAATGAACTGCAAATCGCTGATGTTTTTGACGGAAACGGCGTTTTCCCGCGCGGCGACCGTTGCCGCGCTGCTGGTGCGGGCAAGGTCGAGGAAATAGGTCTCAAGCCCGTTGGTTTTCTTGTCCGTGCTGGAGTTCACGTGCAGGGAAATGAACAGGTCCGCCTTCTTGTTGTTGGCCAGCACCGCGCGCTGGTCCAACGCCACGAAAACGTCGCTCTGCCGCGTGTAAAGCACGGTGAAACCCAGCTTCCGCAGCCTGGCGGCCAGCATCTGCACAAGTTCCAGCGTCACGTGCTTTTCGGTTATCCCGTTGCCCATGGCGCCGGGGTCCTTGCCGCCGTGCCCGGCATCGAGCATGATGGTTTTAACCGTCAGGCCCAGCTGTTCCATAAGCGTGCCGGACTGGCCCGGCCCGAGCGCCGAAAACCGGCCCTGCACCACCGGACCGTTGCCGCCGGACGGGGGCGTTCTGCCGCCGGCGAGATCCCGGGAAATGCTGCTCTGCACGTAAATTCCCGGCGGGTTCGCACCCGTATCCACCGTGTAGTGGCGGACGCTCCCGAGGTCGATCACCACGCGCACGCCTTTTTTGCCCTTGCCGCCCGTTACCGAAGCCCGCGCCCGCGAGGCGGTCATCCCGCTGAAAATCACGCTCGGCTTGACCTCCGGCCGCAGGGCGACGCCGTCGATATCCACCACCAGCCGGGCGGGCTGCTTGGCCGTAGCGGCCAGGAACTGGTGGCGGAACGGGGCCGCGCCGTCCAGTTCAAGGATAACCGTGGAGCTTTTTGAGGTGCCCCGGCAAAAGATGCGGGCCAGTGCGCTCGCTTGACCCCCAGTTTGAGGGGCGGTTTGCGGAGCGGTTTGGGGGGCAGCGGGAGCGGCGGCCGGGGCGGGTTTTTCCGCGGGTTTGGACGGCGTCTGCGTTCCTTTGCCGCCCGAATCCCTCGGCGCGGTCTTCTGAGGCAGGGAAGCCAGAAGTTCCCGGGCGTTTTTGACCATGTCGCCCTTGGGGTATTTTTCCAGAACCGTCCGGGCTATGTCCCGCGCTTCCTCCGGCTTGTCCAGATGTTTCGCCGCGATATAGGCCGCCTGGAACAGGCCGTCGTCAGCCAGGTTGTGTCGCGGGTACTTCTTGCCGAGATCAAGGTAATGGTTGGCGGCCTGCCGCCAGTCGCCGTCGAGAAAAGACCGCCTGGCGAGCTCTTCCCGGCTTCTCCCGGCCTGGTACTGGGCTTTGGCGCCCGTATCGCCCTTGGTATCCTTGGCCGCGATGGCGAGAAACCGCTTCTCGACGGCCAGCCAGGGGTCGCGCAGCGCGGCTTTCTTGTCGTTGCGCAGGAGGGTCCGCCAATCGTCCGCCGTTTTCCGGTATTCGGTTTCAAGGGGGGATGTCTGCTGGGCTGCCGGGACGTTTCCGGCAAAAAGCGCCGTACCGGCAAGAACAAGAAACGCGGCGATAAACAGGCGGAATATGTATTGCATCAAAAAGCCCCTGTTCCGGCGGGCGGGGTTGGAGCCCACGCCCCGGCAAGGGAGACCTTGCCCCTCGGGGCGTTGCTGGCCATGCCGTTTCCGGCGCGGCGGGCCGTCTGCCCCTGATATGCAAAACACCCTCCCCATCGCGGGATGAGGGAGGGTCGCGGGGGAGGGAACCGCACCGGCGCGCCGGAGCGGTTCCCTCGCCGGGAATCCTAGAAGAACTGACCCATGGAGAACTCGAAGCGCCCGCTATCGCGGTTGCCCTTACGGTCTTCGTCAAGCGGGATGCCGTAGGCGAAGCGCAGGTCGCCCATGGGGGACCGCCACCGCAGTTCCAGGCCGAACGAGCGGAGAATTTCGTCATCCCAGTTGTACGAATTGTCCGTGTCGATGTTCACGCCGATATCGAAGAACGGCACGATGTTCACGCCCATTTCCGGCGCGATGGTCCAGATGTATTCAAAGTTGCCGAACGCCATGCGCGTGCCGCCGATACGGTCGTTGGTCTTGGGATCGCGCGGCACGATATCGCGCGAGGCATAGCCGCGGATCGTCTCCATGCCGCCCATCCAGAACCGTTCGAACACCGGAATTTCTTCCGACCCGTTCTTGAATACGGCCGCTCCCTTGAGGCGCATATGCAGAACGTGGTTCTGGCGCAGCTGGTAATAGGTATGGTGCTCGGCGATGAGCTTCAGGAAATCGTCATCCCCGCCCATGAACCCGCCGCCGTATTCCAAGGCCAGCCGGTTGATGGTGCCGGTGGTGGGCTGATGGCGGTCCGTGGTGTTGCGGACGATGCCCGCGGTAAGCACCGAGGACCAGCGGCGGCCGTCGTACCGCTTGATGATTTCGGAGGCGTCTTCGTCAAAATCGTACAGCCGGTACTGGTCGAGGCGGTACCCGAGCCCCACCGAGGTGTATTCGCCGAGGGGATACCCGAAGCGGATCGTGCCGCCGGTAGTATCTTTTTCGTAGTCGTAGAAGTCCTGTTCCGTGTTGTAGAACTCAACGGCCATGGAAAGGTTGGTGTCGTTGATGCGGGGGTTGCTGAAGAAGGCGCTGTAAGCCGTGTACCGGTCGGACAGGTACCCCTGGATGCCCGTGGTATAGCCTTTGCCCCACAGGTTCTTTTCCTGGATCGTGCCGGAAACCCCGAACGCGGAATACGTGGAGTACCCGAACCCGGCCGAGATGGCGCCGGTGCTCTTTTCCTTGATCTTGATCTCGAGGTCGACTTCCTCATCCTTGCCCGTCGGGACAAGTTCGGCTTCCGCCACTTCAAAGTAGTCCAGGCGGTTCAGGCGCTGGATACTGCGCTTGAGCTTGGAGCCCACGAACAGGTCGCCGTCGGAAAGCCTGAGCTCGCGCAGGATGACGTTGTCGCGCGTTCTGGTGTTGCCCTCGATAATGGCGCGGCGGATATACACCTTCTGCTTCTTGCTGGTCTGGTAGTGCACGTCCACGACGCCCGGCTCGTCCACGCGCTTTTTGGGCAACGGGGTCACCTCGGCAAAGGCGTAGCCGTATTCCGAGTAAAAATCCGTCAGACGCTTCACGTCGTCCTGCATTTTCGCAAGGCTGAACCAGCCGCCCTCTTCGGCTATGTCGTCAAGAGCGGTCACTTTCCGGAAGGCTTCGTCCGTATCGATGAGGTCGCCCTCGTAAACCACTTCGCCCACGCGGTACCGCTCCCCTTCGTTGATGGGGAAGGTGATGACGATGCCGTCTTCCTCGTAGTCCACCTTGGCCGCGCCCACCGCGATATCCAGGAACCCGTTGTTCATGTAATACTGGCCGATGGCGGCGGCGTCGCGGTCGAGCATTTCCTCCTGCAGAACGCCGGTGCCGGTGATCCAGGAGAGCCAGCCCCGTTCCTTCAGGAACAGTTCGCCCTTGACGTCGCCCTCGGAAAGCTGCTTCACGCCTTCGACGCGCACGTCCTTGATGTAGAGTTTGTTGCCTTCGTGCACGGTCAGCACAAGAGCCGCCGAGGCTCCGCCCTGGCGGGCGTCGGTCCTGTGTTCCACGGTTCCGAGGTAGTACCCTTTCTTGCGGAACACTTCGCGGATTTTGAGCAGGTCTTCGGCCAGGAGCTTTTCGTTGAGGACCGCGCCTGTCCTGGTGCTCATGGCCGCCAGGATATCGTCGGCGTCGATGTCGTTGTTGCCTTCGACGACGATGGATTCGATGCGCGGCTTTTCCTGCACGGTATACACGAGATGCAGCCCGTCAGGCTTGGGTTCGACCGAGGCGGAAACGTCACTGAAGTAGCCGAGATCCCAAATTTTTTTGACCTCGGTATCAATGGCGTTCATATCCAACACGTCGCCCTTGCGCGTGTTGACGCGCATGAGCACCACGTCCGGATCGAGTATGCGGGTACCGCGCACCTCAACTTCCGCGATCAGTTCGCGGCGTTTCATTTCGTTGTTGATGCGGGTGGCCAGCTCTTCCACGGCGGGCAAGAGCTCGAGGGGGTCGTTCTTTTCCACGAAAATGGGGCGGACAAGGCCCCCTTCGCCGACTTCCACGTACCGGGCGTCGATGCTGAACGTGTTCCCGACCTGGCTGTAGCTGCCGTAAACCGCGGCCGTCGCGCCGAGTTTGGACGCCATGGACCGGGCCGTTTCAATGTTCAGGGAGGAAATTTTGTCGCGGCGCATGCGCTCCACGGTCGTACGCTCCGGGATAACGGCAATGCCCCGGCTGGTAAGGCGCTGCTCGAGCATGGCGGGCAGTTCGTCGTTAAGCCGGTCCTGTTCGGGCCCCGCGTTGATCTGGAACGGCAGGATGGCCACCTTCGCGGTATCGGCCTTTTCCTGCGCGCCCGCCCGGGAAGCGGCTTGGGGAGCCGTTTGGGGAGCCGCCTGGGAAGCTGTCTGGGCCCGGGCGCTCCGGGCTTTTCCGCCCGCCTGAGCCGCTTCCCCCACCTGGGCGGAAAGAAGAAGAACAGCTGCCGCCATGCATACGCCTGCCAATTTAGCCCATCTGGTCATAGAGGTCTCCGGATCGTAGTTCCAGGCGCCGTTCCATGAGGCCGGCGATATCCCGGTTGTGGGTTACCACGACCATGGCCATGCCAAGGTCCCGGTTAAGGGTTAACAGGAGTTCGGCTACGCCGGCGCCCGTTTTTTCGTCAAGGTTTCCGGTGGGCTCGTCCGCCAGCAGCACGCGGGGCTTTGCCAAAATGGCCCGCGCAATGGCCGCGCGCTGCCGCTCACCCCCGGAAAGGGTCGTCACGCTCTGCTTTTCCTTGCCCTGCAATCCGACGGATTTCAAGGCATCCGCCGCGAGGGCGAACGCCGCTTCCCGCCCCATGCCGCCGATGACGGCCTGCATGGCCACGTTCTCCAACGTGGAGAACTCCGGCAGGAGATGGTGGAACTGGAAGACGAACCCTATGGATTTGTTCCGTAAATCCGCCTTTTCGTCCGGGCTCATGGCGGTCACGTCCCGGTCTTCGAAATAGACTGTTCCACGGGTAGGAGTATCAAGAGTGCCGAGCAGATGCAAGAACGTGGATTTTCCCGCGCCGGACGCGCCCACCACGGCGATGGATTCGCCATGGCCGATGGCGAGCGAGACATTGTCCAGAACCGTCAGGATTTCTCCCGGTCCCTGGTACTCCTTGCACACGCCGTCAAAACGGTACAGATGGGGCGTCATTACTCGTACCTCAACGCTTCGACGGGTTCAAGCGACGCCGCCCGGTTGGCGGGGTACAGCGTCGCGAGATAGCACATCAGAACGGAGCCGGCCGCGACCAGCGCCAGATCGCTCCATTGCAAAAGAATGGGCAGATAATCCAGCGAATACACGCCCGGCGGCAGTTTGATGAACTGGTATTTCTTGAGCAGCCAGCAGATGCTCAGCCCCAGAATGAATCCCGCCGCCGTGCCCACCACGCCGATGACCAGCCCCTGGTACATGAAAATGCGGCGCACGGCCTGGCGCGTGGCACCCATGGACATAAGGATGGCGATATCCCTGGTTTTCTCCATGACCAACATAACCAGCGCCGTGACAATGGAGAACGAGGCCACCAGGATAATCAGCGTGACCATGATGGCCATGCCGATTTTTTCCAGTTTCAGCGCCGCGAACAGGCTGGCGTTCATTTCCATCCAGTTGCGCACGTAATAGGGCGGGCCGAGGTCCATGCCCACCTGTTCCGCGATTCTGTCCGCCTTGTAGACGTCCGTCACGGTCAGTTCCAGCCCGGTCACCCAGTCGCCCTCCGGGCGGCCCAGAAGATCGCGGGCCAGTTCCAGGGACACGACCCCCAGGGAGGAGTCATACTCGTACATGCCGGTGGAAAAAATGGCCGCCACCTTGACGCTTTTCACGCGCGGGGTGAACCCGGCAGTCCCTTTCTGGGCCGTGGGCGCGAGCAGATTGACCCGCGAGCCGACGGTCGCGCCGATCCGCGCGGCCAGTTCCTTGCCGATGATAATGCCCGGCAGGCCGGTTTCCGGCGCGATGTCCGCGAAATCGCCCTTGGTGATCCGCGTCACGATCCCGTGCAGCACGTTCTTGGCGGTCGCGGGATCAACCCCGCGCAGAATAAGCCCCTTGATGCCCCTGGGGCCGGAAATCATCAGTTCCGAATAAATGAACGGCATGACCCCGGTGACCTCGGGCACGGCCCGCACGCGGTTCATGATGCTCTCCAGGCTGTCCGTCCCGTACTCGAACTGGTCCGAGCCCGTCTGCTGGGGCATGATGTTGGTGGCGGACAACACCATGGCGTGCGCGTTCACGCCCACGATCTTGTCCCGCAAGTCCGTGGTGAACCCGTTGATAACGCCCGTGACGATGATGAGCGCGGCCACGCCAATGGCCACGCCCGTCGTCGAAATAAGCGAAATGACGGAAATAAAGGCCTGCGTGCGCCGGCCCAAAAGGTATCGTAGTGCGACAAACAGTTCGAAACGCAAAAGCACGTCCTGGTTAGTATGAATGCCTTTCCTACGCTTCCGGCTTCAGCTGCGGGAACAAAATAACTTCCCGGATGGACGCGGAATCCGTGAGCAGCATGACCAGCCGGTCGATGCCTATACCCTGTCCGGCTGCCGGGGGCATGCCGTATTCCAGGGCGCGCAGGTAATCTTCGTCCATGAAATGGGCTTCGTCGTCCCCGGCTTCTTTTTCCGCCACCTGTTCCTCGAACCTGGCCCGCTGGTCCATGGGGTCGTTCAGTTCGGAAAAGGCGTTGCCCATTTCCCGGCCCGCGATGAACAGTTCGAACCGGTCCGTGAGGTCCGGGTTGGCCTCGTTCCGGCGCGACAGCGGGGAGATGTCCGTGGGATAATGGTAGATGAAATGGGGCTGGATCAGCTTGGGTTCCACGTCCAGATCGAACAGCTTGGCCTGGAGCTTGCCGAGCTTTTCGCCGTCGACCGCCTTTTCCCCCCGGCTCTTGATGTATTCCACCAGGGCGGGGTAGTCGTTGTAAAGCGAGGGCTTGTGCCCGCCGATTTTTTCCAGCGACTCATGGAAGGTCAGCCGGGTCCACTTGCCGGGCGTGAGGTCGATTTCCTCGCCCTGGTACGGAATTTTCGTGGCGCCGCAGACCGTTTGGGCGAGATGCGCGAACAGGCGCTCGGTCAGGTCCATCAGGTTTTCGAAGGTGGCGTACGCCCAGTAGAACTCGCACATGGTGAATTCCGGGTTGTGCCGCACGGAAATGCCTTCGTTGCGGAAGTTGCGGTTCAGCTCGAAGACCTTTTCAAACCCGCCGACCAGCAGGCGCTTCAAGTACAGCTCCGGCGCGATGCGCATGTAGAGCTGCATGTCCAGCGCGTTGTGGTGGGTGATGAAGGGCTTGGCCGCAGCCCCGCCGGGGATGGGCTGGAGCATGGGGGTTTCCACTTCCAGGAAACCCTCGTTTTCCATGAACCGGCGGAACTCGCTCACGATTTTGATGCGCTTGAAGGCGATCTCGCGGGCGCGCGGGGTCACGATAAGGTCGACGTACCGCTGGCGGTAGCGCGTTTCCACATCTTTCAGGCCGTGGTATTTTTCCGGCAGGGTGCGGAACGAGCGGGTGAGCAGCTTGATATGCCTGCAATCCACGGTCAACTCCCCGGTTTTGGTCCGGAAGAGCGTGCCACGTATCCCCACGATATCGCCGATATCCAGCTTGCGGAACACGGCGAAGGATTCTTCGTCCATATGCTCGCGCGCGACGTAGCACTGGATGCGGCCACTCGCGTCCATGATATGGAAAAAGACCACCTTGCCGAAAGAGCGGTGGGAAACAATGCGCCCGGCAAGGGAAAACTCGGCGCCGGACGCGGCCAGAGCGGCGAGGGCCTCTTCGTCGCATTCGCCGTATTGTTCCGCCAGTTCCGCGGCGTTATTATTTTTCACGAACCCGTTGGCATGCAGAGACTCGCCCATTTCCATCAATTCGCAGGACTTGGCTATTTTATTCTTGACCACCTCGTTCAGTTCGTCACGCAGGATAAAACTTTCGAGCATGGGATAAAAACATTCCGCGCGTTCGGATTTGGTGGGCAGTTTAATTTTTCTGCGGGCCTTTTCCCGGGCCTCTTGCTGCGGGTCTTTCTCGGAAGGATTCAAGGTCTGTGCTCCATCACATAAAGATTGCAGCCCGAATGACTGCTAAAACAAGTTGACGCGTCCGCTATGCCTATGTGAAATGGGCGCGTGCGTCAAGGACGGACCGGCTGCTCTCTCTGCCGGGCCGTGGCAATCCGCGACGCCTCCATGAATTACACAACAGGTGTTCCTACCATATGCCGAGACAAAAATATACCTATGCCCAGCAACAGTGCATCCGGTCCGCCGGCAAACTTTCCCAGATGACCGGAATGCTCACCCCGCACGCCCGGGTGGGCATCGCGGTTTCCGGCGGCATGGACAGCTTCGTGCTGCTGGAAACATTACGCATCCGCCAGGGCATCGTGCCGTTCCCGTTCAGCATCCTCGCCCTGCACATCAACCCCGGGTTCGATCCCCACAGCCACGCGCCGCTTACCCGCTGGCTCGAGGAAAGGGGCGTTGCCGGGCATATTGAAACCACGGACCACGGGCCGCGCGCCCACTCGCCGGAAAACCGCAAGGATTCCCCCTGCTTCTTCTGCGCCATGCTCCGCCGCAAACGGCTGTTCGAGCTGTGCCGCCAGTACGGTTTGACGCACCTGGCCTTCGGGCACACGGCGGATGACCTTGTTTCCACCTTTTTCATGAACCTCTGCCAGAACGGCCGGGTGGAAGGCATGAGCATGCGCGAGGAGTTTTTCAAGGGCGCGCTTCTCGTTATCCGGCCCCTGATGCTGGTGGAGAAGAAAACCATCGCCAAGGCCGCCAGGGACTGGGACCTGCCCATCTGGTCAAACCCCTGCCCCAGCGCGGGCAAGACCCTGCGCACCAGCATCATGGACGATGTGGGCCGCATGGCGGAAGGCCACAAAGGCATGCTGACAAAAATCCGGGCGGGCCTCTGCCGCTGGCAGTTGAAGGCCACGACCGGCGGCCCTGGGGAGCGGCTGTAAAAAACGGCGCGGCGCGCGGCATTCACGAAAAAAACCTTCCCGCGCAAGGGTGACGGAGCCCCGCGAACTTGACGCTCGCCAGAGCGGACGATACGTGCTAAGAGCGTATTTCGCAGCGCCATTTCCCCGCACGAGGCAGAATGCTTTTTAAGAATTACCAGATCGTCGTCTTCAAAGACCGCATTGGCTCCTGCGGCCATATGCGCGTTTCCGGCTGGCTGATCTCCGTTCTCCTGCTGCTGCTCGTGGGGCTGACCGGCGCCGTGGCCTACCTCTGGTCGTTTTACCCCAAATCCCTTTCCGCCGAATACCAGCTCAGCGAGGCGGAGAGGACCATCCAGAGCCAGAACGCGCAAATCGTGGCCATGTCCAGCAAGCTCCAGTCGCTGCAGGAAGACATGCGCCGCGTGCAGCAGTTTGACGCCAAACTCCGGGTCATGATGAACGTGGACCGGGAACCCGCAGATACCTCCGGCCTTGCGGAAAAGGCCGCCGACGCCTCCTCCCTCAGCAACATCCCGCTGTACCGCCAGGACCTTCTGGCAAAACGCATGCATTCCCTGGCGGACGACCTGTCCGGGGACGTCCGCCTGGAAGAGATCAAACAACAGGAAATTCTTCTGGCGCTGCGCGAAAACCGCGAATTTATGGTGATGACGCCGTCCATATGGCCGGCGGAAGGCCACCTTACCTCGGGCTTCGGGTACCGGGTCAACCCCTTCACCGGGCAATCCGTTCTGCATGCGGGCCTCGATATCGCCAACCGGGTCGGCACGCCCATCGTTACCCCGGCCAGGGGAACCATCGTTTCCGTGGGCTGGCAAAACGCCTACGGCAACTGCGTGGTCATCAACCACGGCAACGCCATCACCACCCGTTACGCCCATATGGAAAAAACAACCGTCAAGGAAGGCCAGGTCGTCAACAGGGGCGACCTCATCGGCACAGTCGGCAACACCGGCCGCTCCACCGGCCCGCACCTGCATTATGAAGTCCGCGTGGGCGGCGTGCCCGTCAACCCCATGCGGTACATCCTGAACTGATCCGTTCCCGCTCAATGCGCAAAGGAAACAGCGTCCTCCTATGATCCAGGCCATTCCCGAATGGGATAAAGATATATTTTACGCTATCAACGGGTTCCGTAACGATCTCTTTGACGTGATAATGCCCGTGTTCTCCCTGACCTGGCTACTCTGGACGCTGGGTATCGCCGCGTTCGTCCTCTGGATGCTCTTTGCCCTGCGGCGCGGGGTGAAATGGAACTCCGTGCGGCCCGTGCTGGTCGGCAGCGCCCTGATCCTGGCCACCGCCGGCGTGACGGACCTCGTCACCGTGGCGGTCAAGGACCACATCGGCAGGCTGCGTCCCTACCAGAGTCTTCCCTTTGCTCATTACCAGACCAAAGAAGGCTGGAAGCAGAATCCCGAAATGTTCAAGCCGTGGAAACACCGAGCGGACTCGTTTTATTCCGGGCACGCCGCCCACAGCATGGCCGTTGCGGTGACCGCCGCGACCCTGTGCCCGCCGCTCAGCCCCGTGATTTACGCCATGCCGCTTATTGTCGGCTATTCCCGCGTGTACCTCGGCAAGCATTACCCCAGCGACGTTCTGGCCGGCTGGCTTGCCGGGGCCCTTGTGGCGCTGCTCGCCAGACGTCTCACCCGGAAACTCCGCGCGAACGCGGAACCGGAGGCAAAACCCCTTCAACCCCCGCCACGGTCTTCCAGCCTGTTCAGCGCCTGGCGCGCAAAGCTCACGGCAGGTTCGACGCGGCAGTGCAGCCCTTCCAGGACCTCGCAGGGGTCCTGATTCCCCACTCCGGCGAGCGCCGCCTTCACTTTCTCCCGCGCCCCGGCATCCGGAAAGCTCCCGGCGGCCGCGAGGTTTCCCAGACCCCAGGCCGCGATGCCCCGGCTCTGGCCGTCCTCGTCCCGCAACCCGGCGAGCAGCAGTTCCGCGGCTTCCCCCCTGTATGCCGGGTAACGCGGCGCAAACCGCCCGATGGCCCAATAGGCCCCGCGCCGGAGCGCCGCGTGGTCGATGAAATTGTCCGCGAAGCCCGTGTCTCTCGCGTAGGACAGGATAACCCGGCCGTATTCCCTTGCCAGGAGCGGGCTTTTGGCCGCGATCTCGCCCATGGCTTCGGCGATGCCCCAGCCCATGTTTCCGGAATCCTCGTTCAAATGCCACATGCAGCGCCGCATGACGGTCCGCGCGTCCTCCATAGAGCCGGGCATGGAATTATGGGGGGAATCCTGGGAGGAACCCGCCGCGAGGGCCGCCGTGACCCGGCCCAGCAGAATCACGGCCCGCCACTTGAGCAGCCCGCCGCGCGGCAGCAGCGCCAGAAGCGGGCTGACCGCCTCCATGCCGGTAACGGCCGCCGCGTCTTCCGGGATGCTTTTGGCATCCTCCGGCCAGGCCGGGGGCAGGAGCAGGGCTTCCAACCGCTGCTTCATTTTTTTGAATCTGGTCATGGCGCCTCCGGGCAGGGGCTTTGCCCTTGCAACCCCGACAGGGATGCGCGGCTGTTGCGGCAATTGTAAACAAATGCACCGCGCGCGGCCCCCGGAAAATACTTTTTGCATCCGGTGGCAGAATACGCAATTATGCCGTGCAAGACCATCACATCGCTTTCCGGCTCACAACACGAGGGAACCAATGGCGCTACGCACCAGACTGAATTTTTCCGCTGACCCCCTGTTTCTCATGGACGGCACGGCCTTTATTTTCCGGGGGTTTTACGCTTACCAGGACATGGCCCGGTCCGACGGCACGCCGACCAACGCGCTGTTCATCACCGCGCGCATCGTGCTGAAACTCCTGCGGGAGGAAAAGCCCGCGCGCTTCGCCTTTATCATGGACGGCAAGGGCCCGAACTTCCGCCACGAGCTGTTCCCGGCCTACAAGGCCCAGCGCGGCGCAACGCCGGAAGGGCTGGTGGCCCAGCTGCAACCGGTGCGCGATCTGCTCCGGGCGCTCGGCCTGCCCGTGATCGTCTCCGAAAGCTGCGAGGCGGACGACTGCATCGCCTCTCTCGCCGCCCGGTTCAAAAGCGAGCGCCCCGTGGTCATCGTCGGCGCGGACAAGGACCTCAAGCAGTGCCTGGCGGAAAACGTGGTCCTCTGGGACCCGGGCACCAAGGAGGAAAAGCTGACCACCCTGCAAAGCTTCCGGGAAGCCGAGGGCATGGAGCCTTCCTCCTGGCCGGACTACCAGGCCATTATCGGCGATTCCAGCGACAATATCCCCGGCGTGCCGGGCGTCGGCCCCAAAACCGCGAGCGAGCTGTTCAAGACCTTCACCTCCCTGGAGGAAATCCGGGACCGCTTCGCCGCCGTGCCGCCGAAAATCGCCAAAAAGCTGGACGGGAAAATGGACGACGCCTTCCTGTACCGCCAGCTCACCACCCTGAAAACAGACACCTGCCTGGCCCTGACGGACGCGGACCTCTCGGTCCGGCCCATGGACATGGCCGCCGCCACGAAAATTATCGAGGAATACGAACTGCGGTCCCTGCTGCGGGAACTCGCCTCCATGGAGCGGGCCGGGTTCATCCGGCAGGACGGCACGCTCACGCCGCCCAAACCCGCGCCTGCCGCTCCCGCCACATCCGTTCCCACGGGACGGGCGGACGCTCCGGCGGCGGAACTCCCCTTGCTCGCGGCGGACAAACCTTCTTCCCCGCAAACGGAAACCGCCCCGGCCGCGCCTCAACCCATGGGGCAAGGCACCCTGTTCGACTTCGCCGCGCCCCAGCCCACCCTCGATCTGCCCGTGGCCGCCACTGTCGCGGCCTTGCCGGACCTTGCCGGGAAAACCGTGGCCGTCGTCTTGCCGGACAAGGACGCCAACCATATCGCCGTAGCGGTCGGGAACACGTCCGTCCTGTTCACGGGCAGCGGGAAGGACCTTGCGGCGCACGTCGCCGCCGCCCTGCCGGAACGGCTCGTCACCCCGGACCTCAAAGCGCTGTATACCGCCGACCCTGCCTGGAAAGCCATCCCGGTAGGCCGCTGCTTCGATCTCTCGCTGGCCGCCTACCTCCTGAACCCGGAAGACCGCGACTATTCCTTCCCGCACCTCATGCGGCGCTGGGCCGAGCAGGTGGCGGACACAACGCCGCCCACGGATGACCCGGCCCGCTTCGCCTTGAACCTGTACGCGATACTGGCCGCGCGCCTGGCCGCCGCCGAGCAGGATTCCCTCATGCGGGATCTGGAAATGCCGCTCATCCCGGTCCTCAAAGCCATGGAGGAAGCCGGGGTGCGCATCGACCGCGCGGCCTTCGCGGATTTTCTCGCGCATGTGCAGGCCGACCTGGACGTGAAAGAAAAGCGTATTTATGAACTGGCGGAAGGGCCGTTTAACATCCGCTCCTCCCAGCAGCTCGGGGACGTGCTCTTCTCCCGCCTGAACCTGCCTAAAGCCGGGAAAACCAAGGGCGGCGCAGCCTCAACTTCCCAGGAAGCACTTGAGAAACTTATCGATAAGCATCCCATCATCAATGCCATTCTGGAATACCGGACCCTGGAAAAACTGCGCTCCACCTACCTGGAGCCGTTGCCCCGCCTGGCGGACAAAGACGACCGCATCCACACCACTTTCAATTTGCTGGCCACGGCCACGGGCCGGTTGTCGTCCAGCAATCCCAACTTACAGAACATCCCGGTACGCGGGGAGTTCGGGCCGCGCATGCGGGCCTGCTTCATCGCCTCCCCGGGCAAGCTGCTGGTCTCCGCCGACTATTCCCAGGTGGAACTGCGTATCCTGGCCCATATGGCCAAGGACCCCATCCTCACCGAATCGTTCCAGAAGGGCGAGGACATCCACAGCCGCACGGCCTCGCTGCTGTTTGACGTGGACCCGTCCTCCGTCACGCCGGACCAGCGCCGCCACGCCAAGACCATCAACTTCGGCCTGATCTACGGCATGGGGCCGCAAAAGCTGGGGCAGGATCTCGGCATTTCGGTGAAGGAGGCCAAGGCTTTTATCGAGAAGTATTTCGAGCGGCTCGGCGCGTTGCGCGTTTTTTACGATGCCGTGGAAAAGGGCGCCCGCGAGCGCGGGTACGTGACCACCATGGCGGGCCGCCGCCGGTATATCCCGGACATCATGTCCGAGAACAACCAGCTCCGCTCCCAGGCCCGGCGCCAGGCCATCAATGCCAGGGTCCAGGGGAGCGCGGCGGACGTCATCAAAATAGCCATGCTCGCCATCGCGAACGACGCGGAACTCGCCGCCCTGGACGCCCGTCTGCTCCTGCAGATCCACGACGAACTGATTATGGAGGTGCCCGAGGCCAACGCCCAAAAAGCCGGTGAACGCATGGCTCTGCTTATGGCGAAGGCCGCGCCCGCCGGTGAAAATATGCAGGTGCCGCTCGCCGTGGACTGGGGAACGGGCAAGAACTGGAATGAGGCGCACTGAGGTTAGGGACTAGCGCAGCCGTACGTACCCGACCTTCTCCACCAGCTCCTGCCCCTGTTCGCCCCGCATCCACTCCAGAAATGGCGCGACGTTCGGGTTGGCGTTGCCCTTGACCATAATCGCATACAGATTGACCACCTGCGGGTACTCGCCGGACATAATCGTTTCCGGCGTGGGAGCCACCCCGTCCACGGCCAATGTTTTGATGCGCGGCTGTTTCCCCATCCCGGTCAGGAAAAAGCGGAAGGAATACCCGATGGCCGAAGGCGCGTTGCGGTACGAACTCGTCCGCTCCACAATGCCGCCCATGCCGCCGACGTAGCGGTCCTCCAGCGGCGCTTCCATTGCCGCGTCCCCCATGAAGCGGCGCATGATGGTCTGGCTGCCGGAACCTTCCGGCCGCTGGAACGCGATAATGTCCGCATCCTGCCCGCCGAGCTTTTTCCAGTTGCGCACCTTGCCGCCGTAGATGTCCCGTATCTGCCGCGACGTCAGCCCGTCAACCGGGTTCGCCTCGTTCACGAAAAAGACGAAGGCCTCCCTGGCTATGGGCGTGAGCACCAACTCCTTACCGTTCGTCGCCGCCATCCGCATCTGATCTTCCGACGGATGCGCGCCGAAGAAAATATCCACGGAGCCGCCCAGCAGCCGCTCAAAGGCGTAGATGGTGTTGGTGAAGGTGAGCGCGCCCTTGTCGGGCTTCCGGTAATCGTACCGCTCCAGTTCTTTTTCACCGAGGGGCGGCAAATCCGGATAACAGGCCGCCGCAAAGGCCGCGTACACGGGAAAGGCGGCTTCCGCCCCATCCAGCACGGGCAGGTTGTCCGTGCCCCGGATGACGAAGGCCGCAGGCTCGCCCAGGCGGAGCGTAATGGCATCCGGCACGCGCGGGTCGTACGGCTTCAAATCGGTGCTGGAAAACCCGCCCACCCGCTCGAATCCGTGGCCGCGCTTGGCGGCGTATGTTGCATCCTGATACGCGCCGTAGCCGATATGCACGAGGGGCAGCGCCAGCAGAACGCCGAACACGGCCCAGCCCATCGCACCGAACCGCACTCTGTCCGCCCGGCGCCGCTCGCACGCCACATACCCCGTGAGCAGGCCGAAAATATAGACGCTCGGCAAAAACCGCAGGGCCGACAACGCCGCCCCGCTGAAACTCGAGATAAGGATGAACGGGAAAAACGCCGGGAACAGCACCCAGGCGAAACAGAGCGGCAGGAGGTAACGGCCCGGAACATCCGGCGGGAGATTTTTCCCCACGGTGCCGAGCCCCCCGAAGACAAGCCCGCCCGCAAGGGCCAGCGGGAGGGTGACGGCCGGTTCCTCGAACGCCACGGCAAAGGAGGTGACGAGCGGCCCCGCGATATACCCGAGCAGAACCACCCGCAAAAAGTGGATAAACAGAATACCGCCCGGTTTTTGATACCAGGGCGTTTTTGAAGCAGTCCCATCCTGTTGCGCCATGATATTCCCCCTTGAAGACATTCACAGCTAGCATTGGCTGCGGGAATATTCAAGATGACGAAAAAGGGATGATGCGGTATTTCCTTTTGCAGAAAATCACGCGCCGCCCTTGCCCGACCGCGCGCAAAAGGAACGCCCATGCTGCACAAAGCCCGTCTGCTGACCCCCGGCCCGACCCAACTGCCGGAAAGGGTGCGCCTCGCCATGGCGCAGGATATGGTCCACCACCGCAAACCCCAGTTCAAAAAACTCCTGCATGCAGTGCAGGGCAACCTGCAAACTCTTTTCGGCACGGCGCAGCCGGTCATTTCCCTGGCGGCCTCCGGCTCCGGCGCCATGACGGCGGCTGTGGCCAACCTCTTTGCCGCCGGGGAGACCGTCCTCGTCATCGAAGCCGGGAAGTTCGGCGAGCGCTGGGGGAATATTTGCAAGGTCCTGGACGTGAAAACCGTCACCCATTCCGTGCCCTGGGGTGAAGGCGCCGTTGTTGCCGACGTGGAAAACCTGCTGGACGCCACGCCGGGCATTGCGGGCATCCTGGTCCAGGTATCGGAAACATCCACCGGCGCCATGCACCCCGTGAAGGAACTGGCCTCTCTCGCGAAAAAACGGAATATCCTGCTGGTCGCGGACGGGGTTTCCGCCGTGTCCATCTCCCCCTGCCCCATGGACGCGTGGGGCATAGACTGCCTGCTCACGGGCTCGCAAAAGGGTCTTCTGCTCCCGCCGGGCCTTTCCTTCATCGCGCTTTCCGCCAGGGCCTGGGAAAAGGCGGCCACCGTCCCCTGCCGCGATTTTTATTTCAACCTGGCCAAGGAACGCGAGTCCCTGGCCCAGGACCAGACAAACTTCACCCCGGCCATCAACCTGCTCTACGGTTTGAACGAAAGCCTCACCATGCTGCTGGAGGACGGGCTGGACGCCGTGTTCGCCAAACAATGGGCCCTGACCTGCATGGCCCGGACCGGGATCACCGCCATGGGCTTCCAGCTTCTGTCCAAACGGAGCTACACCTGGGGCCTGACCAGCTTCCTCCTGCCGAGCGGCATCACCTCCGGCCCTCTGCTCGCCCACGCGGCGGAGCAGTATGGCATCATCATGGCCGCGGGCATGGGCCATATGAAAGACTCGGTCATCCGCCTGGGCCACATGGGCTGGGTGGATTACGCGGACGTCGCCGCCGGGCTGTACGCCACGGCCGCGTCCTACAGGGCGCTGGGCGGCCATATCGGCGCGCGCGACTACCTGGAACAGGCCATGGCCGCGTATGAAGAGGCCCGCGTCAACGGGCTTCCGTAAGCGCCTGGTCCGTAAAGGTCCGGGCACGAAAAATTTTCAAACCATTACGAGCGGATACCCTTTCACGGGGAATCCGCTTTATCACGGAGATGCCATGAATATCATCGATCTGCGCAGCGATACGGTCACCCAGCCCACGGACGCCATGCGCGAGGCCATGAGCCGCGCCGTTGTGGGCGACGACGTGTACGGCGACGACCCGACCGTCAACGAATTGCAGGCCTTGGCCGCGGACATGCTCGGCAAGGAAGCCGCCCTGTTCGTGCCCACGGGCACCATGGGCAACCAGGCCTCCATCATGGCCCAGACCCGGCCGGGAGATGAGATCATCGCGGCGGCGGGCAGCCATATTTTCATTAACGAGGGCGGCGGCGCGGCCCGGCTCTCCGGCGTGAGCTGCATGACGGCCCACAACCCGGACGGCAAGCTCACCGCAGACGACGTCCACCGCCTGCGGCGCGACCCGGGCAACGCCCATTACCCGCGCACCACCCTCGTCTGCCTGGAAAACGCCCTGGGCAACGGCGACGTGGTCACCCTGGACGAAATGAAGGCCGTGCGGGCGGCCGCCGACACATACAACCTCCGGGTGCACCTGGACGGGGCGCGCATCTTTAACGCGGCGACCGCGCTGGGCGTCTCCGCGAGAGCCATCGCGGACTGCGTGGACACGGTTTCCTGCTGTCTCTCCAAGGGGCTGTGCGCGCCCGTGGGCTCCCTTATCTGCGGGCCGAAGGACTTCATCGCGGAAGCGCACCGCTGCCGCAAGGTGCTCGGCGGCGGCATGCGCCAGGCCGGGGTGCTGGCGGCCTGCGGCATCCTTGCCCTGACCGAGATGACCAAACGCCTCGGCGAGGACCATGACAACGCCCGCCTGCTGGGCAAACTCCTCGCGGGAATTCCCGGCGTCACGGTGGATCAGGCGAAAATCCGGATCAACATGGTCTTCTGGGAGCCGAAGATCGAGGGTTTCAACAATCAGGCTTTCGGGGCCTTTATGCTGGAGAGGGGCTTTAAAATCTCCAGCCCGTACGCGGGTCCCTTCCGGCTCGTGACGCACAACGGGGTCACCCGCGCGGACGTGGAGCGGTTCGCGGCCCTGTTCAAGGATTACGTGCGCGGCCTCTGATTTCCCATAAATACTTGACCCTCTTGAGGGAAAGGCTATTCTTGACGGAAGAAGGAGATTCCCATGAGCGACACCGAAAAAACCGCTGGCTGCGGCCCCATGCCCAAAGTCACGTTCACGACGTTTATCCTGTCCATCGCTTCCAGCGGTTTGGTGCAGCTGGGCGAAGTGCCGGACCCGGACACCGGCGCGACCCGGGAAAATCTTCTTATGGCCAAACACACCATTGACGTTTTGAGCATGCTGCGCGACAAGACCAAGGCCAGTATCGACGAGGAGGAATCCAAGCTGCTGGAAGGCCTGCTCTATGAACTGCGCATGAAGTACGTGCTCAAAACAAAATAACAGTGCAACGGCTCCCAGCGCGCCGCTTTTGCAACGATTTCAGAAAAGGAATTCGCCATGGCACAGATCCGGGCCGGACTCGTCGGCGTTACCGGCTACACAGGCATGGAGCTTGTCCGCCTGCTTGAAAACCACCCCTCCATCTCCCTTGTGGCGGTTACCTCCCGCTCGGACGCGGGCAAAAAGGTGCGCGACATCTACCCCTTCATGCAGGGTTTCGCCACCGGGGAACTTGTCATCACCGCACCCGACGCCGCGACCCTCGCCAAAGAGTGCGACGTGGTGTTTCTGGCCGTGCCGCACGGCGTGGCCATGGAAATGGCCGCCGCGTTCCGGGCCGAGGGCGTGGCCATCATCGACCTTTCCGCGGATTTCCGGCTGCGCGACGTGGCGGTTTTTGAGGAATGGTACAAGGCGCAGCACGCCGAGCCGTTCCTCCTCAAGGAAGCGGTCTACGGCCTGCCCGAACTGTACGCCAAGGAGATCGCCGCGGCCCGGCTCATCGCCAACCCCGGCTGTTATCCCACGGCTTCCATCCTGGCGCTGGCCCCGGCCCTGAAAAACAAATTCATCGATCCCGACGGCATCGTGATAGACGCCAAATCCGGCACCACGGGCGCTGGCCGCAAGGCCGTTGTCGGCTCCCTCTACTGCGAGGTGGCGGATACCTTCAAGGCCTACAACCTCACCAAACACCGCCATACGCCGGAGATCGAGCAGGAGCTCTCCCTGGTGGCCGGGAAAGCCGTCACCCTGTCGTTCAACACGCATTTGCTGCCCATTAACCGGGGCATCCTCGCCACGATCTACACCCAACTCGCGAAGGACGTTTCCTTTGACGCGGTGTACGACGCTTATGTCGCGGCATATGAGCCGCATACCTTCGTGCGCGTGCTGCCCAAGGGCGCCATGCCGGAACTGCGCAACGTACGCGGCACCATGTTCTGCGACATCAGCCTGGTGCACGACCCGCGCATAAACCGGCTCATCATCGTCTCGGCCATCGACAACATGTGCCGGGGCGCGTCCGGCCAGGCCATCGCCAACGCCAACCTCATGCACGGCCTGCCGCTTGAAACCGGCCTGATGCTGGCCCCCATGGTGCCGTAAAGAGCGGAAGAAAAGCAGATAGCGAACCCTGAGGGGGCCTTCATGGCCCCCTCTTTTTTGTATGCGAAAACCTCCCGCCGAGCGGGAGGTTTTCGCATACAAAAAGCGCCTGTAACACTCGATCCAGGCGTGGGCTTTGGGTATAGCGTGCCTTTAATGTTTCTGATCGCATCCCCATGCACCCCTCCCACGTCGAGAGAACCGAGTCCAGTGTCTTCACGATACGCGCCCGCACCACTGATGGTCGCCGGGGGCAGGCTTTTGGAACGGTTTGCCGGAGATTTTTCTAAGAAGCCCGCTTCTCTAAAAATCGGAGGCAAACCGTTCCAAAAGCCTGCCCCCGGCGCGGCAAATCCCTCGCCACAGCACCCCTCTTCCCCGCAACGCGCCCTCCTGACAAAAAAACAATTTCAGCATATTTTAGCGCTGATACAATACGCCATGCCCAGCGCATGGCCTGCCAACGGAAATTTGCCGCAGGAGCCGCCATGCCCCAAACCGCGCCGCCGCCGTTGTTTTCAGTCCACCGGGAACTGATGCCGCGAACGCCTCTTGTGCCGCTTATCCGGACGCAAGAGCAGCTGACCCGCGTCTTCCGCAGGAAAAACGCCTTGCTTCTCGGCAACGCGGCCCTTGACCGGCTCGGCCTGTCCGAAGCCATACCGATCATCCGGGCCACCGCCGCCTCCTTCACCGCCCTCCCCCTGTCCCTTGCCAAAAAAGACCGGGAAAAAACGCGGCGGCTCCTCCAAAAATTCTCCGAAATCCCCCGCGACACCGTCGTTATCCTGGCGGAAGAGGCCTATGGGAAGGCGTTTGCCCGCCTGGCGAAACTTGCCGCCAATCCGTTACCCGTGCTGCTGCCCACCGGGCAGCTGACCTGCCTGCTGCCCCACGCCGGATGGGGAATAGGCGCGCCGGGCACGAAAAATTACAACGCTCTTTTTTCCGGCCTCGCGGGAAAAACCGTTCTGGTTTACGGCGCGAAAAACCAGTATGCCCACCTTCTCCGGCCCAAACTTGACGAATACGGGCACACCGTCGCCGTCGCCGGTCTCGTCTCCCCGGACAACGACGCCTGGGGGACGGTGATCGAAGGGGTACGGGTCTTCCCGCCCGAAAGGCTTGCCCAGGGCGGGTACGACGCCATCATCGCCGACGGCCGGACGGCCGCCGTCCTTCTCCCGCATCTGCACGGCAACGCCCCGGATTTCACGCCCGTCATTTTTTTCCGCGCGTTCATGGGGCATGCGGAAGACACGGCGGATATCACCCTGACCCATGCGGCGTTCATGGCTGACCGCAAGAACGCCGCCGCGAAGGAAGCCGCCCCGGCCAATTCATGGCGGACGTACGAGGCTGTTTTCACAGGCCACCCGCAATTTTCAAAAGAGCATCATGCCGCCCTGTTGCATGGCGGCGCCTCCAGTCTGCTGCGGAAACGCTCCTTCCAACTGGTCGATGTTGACGAGCCCCCGGTTCTGCATGTCAGGAACGGCATCCGCGTCACCACGGACCAGAACGCCGTTTGCGACAACGTCATCCATGTCGTCGGGCCGAGCTACGCCTACGGCACCTTTTGCGACGACGCATACACGGTCCCGAGTTGCCTGCAACGCCTGTGCAACGGAAAAGACGGCGAAAAACCGCCGGTCAAACGATACAACGTCCATAATTACGGCGTCCCCGGATCAACCCTGCTCAACCTGTACCGCACAGTCCTTGACGGGACCTTCGCGCCGGACGACGTCCTCATTATGCTGTCCGTCCCGCTGTCCCACGGGATGGACATCAACATACTCAGGGCCGTCCAGGCCCTTTGCCTGCAGCGGAAGGTCCATTTCGCCGTTTTCTGCATGCCCGAAATTTTTGCCGTGCTCGCCCCTTCCGCCCATGAGAAAAGCATGCTGGACGATTCGGCCTGGATGTCGGGCGCCGTCGGCTACGACGAGGGCATGGCGGCCAGACGCGTGGCGCTGAACAAGGAGACTCTGGATGCCTGCCGGGCAAACGGCCTGCCCGTCTTTGACCTGCAACCGCATTTTCAGCGGCCCCACGAGTGGGGCGAGGTCTTTCACAACCCGACGCACGTTACCTTTCGCGGGAACGAATGCGTCGCGCGGGCGATCCATACCGAATGCATACGCCACATCGCGGACCATGCCGCAAAGGACGTTTACACCCTGGCCATGGAAGATTTGCTGGATACTGTCCGGCGGCTCGCGCGGGAGAACATCCATTGCAACGCGTGGCTCTCGTCCGTTCCCCGCTTTCCGGCGGCCGAAGGGAAGACGACCGGAGCGATCGTCATGAACTGCAACCCCTTTTCAAGGGGCCACCAGCATGTGATTGAAACGGCCCTGCGTCAGGTGGACCGTTTGTATATCTTCCTGGTGGAAGAGGATAAATCATTCTTCAGCACCAAGGACAGGGCCGCCATGCTGCTGGCCGGTGTCGCGCGGTTCGGGGACAGGGTCCGCGTGGCGCCGAGTGGCACATTCATCATTTCCTCCGTGTCGCTGCCCGAATATTTCGTGAAGGACCAGATAGACTACGAGCCGGACAGCACGCTGGATATTTTGATCTTCGGTACCTTTATCGCGCCGTCGCTGGGCGTTTCCGTCCGGTTTTTCGGCGAGGAACCCTTTTGCGCCGTGACCCGCTCGTACCATCAGCAGCAAAAAGAGTTGCTGCCCGCCTGCGGCATCCGGTGCGTCGAGATCCCCCGCCTGACGCACGGCAATACCGCCATAAGCGCCTCGCGCATCAGGGAATTGCTGCAAAAAGAGCTCTGGGACGACATCGCCGCGCTGGTGCCCGCCACCACGCTCGACCATCTCAAGGCCATGCACGCCCGAAAGACCGGGTGATCCGTTGCGGAGGCGCCCGGCGGGGAGCCCCTCCAATAACAGCAGCCCCCGGCATTGTGATATGCCGGGGGCTGCCGTTTTTCCAGGCGGGAAGACCCGCCGTGCGATCAGCCGTCCTAATCCAGGGCGATGGTTTCCCCGGGGTTCATGATGATGCAGCGGCAATTGGGGGCCTGCTTGGCGACCGCCGCCGGGAAGTCGTCCATGGTCTGGGCGATGACCGGGAACGTGCCCCAGTGCATGGGAATCACGGTCTTGGCTTTAAGGAGTTTGGCCGCGTACGCCGCCTGTTTGACGTCCATGGTGTAGCAGCTGCCCGCAGGCAGCAGCGCGAGGTCGATGTCGTACAGCTCGCCGAAAACGCCCATGGTGCCGAAAATGCCCGTATCGCCCGCGTGGTACACGGTGTATCCGCTGGGGAAGGTAAAAATGTACCCCACCGGCGCCACCCCGTCGATGGTGTGGAAGGCCTGGGTCATGGTGATGGCGACGCCCTTGCAGGTGACGGTTCCGCCGATCTGGAACCCGTGGCCGTTGATAATCTGCTCCGCCGGAACGCCCTGGGCCTGGAACTGCTCGCCAACGCCCACACAGGTGGCGAGAAACGCGCCGGTGTTTTTCACGATGGTGACGGCGTCGCCGGAATGATCGCCGTGCATGTGGGTGACGGCCACGATATCGGGCTTGTCGATGCCTTCCGGCTTCTTGGTGGCCTTGGGGTTGCCCGTGAAGAACGGGTCGACGATGATATTGACGCCGTCATATTGGATCTGGAAGTTGGCGTGTCCATGCCAGGTCAGTTGGTTGCTCATACGGGCCTCCTTGCATGTGCGGTATTCGGGAACGCCCGCGGACGCGGATAACGCGCGGGCAACAGTGACATCGTGTATCTTCGGTTATGTCCCGCCCCAAGTCAAGGGCGGGAGAGGAACCGGCGAAGGGGGACGGCGCACAAGGATATCTTTGCCCCGCGACAACGAGAACCGGCGAGAGCCGGCGGGAGCGGGTTTAACTTGACAGGAGAGCGGCCCAAGGCTAGAAAACTTCTCTCAATACGCGCCCGTAGCTCAGTTGGATAGAGCGTTGGCCTCCGGAGCCAAAGGCCACAGGTTCGAATCCTGTCGGGCGCGCCAGGAAAATCAGGCGGTTATGGGTGCACTACCCTTAGCCGCTTTTTGTTTCCCAGCACCATTCCCAGCACGGGATCGGATAATCAATAGCCCCCAATGAGCTTTAGTAAAATATAGACCACGCGTGAAAATATTTTGGATTACATACTCAGGCAAACCGATTATGATCCTTTCCACAGGGCAATCTCCTTTCTCTGGTCGAAAATTTGATTCCCTCTAGGCATATCGGGCTTAAACCCGATATGCCTTTCTTTTTCCCGCCTGCCCCTGTCTTTGAGGGGGAGCCATTTTTTCTCAACATCCAGCCGATATTAACATCCGAACTTGCCTGACCATCTTCCCAGTGCCACTACAGTACATCGTGGCATCTCTAAAACGGACAACCGGAATACCGTTGCCAAAGACTGTTGCGCTGCCTTCCGCCGTATTCAGGTATTCGGGCCGCAACATGCTCCGTACGCGCATCACGTCCACTCTTCGATCTCTTTTTTGGTTCGCCGCCAGACGATATTATTATCAATTTTCTCAATAGCGCAATAACGGCAAAAATCCATGGGGCGGGAGAGATATTCAGACACTTCGCGTGGCGACTGCGCCGTGCGCAGGTCCACATAGTCCCTGTCTGTCAATTCAAGTTTTGTTCCGAACTCTTTATTAAAGAACTCAATGTATGCTGCGGTGCAACATTGAAAAATTTTTCCCCGGTGGAGCTGAAAGCACTGCATGGGACAGCTATTCCACGTTCTGACTGGGTCTTGAGAGCCTTGCAAGTCCAGTGGAAATTTTGAAAACCTGCCGACCTCAACCTGATCTCCGTAAGCAATTGCTTTTTTGGCAATAATTTGCCTGTATTCGAGATTCACATTAAAATCAGTACATTTTCTTACAATAGACCGAAGGGGAAGCCTGACCGGGTATGAGGATATGGTGATGGTCACGTTGTGGTCGCGGCATTCGCGCCAAAAAGACTCCGGCATGGTGTCAAGTAATATCCCGTTTGTTATGCATCTCATGTAGATGTGCGGAAAAATATCGTGCGCCGCTTTGAAAAAATCAGTAATACCTTTATGCAACAGAGGCTCTCCGCCTAGAAGGTTGATGCCTTGGAGCTGCTCCCCATCAAGGCGGCTTATGTGGCTAAGGTCATGGATAAATGTTTCAAGGTTGAGAAATTCTTTGCCAGCCAAAGAGCTGAAATGCAGGCATGATACGCAGTTGAGATTACAGTGCTCTGCGATATGAACTTCAAACCACTTAATTACGCGATTGCTATGCATCCTGGGCATTATCGTATTCCTTTGAAAAATGTGTAACAGATGGCATGGCGACAATACCAAAAAGAGAGATGCGGCTAATCATGACTGGAAATTACGGCAGGCTGTATGTTAGGCTTCAAGCCCTGCCAGCATACCCAGGTGTGCATAAAAAAATCAAATTGTTGTTCCCCAGAGTGAGCCGCAATCGCCAGACTGGGCTTATTAGTCAGGGGGCGGAATACAGTCGCATTGCGTATGGCAGGACACCGGGTGCGCAAATTCTGCATCACAAATGTGTAAATGTCTTTAAAAATACCTGTACCTCTGTATTTTACTGAACACCAGCTATAATCATCAATAAAAGTCATGTTCTGAATATGAAAATAAAACAAAGAAATGATCGTGTTGTCCTTGCGAATAATAGCAATATGTCGCTTTTCAGCATCCATGGCAATGGTTTCCAACTCAGGAATATTATCACTATACAAGTCAAACTCAGTCTTGAGTCTTTCAAGGATTTTTTCCGCATCGTCTTTAACGGCAAATTCTGCTTGCGATGCAGCTTCCTGAAGTGGGTTTTTCATGTATTCCAGAACTTGTGGCTTTGTCAATTTTACCAATTTCCCGAGGTCCTCAAAGTCACACGCGGAAAGAGGTCCGTATAACGGCCGTATCGCGGCATCTTTCCCTATCAAAAGGATGCGCAAAGGCTTCCCGGAGCATTCTGGCTCATGCATCAACTGTTTCAATCTCCTTTCCAGCGATGCTACAGAGCAAGCCGCATATAAGCAGTCATTGTATATTCCATGCCGAGGTATCAGCAAGAATAAGCAATCATCATACGAATACAACAAACATTTTTTTCCAAGAATTACGCTTTTTAGATGTGAAGTATAGAAAAACACATTACTCACCAACGGATTGCTAGAACGCTTTACAGCATCAAATGCAGTAATAAATTCTTCAAATGTTGCACTATGCGCATAATTTTCGCGTGTTTTCATGCGAACAGATTACTCCACAACGGCCAAAAGCACTGGTTCCGCATCGCTGCGGAAATAAAATGTATAATCATCCCGCAGTGACATAAGATATTTTGGAATTGCGTGATAATCATCCTGGAGATGGTACAAGGACATGGCGATGGTGGGTGCGTCACGTTTAATTGTAGCTTCGGCTCCCCGCAAGAGGTTCATTTCACTCCCTTCAACGTCAGCCTTGATAAAATCAATTTTGATGTTCTTTTCTGCAGCGAATGCATCCAGGGTTATGGAGTGCACATCCACAGAAGAACTGTCAGTAGATGTGGTAGCGCGTGCCGCTGTTGGAAATAGTTCGTTGGCGGAAAAATGGAGCAGCCCAGTGACATCGGAAAGCGCTTTTTCAATCACTGTAACATTGACACATCCGTTGCATTCCGCATTTCTTCTGGCGAAACCTGCCGTTTCAGGCACCGGCTCAAAGGCGAAAACTCGCCCAGTATTGTTTGTCTTCCTGCTGAAATAGATGGCTGTTTCGCCAAACGCGGCACCAGCGTCTATAACAACGTCGCCCGGCTTGGCTTCCACCTTGCCCGGTAGCGAATACTGGTCAAGTATATAAATAGTCCGATGCAAAAAATCGAGCATCAGTCCCGCACCTTCAAGAGTCGGAAGCTCATAGTGTTGCAACGCACGTTCCTGCAGCCACTGCGTGCGCTGTGCGGGCGGATTTACTTCCAAAGTGGGCATAGCCCAGCAGGCGTGGGCTTTGATTCTTTGCCGTAAAAAAGATTCATAGGAAAAACGGGAAACATCATCGCCCAATTTTTGCATAAACTGTTCCACCCAGGCTCCGTGCTCGTCGATATAATACTTACGGGCCTCAGCTATTTGCTCCCTAAGTTGTATAATTGCATTTTTCGGGGCGTTTTCAACATATACCGTTGCGGAACAAACAGGTTTTAATGCGCCATTAATACAACTTGCAATATGCGTAACTACGCTTGTATCGGAATCTGGGCAGTATACTATTGGCTTTCCGTTCACTTCAAAAGAAAAAAGACTACAGGCCTTTAATATTTTGAACAGAGTCACATTGTATAGGGCAGTCGGGCGAACGGAGCCATACCAATACATCTGCGACAGTGCGGTCAGGACTAAAGCTTCTATTGAGTCCGCATTGGCCGGTGAGTTTTTGTCCGCCCAGTACCTCGCATGCTCGCAGAGGAGGGGGGCTACAGCTTCCCCGCGAATACACTGGATAATGCCCGTCCGTTCCATGAGGGAACAGGTCCGTTCGATTTGTCTGAAGATATTGTTTGCGAACATATAATTAGCCTTCCAATAGTACCGGTATATTGATGCCCTACCCTATTTCCCTTGCGGGATTCCCCATGACTTTTGTGCCGGGCTGTACATCTTTCATCACCATGCTGCCCATGCAGACATACGCACGGGAGCCAATGGTGGTGCCAGGGGCCACAGCGACATTGCCGCCGATGAACACTTCCTCTTCCACTGTGACCTTGCCCATAATATTGCACGCGCCGGAAATAGTAGCAAAATCTTCTATTGTAACGTCATGACCCAGGCCGCTCCCAATAATGGTGACAAAGCGTCCGAGGGTCACATTTACCGTCATGCTGAAGCCGGCAAAAAGCACAGAACCGGTGCCGATGCTGTTATGGCGGCCCAAAGCTGTGTAGGGATGAATAATGGTTTCAAAAACTGCGCCACGGCCAGCAAGCATTGCCCCCAGCCTGCGTTTGGCGGCGGGGTCTGCGATTCCCATTACCAGAAGGTCATCCGCCTCCGGCCTGTAATCTACAATGCTTCCCACTACGCCGTAGTCACAAGGCTTATCCTTGAGAGGATCATCCGTATCATCCAGAAAACCTCGGATATTCCAGCGCGGGCCTTGGATTGCATGTATATCAAGGATGGTATTGAGGATTTCCCGTCCACAGCCCCCTGCCCCTACGATATACAGATTCTTCATAAAGATTCCCTACACTTCTTCCAGCGATTTCCTGAGGAATAAGCGGTCTATCTTGCCGTTGGTGTTGCGGGGCATTTGCGGCACATGGACGTAGGCTGCGGGAACCATATATCGGGGCAGTACGCTGCCCAGGCGCTCTCTCAGGTTTTTTTCCGGCAGGGGAGCATCCGCCTCATAAAACAAGGTTATCCGCCGCGCCTCCGGGCTGTAAACGGCGCAGCAATTGGGGACAAGCCCCAGCGTATTCACGGCAACATGCTCAATTTCACCTAGTTCGATGCGGTAGCCGCCATGCTTGATGAGGGTATCCTTTCTGCCCTTGTAAACCAGTTCGCCGAATTCGTTTGCAGCCACAATATCGCCGGTACGATATATGATTTCGGGATACGACCGGTTCAAGGGATTCTGCACAAAAGCGGCGGCTGTTTTTTCCTCATTGTTGTAATAGCCCATGGCCAGGGAGGAGCCGCGTATGCACAGTTCGCCTTCTTCGCCTTCTTGTACAGGAAGGTTGTCGGCATCAAGAACAAGGACAGCCGTATTTCTGAACGGCTTGCCGATAGGGATTGGCTCGTGGTCCTGAAATTCTCGGGAAAGAACGTGAAACAGGCAATCCAGGGTAATTTCTATAGGACCGTAGAAATTGGCGAACACGGCATCTGGGAGGTGCTTCCGCCAATAGTTACACTTGGCTGTGGGAAAGACTTCACCGGCAAACCAAATCATTTTCAAATCGGGCAGAGGGACACTTTGCAACAAGTCCAGGTTAGCGATATTGACCATGATGGTGGGAACCCAGAAAATAAACGTGACCTTGCAGGAAGCCATGCGCTCCAGCAGGCGGACGGGAAAAGCCGCCAGGCTCTCCGGCAGAATGACAATGGTGCTTCCTTTCGCCATCAACATGCACAATTCGAAACTGTAGATATCAAAAACCAGGGGAGAGAGGCTGCCAACGACTTCCGCTTCACCCACGAGTCCTTCTCCAATAACGGCTTCCGTAAAGTCGATAAAACTCAGGTGATGCAGCACAACGGCCTTGGGTGTGCCGGTGGAGCCGGAGGTGTTGATAACGCAGAAGGGGTCTGTATCAATACAGCTCCCACGCAGGTTTTTGGCCTTTTGCCGGTCAACGGCGTCGAATGGTTCGGCGCTGTATTCGTCGAGTTCAAAAAGAGGGCACGCCAGTGAGGACAAGGGGGGCAGGGAATGCGCGGTGTTTTTGTGCGTGACCATAAGGTCAGGCTGCACCTGGCTTAGTATATTGTGGATGCGCTGCCTGGGGCTTTTTACATCCATATTCATATAGGCGTTTCCAGAGTAGGCAATAGCCAGATCAACGATGATGGAGTCTGTGCTTTTAGGCAAAAAAACGGCGACTATGCGCCCTGTGCGCCCTTCAAGCGCCTCGCTTAGTTGCAGGGCCAGGCTTAGAACTCGGTCGTATAGCGCGGAAAACGTGAGGCAGCTGTCACCATCGTGTACCGCAGGGCGATCGGGATGCGCGGCAACTGTGCGGTCAAGGTATTCAGTCATCTGAACCAGGCGCATAGAAATATCCTTATTGAGGCACTCCCTGCCTAGAACGTAGCCAGGGCATCGTGCAGGGCCTGCCGCCAGTAGTCCTTGTCATGCTCCCCGGGCTGTATGTGCAGCTTCACAGGGCAGCCGTGATTGATGCAAAGAGCATACATAGCTTCACTTTGCTGCAAGCTGAGATAGTCCTGCTCGCCACAATACAGGTGTACCTGGGGCATGGTTCCCTGTCTTTTTGCCGTGATCAGCAAGGCGTCTATATCCGCATCGGGGCGTACCTCGCCGCTTGCATCCAGCATGGCCTGACGCATGAAAGGACCCAGGGCCATATGCAAAGCGCGCTGTCCGCGATTTTTAAACAGGCGCTCATCAGGGGGGATGCGGCAGTCGAACACTCCGGAAACAGCGGCTATGGAAGCAAAGGCGTTGGCACTGTCGAGACCCCAGCGCAACGCCCCGAACCCGCCCATGGAAATACCGAAAAGAAGGTTGTGCTCCGGGGCGCGGGAAAGTGGGAAGGTATCGCGCATTGCCTCAAAAAATTCATCGCGCAAAAAGTCCGCTTGCGGTTCATGGGGGGAGTTCGTGAAATACCCGTTGCCAAGATGCGGCGCGATGACGGCAATTTGTTTTTTGTCCACATACGAACCTGCCCCAAGGCTGTCGAAAAACATCTCTCCGCTGCCCATGGCGCAGTGCAGGGCCCATACGGTTTTATACGGGGGGGCTTTCCCGCCGAACCCATGCGGCAAGGCCACAGAGACTTCTACCGGCTTATACAGCGTGGTGGAATCAAGAGTCAGGCGAACGCGGATCATTTCTTATCCGCTCTGTTTACTGTATTTGCATCACATTGTCGTAGCATTTGGTAAAAGACTACACCGTCAAAATATTGGTTTTGTTTTTTTGATAATCGCATCAATTTTTTCTTGGTTTGATCTTTCCAACCAAAACTGCGTGTTATTTCAATTTCTTGTTGCTTAAAATACTCATCAAGGAACTTATATAGTGCAAAAAAAAGAAACTTCTGCCGGTGTTTCTTAATGGTAAGATCAAATAAGCCGTGGCGTAAACGGTTTTTCATCTCAAAATAATGGAGTGCTGCAATTTCACCTTCAATTTTTATGACAACAACATAACGATTTCTGATAGCCTCCAAGATCCGGCTGCGTTCGGGGATATTGTCGGCATACAAATCAAAATATTCCAACAGCAGGGCAAGCACTGCATCGGCATCACTCTCTTCCGCGAAGGAAACAGACCTGACATTTTCGGCCGCCAGATCGTTAAGAGCTTCACTCATCTGGTCAGAACACGTCTGGATCTCGGTGCGGACAAGTTTTTTGACCAGGACTAAACCGTGTTGCGAAAAAATATCGGCGACCGTTCCGGCAATGGGTTCTTTCCCAATGACCGAAGCCCGGATGGGCATGGGAATATCCCAACCGGCCAAGAGCGCCGCTAGACCCTGCTCAAGAGACGCATACTCCGTCGCCATGTAGAGGCAATCGTAGTACTTGCCATGGTAGGGAACCAGCAGAAAAAAACAGTGTTCCGCAACAAAAAACAGGCATGGTTTTTCCGCCATAAGTGTTTGCAGGGCAGGGGCATCGAAAAAAATATTGGAAATATACCGTCTGGATTGTCTTTTTAACGCCTCATACTCACGCGCATAGATATCAAAGGAAGCAACCTGCATGCTCTTCTTTCTCCGTGTTAACGTCTTAACAGGCGGCTCCGCCGTTTACCGGCAAGCAGGCTCCAGTTATGGATTTCGCAGCATCGCTCAGTAAATACACGGCCATCCGGGCCACGTCTTCAGGTGAAATCAGGCCCTGCGGCTGAAACCCATTGGCCTTGATAGTCGCCTCCACATCGCCGGTCACATCTTCCAGGGCGGCAAGGCGCGGCGTGGCAACAAAGCCCGGGCGCACGGCGTTGATAGTCGCGTTTTTTGCTATCAGTTCTGTGGCGATGCACCGGATAGACGCCTCCATAGCCGCTTTGGAAGCGGCATAGGCGGCATAGTATTTTTCGCGTGTTTCACTGGCGAGAGAAGAAATACCCACAATACGCATACCCTGAGCCTTCTTCTTTTTCCTGATGATCCAGCGGACCAGTTCCACAAAAGCAGTACAATTCAGGAGCATAGCTTCCTGCATCATGTCCGGGAGCGTATCCCTGAGCCTTGCCCAGGGGCCGGTGCCCACGCAGTATACACAGCCGTCCAACTGCCCATACTGTGCATATACTCCCTCAATCATGCCCTGTATGTCGTTAACCCGCGCCATATCAAAAGGCAGAATCGTATGGCAACCCTTGTCCATCTCGCCCAGCAGCTTTTCAAGGGGGGCACTATTACGGGCTATGAGCACGACATTGGCACCCAGCCTTGCCAACTCCAGGGAAACGCTACGCCCTATACCGGAAGAAGCACCCGCGACAACATAGATTTTACCAGAAAATTCCGACATGACGTTCCTTTTCAGATGGTGGGGGCGAGTTACTCAATCTCGTGCAAAAAACCTTCTTCGCTCCGCCAGCCAGACTCGAAAATCGGCGCAACAACGCCGGGATCAAGTTGAAAATCAATCACTCCCCAGGAAAGGCCAATACCGAATGTGCAGCCCAGAAGGGAGAGGGGCTCTTTATACTCATCCTGCCTGCCACCATAGGCGTCCGCCATGGTCAACAGAATGGAGGCTCCGCTGGTGTTAGCGTAACGGTCAAGTGAAACAGGCATTTTCTCCATGCCCACCCCAAGTTGCCGGGCAATCGACTTCATCATTTGCAGGTTGGCCTGATGGAGCAACAAGGCGTCATAGTCTGTGGCTTTTTTCCCCTGCCACTCAAGAAATTCCCGAATGAAATCCACCACGGTGGTCATGGAAAAGGAGGCGATTTCCATGCCGTCCATGTAGTTACCGAACGCAAGAAAGTTATCAAATTCCTTGCCATTGCTCAGCCTACCCCTGCTATATTTACGCCAGGCATTGCGTGACCCCACAAAGGGGTTAAAAAGAGAAGAGTACCCGCTGCCATCGCTGTGCAGGGTGATATGTATGGGTGGGCTGGGGCGTTTTTCCAACAAAAGCGCAGTAGTACCTTCCCCAAAAAGGAATACGGGCGCGTCAATAATCCCTTGGACGGAAGGGTAGTCCGGCCATGCATTGTCGCCGGAAATCATGGCAATTCGTTTTATATCGGGTTGTTGGAGCAGCCCTCCGCAAACGGATAGGCCATAGGGGAAGCTGGAACACCCCAAGGTGATATCAAAAGCCAGGACATCTTTATGCAAGCCGAACTGGTTGTGCAGCACAAAAGCGTTGCCCGTGCCGGGGTTAAAGTCCGGCATTTGCGACATGAAGACGATCCCGTCCAGGCTGTCCTTATCCCATGCGGCCCGTTCCAACGCCTTTACAAGCGCCGCCGTCCCTAAATCGGTGACGGTTTGCTCCGTAAGCGATATATGACGTCGGGCGACCCCCGTTTGACGTTTAACTCCTTTGATGTACTCGGCCGCGTGGTGCCCGGGATCGGAATTAATCGCCTGTGAAAAGGAGGGGACAGCGCACGCCAGCCCCGCTATGGCAATATTGTCAAAAAACAGCTTGGCCATAGTTATTACGCTGGTTCCATGGTGACCAGGATATCCTGAACTGTGGCAAAGGCACGAATTTCACTACCGCTTATTTTTTTATGAAACTCTTCACTCATAAGCACCACAAAAGAGAGCGCGGCAAGCGAATCCCACTCTTCAATCTCGGCAAGAGAAGTTTCGGGGGTAAGTGTGCCTTCATCCATCTCCATAATTTCTTCCAAAGCCGCGAGTTTTTCTTGTGTATCCATTATTCGTTCCTTGAGTATCGTTACGCGTGCGGAATATGCTTACTCGGAATATGCGATAGCACCGTTACCGGGGTGTTCAATTAAATCACAAAAGTCCACATTGCCTAAATTACCCAGACAAGATGCCAAAGAAAGCCCAGCCCCAAAAGCGGAAAAACAGACCAGATGCTTCTCGTCACGCAGTCTTTCGCCAAGATTGAAAGCAATATTTAAGGGTATGGTCACCCCGGAAGAGTTACCAAAATTTTCCACGATGTTGTTAAACAGTATTTCCCTGGGCACTCGCAACAGATCCGCCAGTTTTTCGAGCATAAAGCGGTTGGGTTGGTGCGTTAAGTGGTACTTGATGTCAGACAGTTCAATACCTGCGTAATGGCAGATTTCTTCAATCAGCGGGGGAACAGATTCCATGACAAATTGAAATACAGCGGTGCCATCCATGTGAAAATCGTTCAGGCAACGGAAGTTGCCCATTTCATCCTGCGTTACCTTGGCGGTCTCTTCACTGCATGGCAGTCTCCCGCCGCCGGCCGGCACTATCAGAGCCTCCCTTTTACTGCCGTCATTGCGGAATACGAAACGGAGAAAGTCGTCCGGCGAATCGCTTTTGCTTATCACGGTTACCGCCGCCGCATCGCCGCACAGCGGGTAAGTGTTCCTGTCCAGTTTATTGGCGTAGCACGCGCCGGCATCAGAGGTTATCAGCACCACCTCATCCACGGCGGAAGAGGCGATCTGCGTACACGCGGTGTAAAGCCCTGAAATAAAACCGGTACAGTTCTCAAAAATGTCGGTGCAAAAAGTTTCCTGAGGCAGGTTTAATTGACCGTGCAGCACTTTACTGTTGCCAGGCAGGGGATGATCCGCCATCTGGGCCACAAAGATGACCGAACGCACGGCATCTTTACGAAGGTATCCCTTATGAAAAAGGTAGTCCATCGTGTAGGATGCCAAATCGCACACGGTAGTTTTGGGGTCGGCTATGCGGTGTTCTTTGAACCCCATCACCTTACCCAGACGGCGTGAGGTTTTTTCCGGAAACGGGAAAAAAGCTATCTCATCCTCAAAATACGATACATTTTGAGGAACAGTCGCGCACACGCCCCGAATTTTAACCCCATTAAGAGTGGCCTGCATGACGCTCCATTAACCTAGGGCTTTTGCGCCACTTCAACTTGCGTACTTTCGCTGCGCTTAACCAGCGCGCAAATACTGGCGATGGAAAAAAAATTTTCGGGCACGATGTCAAGCGCTGAAATCAGAACATCAAATTTTTCTTCCAGTTCCGCGACCAGCGTCACAATATCAAAGCTATCAAGATAGCTTTCTTCAATGAAGTTAACGTCTTCGTCAAACGAAAAGTCCGGGTGCATATCTTGTAGTATCTTCAGGACAGCTTCTTCCATGACGCACTTCTCTCTTTTGTCCTTGGAGGCGGCTAAATCTTCAGGTTTGCAAAAAAAATTTGGCAAACGCTGGGAATGCCGCGCAGGTTTGGTCAAGCAGGCTTTTGTCCCTTCATCAATGCAGGGCTGTCTGGTGTCGTCTGTAAACGGGCATGGCTTCCGGAGGAAAACCGGTAATGCCCAACTCCACATGAAAGCTTTCAATACCAGCCGCTAGGGCATAAGTCCACCCCAAACCAAACAATGGTCAGGGCAGACGCATCTAAAATTTGAGAGCCGTTCCGAGGAAGTCATCGTTTAAGGCGACCTTGAATCTTTTGCCTTTCAAACTTGATTTTTCTGGCATGTGCCGTAACAAGTTCAGACAGATACTTAGGAGTGTGCTCAAATTCTTGACGGCGCTACGAGCACGCGCACGGCTTTGGTCTTCGTTGAAGACGACATCCAGGCACCAATGCAAAGCATTTTCTATTTGCCAGTGGCACGTGCACTTTTGGCGGCATGGGATTCGCCTTGAACAAGACTGCTTATATAATATCGCCAGCTTGTTTCGATTGTATCACCATGCTCACGTACGGATTCGATAAGCACGAAGCTTTGCAAACCGGGCTATTGCCCTTTATCGGCAGCCCGAGAGAAAACGGATACTGCAAGTATCTTTAACGGCAATTTGCGAGATAAATTGCTTGATGGCGAAGTGTTTATAAGCTTAAAAGAGGCAGGGATCATTATCGAAAATAGGATAGTATGACAAGATGAGGCAAGTCACGTATATGGGCGACCAAGGAAGCGCCATGCCTGAATCGATGCACATAGTCTTTACTCTTACCAGAGATTATCTGCCTTACGCCGCCGTAACCCTGGCCTCTGTGCGCCATCATCTGCGCGAAGGCGATGAGGCCGTGTTCCATATCCTGCATGGCGGAGACATAGGCCCGGCGGATGAAGCGGAATTTCTGGGTAAGTTGCCGTCCGGCACTGCCGCGAATCAGGTACGCTTCACGCGGGTGGAGGACCACTTTGATGTTGCCGGTCGGGCGCGGTATCTGCCCATTCGGACGCCAGCGGCTTATTACCGTTTGTATATTCCAGAACTGTTTCCTCACCTGGACAGGCTGCTTTACCTGGATGCAGATCTCGTGGCCTGCCGCGACCTGAGGGAACTGTACGACCTGGATATGACTGGCGTCGCCTTGGCCGGGGTGGAAGATTACTACGGCAAAACCCTGGCCCAATGCCTGTTTCTGCTGGAAGACGCCGTATATCTGAATGGCGGGGTACTGCTCTGGAACCTCAGAGAAATCGACCGGGCAAACTGGTGGGAGCGCGTCGATTTTTTTCTGTCGGGCAACCACAAATATGTTATGAACGGCAGCGACCAGGATGTGCTGGCCTTACTCTTACAGGAGAAAATGAAGCGTCTTGATCCTTGCTGGAACGTGCAGGTCCGCGAGTTGGAAGACAGGCGTAATATTACCGCCGTATGCGGCGTGCACAACTCCATGACGCCGGAAAACTGCCGCCGGGCCTTTCGCACACCCGGCATAGCGCATTACGTTGAAGGGAGCAAACCCTGGTCTGCCACGCCTCCCGCGTCTCACCCTGATCCGTTGCGGAAGCGTTGGTTTTTTTACGCAAAAATGACAGGCTATTACGGTGAGGCATGGAAAGCCTATGAAACGCAAAAATTTCCAGCGCGCCAAAGGGCATCACAACTCGCCGCGTGGCCCGTATCGGAACCGGCCTTTCCCTGGAACGAGGCCGTAAAAGCCGCGCTGAAGAACAACCTGCTTCGGCAGCTTAACGAGCAAGAGCGGGAAAAAGAGTTTAGCCTTGATGAACTTGCAACAAAGCCGGATCGACGCCTTCTGAGTCCTCACCCCAGAGAAGTAATTCGGGGGGCCGGGCCTTTGGGGCTTTTTGGTCTGCTCTTCCATACAGCTTGCATAGATGCTTTGCGGCAACCGGATGATCTGGATGGGGCTGAAGGCTTTGTCCAGCATGTTTTTCGGGATAACTGGAAGTTGGAGGAACATGTCTGCCTGAATGCCGCAGCCATAGAGGGCAGACTGGACGGGTACTTTGCGGAAATAGCCTTCCTCACTTCGGTGTTGCACGTTACCGATGACTTCACGATCCCCCTCAAGTACCGTAGAGCGTATGGCTTTATAGTCGATGATCGCGGTTTTTACTTTGATGCCTTTCTCCCAGGCAGTCTGGAACGCTACCTCCATTCCGAATCCTCCGCGCTGGATGCGCAGGAAGCGGCCCGCTGCCGCGCGGCCATGCGTTATATCGTTGAAAACAAGCTCACCAAGTATAACTTTCCCACCCTGCATACGCCCGCCCTGTTGCGTGAGCCTGACCGGAAAGTTCTGGTGGTGGACCAAAGCTACGGGGACGCTTCCATAACGCGCGGACTGGCCGAGCCGCACAGCTTTGCCGCCATGCTCGAAGCGGCTGTGCGGGAAAATCCGGAGGCCACCGTTATCGTCAAAACCCATCCCGATACGGCTACCGGCCTGAGCGCGGGATATTACGACACGCTGTCCGAGGGCGGGCGCATCCGCAAACTGACGGAAGTTGTCAACCCCCATGTGATTTTCCCTTATGTGGACAAGGTCTATGTCTGCACGTCGCAGCTAGGCTTTGAAGCGCTTATGGCGGGCAAGCCGGTGGTGACCTTCGGCATGCCGATCTATGCCGGCTGGGGACTGACAGATGACCGGGCGCATTGCCCGCGCCAGACGAGAAAACGGACTAGAAAACTGAGCCTGGAAGAATTGTTTTACGGATTGTACATACGTTTTTGTGCCTACTTCAATCCCTATGCCCCGGAGCCCTGTACCCTTGAAGAGTTTATGGCGCATCTGGTCAGACTGCGCGCCGAGTATTGGGATTTCGCGGCGCGCCGCAAACCGTGACGGTATAATTGAGATATCGTCAAAGTCAGAAAAAAACGGCCGCAAAAGAGAACGATTTGCTCCATGTACGGCAGATACAGCTGTTTGAAGTCTTACCGGCCACTTTGATGCAAAACGTATTGTAAAAGAGCGATCCTTGCCCAAATAGTCGCCAAGGTTCTCGCATAAGTGTTTCCCTTCCCGTCATTGGAGGAGCGGATGAATCCAGAACGTGTAGTATTTTTCGTCAACAGCCAAGCGTTACGTAGGTGGCTTGAGCCCGCTTTGGCGGCAAAAGGTATTCCCTGTATATGGCGCATTATGAACCATATGCGGGCCGCGCGAGCAGGTGAGCCAGCTGACGCGTGGCTGCGGCAGCCTGTTGTGACAGTCCCCTTGGCGTTGCAATCCTTGCCACGGGTCTGTGATTTTTTTCGGGAACGCGCGCCCCGCGCGGACATACGGATTTTTTTCGCTCCGGGGGCTCCCTGGCTGGACGCGGAGGCCCGTTGCGCGACCATACTTACTGTAGGGCATTCCCGGCATCTGCAAGCCTTATTGGCGGAAACACTACACAGCGACTCCATCAACGGTTGCCTGGATAGACTGTATACGGATTTCGGTCGTGAACGTGTCAGCGTCTTCAAAGGCTGGGAGGAATCCTGCGCTCCGGCTGCTCTGCTTCACGCATTTTTTACCGAAACCGGTTTGGGAAGCGCCGAAGAGGCGGCGGCTCTCGCCTCTTCCCTGGTCTATCCGTCCGCTCCGCGACTTGACGTTCTGCGCTTTATGGAAGCGATCAATTTTCTGTTCACGGACGCGGTCACTCCTCATGTCTTCACCTGGCGCGAACAGCGGGCCTTTCTGCAAGGGGGAACAGGCGCGGAGCACATCCTGTCGCCAACCCAGCGGGCTCAGCTGCTGCAAAGGCTGCTGGCCGCCGAGCGCAAGGCGCCCCAGCATCTGGAAATTATTCCCTTTTTGGAACAAGAGCTGCACAAGGTAGAGGGGGAGCAGGACACGCTGGAACGCTGCGATGATTTGCGCCCGGAAAATGCGCGAAGGCTTGCGGAACTGCTTGACCCGGACTTTGCCCGCTGGATTTTGAACGCGCCCCACAAGCCGGAAGAAAGCCGCCGGTTTGTCTCACGCGTGTGTTTGGAGGCCATACGCCAGGTCCATGGCAAGGGTTCCGCAAAACCGCAGGCGGCGTCCCGCCCCAAGGTAAGCGTGCTGACCCTTACCTACAACCATGGGAAATATATTGAAGAAACCATCAAAAGCGTTCTGATGCAGGAAACAGATTTCGAAGTTGAGCACATTATTCTGGATAACGGCTCCTCGGACGAAACCGCTGCGATCATTCAAGAGTACGCATCCACCTGCAAATCGATCAGACCCATCATTATTCCAGGCCCCCAGGAACCGCACGCGGTGCTCTGGCTTTTTGAGGCAGCCAGAACCCCCTATGTGGCTATCTGCGAGGGAGACGACTACTTTACCAACCCCAAAAAGCTGCAAACCCAGGTGGATTTTCTGGATGACCACCCGGACTGCGGCTTGTGCTTCCACCCGGTCCGCGTCGTGTATGAAGACGACCCCTCCCGTGAACGCGTTCACCCCCGGCCGGAAGACCTGCCGCACGGGCTCCGGCAATTTTACTCTTTAAACGACCTTATCAAAGGAAACATCATACAGACGAACTCCGTCATGTACCGTTGGGCGTTTTGCCACGGCCTGCCCGTCTGGTTCAGATATGACCTCATACCCGGCGACTGGTACTGGCATCTGCTGCATGCGGAAACAGGCCCAATAGGTTTCATCAACACCGTGATGAGCGTGTACCGCCGGCACAAGGAAGCGCTCTACTATCTTGCGGAGGTGGACAGACTCAAGCATCGCTACACCGTGGGGCTGCGAGAACTTGACTTTTACGACGCCGTGAACGAGCATTTCCGGCATCGCTTTGAGTCGATTATTCTGGATATGACCAACGGAGTATTCGTCGACTGCGCACTCTATTGCGAACAAATAAACGACCATAGTTTGCTGCAGGAAATGGCGGACAAGTATCCCCGATTTACCGGGCATTTTCTGGATTCTTTGGACGCCCTTGACCGGTAGAGGCCTCCAAAAAACGACAACCTTGGCATCACGGCCGAATCTTTTGCAGCGCATGATATTCGGGCATGGGCGTGTTAAGGAGCCTGCCAACCATGGGGCATATGCATATTGTTTTCACTCCAAACCGCGCCTACCTTCCATACTGCGCTGTGGCGGCGGCTTCGATCTGCCGCCACTTGCGAACGGGCGAGCGGGTGACGTTTCATATTCTGCACGGCGGGGACATACAGAAGAAAGATCGTCGCGAGTTTTCCGCCAATCTTGCGAATTTTCACGACGCCTTCACAGCCGAGTTCATAGCGGTCAATGACTTCCATGATTTTTCCCGGAGGGCTTCGGAATTGTCGGTGCAAACTCCCGCCGCGTATTACCGCTTGTATATTCCCGACCTTTTTCCCGACCTGGAAAGGGTGCTTTACCTGGATGCGGACCTGGTGGCCTGCCGTTCATTGGAAGAATTGTATGAACTGGATATCGAGGGTTTCGTTTTGGCCGGGGTGGAAGATGCTTACGCCACAGCGCAGGCCCAGCGCCTGTCTCTGCAGGAAGGCACCCTGTATGTGAACGGCGGCGTGCTGTTATGGAATATGCGAGAAATTGACCGGAAGCGTTTTCACGAAGATCTTTCCGCTCTGTTAGACGGCAATTTGCGGTGTGTCATGAATGCCGCGGACCAGGATATGCTGAACATTCTGTTTCACGGGCGGACAAAGCGCTTGGACCCACGCTGGAATGTGCAATTGCAATCTTCCACGGATGCGCTGAATACGGCCCTGTTGCTGTGCGGCGCGCATAACAGTATGCCGGAAAAGCTGTGCCGCCTTTCTTTGGCGCAGCCGTATCTCATTCATTATGCCGTGGGCGGTAAACCCTGGGTGGTCGGAAAGCGCGGCGAAGCGTTATACGAGCATTGGTTCGCCAATGCGAAAATGACCGGCTATTACAATGAGCACTGGAAACGGCTGGAGGCGGACGGGCCGCCTGCCGGAACGCGCCGCGCGCCTGAAGAGCCCCAGACTCCGGACAGCGTACGGGCCGGGCAGAACGGCCGCTCTTGCGCGAAGGTTCCGCCCGCGTCTCCGGCGCCTGTGGGTGATGCCGCCAAAGACGCTTGCATCAACGCGCTTGCGTTGCGTCACGCAACGCGCCGGGCCGCGCTGTCCTTTGATATGGAATCCGTCTTTACCCGCCCGGCGACCCGAATCGGCTCCGATATGCTTCCAGGCTTCTTTGGGCGGGGGGGGACTTATGAGCCGTTGCTGTCACTTTTTTCCGCCCCATCCGTCACGCGAGTGCAGTGTCGGGAAGACGCGGAACGCGCGGACCTGTTTATTCCGGGCCACACCTTCAGTGATGCGAGCCTTGACGCGCTGATCGCCATGCTGCAGGCCGTTGACGAGGCTGGAAAAAATCTGCTTTGGATCAAAGGAGGGTTCATTACCTCCATCCTGCACGGCGCTGCGCCCGAAAGCCATATTCCGGCTTGTTACAAACGCGTTCTCGGCTATGTCATTGATGACATCACACCGTCTTTTGACGCTGTTTTGCCCAGCCGTCTGGAGCTGTACTTTAATTCCAAAGCGTCCTCCCTGGACCTGGACGAGACAAGGCACTGCAGAGAGCGAATCGACTATATCGTCACGAACCGCCTGACAAAGTACAACTTCCAGGGCGCACCCGTTCCCGAAAAATTGCAAACTACAGCGCCAAAGGTGTTGGTCGTGGACCAGGCATACGGCGACGCTTCCATCCGCAGGGGCGGGGCCGACGGCCATACCTTTGCCGCCATGCTCCAGGCAGCTCGTGACGAAAACCCCGGCGCGCAAATTGTTGTAAAAACTCATCCGGATGTCGCTGCGTTGGGTAAAAGCTGCTATTACGCCCACCTGCCGGAAGAGGGGCACTTGCTCAAGCTGACCGAGCCCGTCAACCCGTACACCCTGTTCCCGCATGTGGACAGAGTGTATGTGTGCACATCGCAACTTGGCTTTGAAGCACTGCTCGCCGGGAAAAGAGTGACAGTTTTCGGACTGCCCGCCTATGCCGGCTGGGGGCTTACCGATGACAGGCAGTCATGTCCGCGCAGAACCAGAACGCTTTCCCTGGAAGAACTCTTTTTTGGCATCTTTCTGAAATACGGCCTTTATTTTGACCCGCACACGCTGGAGCGCTGCTCTTTTGAAACCTTTCTCTTGGGCATGGTCAGGTTGCGTAACGAGTACTGTGAATTTGTGCAAAAATACAATGAGAGCGAAGTGTATGCTTAATCTGTCCGAATGCTCGCCAAAGGAGCTCTTCCTCCCGGAAGAACTCGACCTGGTGGTCAAGTATTTATATGCCAAAGATATTCTTTCCCCATGCGGGAGTGATGTATACCGGTCTCTCTACCTCCGGCACATTCTTATGCGCACGCGGGGTATTGAAGGGGTAAACACCAACTGGCGCCTGTCCCGGCCCAAAAATACCGTTGAAGACTACGATCAGGCGTTTCGCGAGCTTGTGGCCAGTATGCGGCAACAGGGCTTCATCCGCGAGAACTTCATCCCCGTCACAACCGACGGACATTTGCTGGCGGGATGTCATCGGATTGCCGCCGCCGCGGCATTGGGCATCCCTCTCTTCACCCGCGTTGAGGAAAAAATCCAGAAACGGGAATGGGACTTTTCCTGGTTTGTGAAACACGGTTTTCCTCAGGATGACCTGCTACGCATCCTGCGGGGCTATGCGGATCTGTTGCCGGAGTCGAGCACGATGTTTATAGTCTGGCCGCCCATGTTGCGTTTTGCGGGGCATATTCGCGAGTATATCAAGAAACATCTTGATATTGTCGGTGAAATTGAGCTGTCGTTTGAAGACAATTATATCGCCCTTTCCCATCTTCTATATGACATGTATTATTATACGGGCAAGATGGGTACTATCAGCGACAATGATGCGATAACAAGAAAAATTACACTATTTCATGGCGTTGAACAAAAAATTGTTGTTTTTCTTGCTACAAATATAAAGAACAATAAGGAACAGGATATTTTTGATCTGTCTACACGCATGAAAGAAGATCTGCGTCTGTCTTTTGATTTTCATATTCCGAAAGATACATACGCATCACTACATGCCGCCTCTTCTGAAGACGAGCTGCGCCATATGGCCAGGCTTGTGCTCTCCCCGAACAATCTGAAATATCTCAGACTGCGCCTGCTGCAGGGGATACATCCGCGTCTTACGGAACTTTGCGAAACGGCAAAGCGAGTATGCGCCCAGCACGGTATCAGCTCGAATGATATATGCGTTGTCGGGTCTGGGCCTCTGGGCGTTCTCGGCCTCCTTGAGCCCGGCGATTTCGACTGCATCGCTGTTTCCTCCGAACGCGCCCGCTGGGAAGACGACCTCGTGTATTTGCATGACGATTTCATGCTGGTGAAAAAAGGATTTCATAAAAAACAGGACGGCGAGGCGCTTGCGGATGACACGATCATCCGCTGCCCTGAATGGCACTTTGTGTATAACGGCCTCAAGTTCGCGAATCTGGACATAATCAAGGACAAAAAGAATGTTTCGCGGCGGCCGAAGGATGTGCTCCACCTTGAAACAATACGGCTTTTTGAAAACATGCTGGGGCTGTATGACAAAGAGAAAATTCTCAAGGACCGCATTACCGCGGAAGCGATAAAAAGGAACCTGGGCATCGCCGCCCTAGCGCGGACCTCCATGGCGGAAGTACAGGGTCCGGTGCATGTCACCCGTGCCGCCGTACCCGACCTGGCCGTATACAACCGTTATCTACACCATATTTTTCAGTCCGGGCACTTCACGAACAACGGCCAGTTCGCCGCCGGGCTGGAACAACGCCTGGCAAATGACCTGCGTGCCCCGCGTTTTGCCCTGTGCGCCAACGGCACCCTAGCGCTGCAACTAGCTGTCCGGGCGGCGGGCCTTGCCGGCAAGACGGTGATCACCACGCCCTTTTCCTACGTTGCCACGATGACGGCCCTGCTGGCGGAAGGCTGTACGCCTGTTTTTGCGGACATTGACGAAGAAACCCTCTGCCTGGACCCGGCCACAATGGAAGAACGCATCGCTCCGGAAACGGCCGGCATTGTGCCTGTGCATGTTTACGGAAACATGTGCGATGTGGAGGCGCTGACCGCTCTGTCAGACCGGCACGGTCTGCCCGTCGTTTACGATGGGGCTCATGCCTTCGGCTGTGAATACATGGGTAAAAGCCTACTGGACTTTGGCGACTATACGGCGTGCAGCTTCCATTCCACCCAGGTTTTCCACACCGCAGAAGGCGGCGGCGTCGTCTCCGCCACCGATGCGGGCGATGCCGCCATCCGCTTGCTGCGCGCTTTCGGCCATAGCGGCGAAGAGTACCAACTAGCCGGAATCAACGCGAAAATGTCCGAACTGCACGCCGCCATGGGGCTGAGCCTTATCGACACGGTGGACGAAAACATCAGGCAGCGTGGCATAGTCAGCGGCCTGTACGACGCGGCGCTGCGCTGGGGTGCGCTGCGCCGTCCTGCGCGGCGGCCGGAAATGACCTACAATTACGCCTATTATCCGGTCATTTTCCCTGATGAAGACGCCTTGTTGCGGGTGGCCGGGCGCTTGCGCGAGCGGAATATTTTCCCCCGCCGCTATTTTTATCCGGCGCTCAACACCTTGCCCTATTTGCCGAAGCGGCAATCCTGCCCCGTGGCCGAGTCCGTCGCTCCCCGCGTGCTCTGTCTGCCGCTTTACGCCGGCCTGGACACCGCCATAGTGGAATACATCGCGCGGACCATAAACAACGCATTGTAACGCGCAAGCTGGGGGTATGTATGAACGTCATTATGTCAACTCTCCGCCAATTGGAAGCTGAGAGTATTCATATTCTCCGGGAAACGGCGGCGTGTTTTGAAAAGCCGGTGCTGATGTATTCTATCGGTAAAGATTCATCGGTATTACTCCATCTGGCTCGCAAGGCTTTTTATCCGGCGGCTATCCCTTTTCCCCTCCTCCATGTGGATACCACCTGGAAGTTCAAAGAAATGATCGAGTTTCGCGGTCGTAAGGTTTCGGAATATGGAGCCGAGTTGATCGTTTACGTCAACCCGGCCGGACAGGAAAAGAATATCACTCCCTTTACCTATGGCTCGGCCCGCTACACAGATATTATGAAAACCGAGGCTCTGCGGCAGGCGCTGGATCAGCACGGCTTTGACGCGGCCATTGGCGGAGCGCGACGGGACGAGGAAAAATCTCGCGCAAAGGAACGTATTTTTTCCGTGCGCGGTTCGGGCCACCGCTGGGACGCCCGCCGTCAGCGCCCGGAACTGTGGCGTCTCTATAACAGCCGCTTGGCCCCGGGCGAGACCATGCGGGTATTTCCCCTTTCCAACTGGACCGAGTTAGACGTGTGGGAATATATCCTGGCTGAAAATCTTGAGGTGGTCCCTCTGTATTTTGCAAAGGAACGACCAATGGTGCGGCGCGGCGGAGCGCTGATTATGGTGGACGATCCGGAGCGCATGGTTTTTGAACTTGGGGAAAAACCGGAATCGCTTCTGGTTCGCTTCCGCACCTTGGGGTGTTGGCCCCTTTCCGGGGCCATCGAGTCCCGTGCCGCCTCAGTGGCCGATATTGTGGTAGAACTCCGGCAAGCCCGTTATTCCGAGCGTCAAGGCCGCCTGATCGACAGTGATCAGGTTGGGAGTATGGAACGCAAGAAACAGGAAGGGTATTTCTGATGCCTCAGGAAAAACCCCTCCTGCGCCTTTTGAGTTGTGGCAGCGTGGATGACGGCAAAAGCACCCTTATCGGTCGCATTCTCCACGACTGCGGTATCCTGTATGAAGACCAATTGACCCTTTTGGGAAAAGAACGCACTCCAGAAGGGCTGCCGGATTTTTCAGCCCTTCTGGATGGCCTGCTGGCCGAACGGGAACAGGCCATAACCATAGACCTGGCGTATCGCACTTTTCGCACTGCAACACGCCGCTATCTGGTGGCCGATGCCCCAGGCCATGAACAATATACCCGCAACATGGTCACCGGAGCTTCCAGGGCCGAGGTCGCCTTACTGCTTATTGATGCCGTGCGGGCCAAAGGCGGGCTTTTGCCCCAAACCCTTCGCCATACCATGGTGGCTTCACTTATGGGCATTCCCCATATGGTTGTGGCTGTCAACAAGATGGATAGCCGAGGGTATGAACAGGCTGTTTTTACGGCTATTGAAAAAGAATATCTGGAACGTATCGCCGGGTTACACTTTGTCTCGCTCCATTGTGTGCCGGTTTCAGCTTTGCGGGGAGACAATGTCTGCTACGTAAGTCAGGCCATGCCTTGGTACAAGGGGCCGACCTTGCTGGATATTCTGGAAAACCTGGAGCCGGCTCGACCGGCTTGCGGCTCTTTTCGATTGCCGGTGCAGTGGGTGGCCAGAACTCCGGAGTTCAGGGGACTGACCGGCACAATACTTTCAGGCACAGTTACAGTTGGCCAGAAGGTGGCTCTGTCGCCCTCCGGCCTGACCGCCACAGTCAAACGCCTTTCTAATTCAGCCGGAGACAGGAAAGAGGTCGGGGCGGAAGAGGCCGTCTGTTTACAGTTGACCGAAGATCTGGATGTGGGCCGGGGTGAGGTGCTTTCCGATGTGGATGATCGGCCGGAAGTGGGCGATCACCTGGCCGCCCGGCTGGTCTGGTTTGACGAAGCGCCTTTGGTGCCTGGCCGGACATACCTTTTCCGGCAGGCTTCGGCTTCGGCCCGTGCTACGATGACAGAAATTTCAGCCAAGATAAGCCTGGAAACTTTAGGGGAAATTCCAGCCAAAGAGTTGCGGTGGAATGACGTAGGAATCATCAAACTGCGGCTGGATCGTAAGCTGGCGTTGGCCCCATATGCTGAAAGCCGTGACCTCGGTGGTTTTATTCTGATTGACCCCATTAATGCTTCGACGTTGGGCGCGGGCTTGATAGACTTTGTCATGCGGCGCAGCCACAACATTCACCCGCATAATTTTTCCTTGAATGCGAAAGCGCAGGCGCTTCAGAAAGGCCAGACACCCAGGGTTCTCTGGTTCATGGGCCTGTCGGCTTCCGGAAAATCGACTCTGGCTGAACGGGTTGCCAATATCCTGCACGCTCAAGGTCGGCATGTCTATATCTTGGATGGCGACAATCTGCGCAATGGCCTGAACCAAGATTTGGGTTTTTCCGAGGCCGCCAGGGCTGAAAATATCCGCCGAGCAGCCGAAGTGGCTAAACTCATGACCGAAGCCGGGCTCATCGTGCTGGCCTCTTTTATCTCCCCTTACAAGCGTGATCGGCAGGCTGCCCGGTCTATTTTTCCACCGGGGACTTTTTTGGAAATTTTTGTCGATACGCCCTTGTCAGTCTGCGTGGCCCGCGACCCCAAGGGCCTCTATGCTCAAGCCCTGGATGGCCGTCTGCCCAATTTTACTGGCCTTTCGGCTCCGTTTGAGGCCCCGGAACAGCCCGAATTACATTTGGACGGTCAAGCCGATCCAGACGATCTTACCCAGACAATTTTGGATTTTTTAGAACGGCTGGATACACAATGAAAAAAACCTTTACAGCTTCGGCTGGCTTAATCTGGACTTTTTGGCTCTTGCTCGGTTTTGGGTCCGTTTTTTTCATCTTCTTCGCCGCTAATGCCCGTTCAGCTTTTGGTCCGGAAAAAGAACTGAGGGTCGGTTACTTCCCTAACGTCACCCACGCCCACGCTCTTATCGCTCAAAATATGGCCCTTGAGGGCCGAGGCTGGTTTGAAGAGCGTTTACCCGGCGTCACTATAACCTGGCACGGCTTTAACGCCGGACCATCGGCCATGGAAGCCCTGTTCGCCAAGGCCGTGGATTGTACTTACGTGGGCCCCAACCCGGTTCTCAACGCCTATCTGCGGGCTAAAGGCGGAGTAGCCGTGGTGTCGGGAGCCGTGCGGGGCGGAGCTGGTCTGGTGGTGCCAGCTGATAGTGCTTTATCCGAGCCAACCCATTTTAAAGGCAAGCGTATAGCCACCCCCCAGCTGGGCAACACTCAGGACATAGCTTGTCGCTATTGGTTGACCCAGGCTGGTCTGAAAGTAACTATGGCTGGCGGCGATGTCAGCCTCATTCCTGTGCCCAACCCCAGTATCCTGCCCCTGTTTGTTAAAGGGGAAGTAGATGCGGCCTGGACGGTTGAACCTTGGGTTTCACGCCTGGAACTAGAAGGGAGAGGGAAGCTGCTCTACGCGGAGCCAGCCGCAACCTCTCTGACTACGGTTTTGTCGGCAAATGCCGCCTGGGCAGACAGAGAGCCTGATCTGGCCCGGCGTTTCAGTCAAGCCCACCAGGAGCTGACCGAATGGATCCGGCAAAACCCCGATGAGGCGCAACGGCGGGTAGCCGATGAATTGACCAGACAAATGAGACGGACGTTTCCTTTGGAGCTGGTCAAACATGCATGGCCGCGCCTGGTCTTTGAAAACGCCGTTAATGCTGAGGACTTTATTTTTTCGCTCAAGGCGGCTCAGGATGCTGGTTTTGTCAGAAATGTGAATATGGGGTTGGAAAAATTGGTGGCGTGGCCGTGACTCCGTTAGCGTTGGAATTGGTTAACGTGGAGAAAGTATTCCCCGGCTCTGCTGGTGGGGCACCAGTGCGGGCGTTGAGCGGTTTTTCTTTGGCCGTGGCTCCGGGAGAATATGTCGCCCTTCTGGGAGAGAGCGGTTGCGGCAAATCGACTCTTCTGGCACTGGCAGCCGGATTGACGAGTCCGGATGCCGGCCAGGTGTTCTGCGAAGGCCGGGAAGTCAAAAGGCCTGACCGTCACCGCATGTTGATGTTTCAGGAGGACGCTCTTTTTCCTTGGCTTGACGTACTGGGCAACGTGCTCTACGGCTTGAGCTTTGTGCCGGGCCTGACCAATGCTCATAAAAAGGCTAGAGCCCTGGAGTTTTTAGATATGGTCGGGTTGGCCAACTTCCGGCATTTTCGAGTGCATGAACTCTCCGGAGGCATGAGACAGAGGGCGGCTTTGGCCAGAGCTCTTGCCCCCGACCCGCATGTGTTGTTAATGGATGAGCCATTCAGCGCCTTGGATGCCATGACCAGGGAACAGCTTTACGCCGATTTGCAGCGCATTTGGCAGGAAACCGGCAAGACCGTGGTTATGGTGACCCACAACGTGCGCGAAGCAGTCTGCCTGAGCGGGCGAGTAGTGCTCATGGCCAAGGGAGGCCGTCTTGTCGCCGATGAGCGGGTAAACCTGCAGTATCCCCGTTGTATGAACGACGTGGCCTTGGCCGAGACGGCTGGCCGCATTCAGGCATATCTTCAGACAGACTCTGAAAAATTCGTGGCTGGGAAGAGAGGAGACAAATGAGAAACGCCGGCTGGCCGCTCCTGATTTTTGGAATTTTCCTGGGTGTATGGCATACTGCGACAGCCGCGGCCTGGGTTTCTCCCATACTGCTGCCCTCTCCCCTGGAAACCGTTCGTTATTTAGTGGAAGCGACGGCGGATGGCCTTTTGATTGGAGCCCTGCTGGTAACCCTGAAACGTCTGTTGATCGGCTTTTTCATCGGGCTGATCGGAGGCCTGGCTTTGGGTTTTTTGATTTACGCCAGTCCCTTGGCCCGTCAAACCCTTGGGTTGGCAGCTCTGGGGCTTCAGACCTTGCCTTCGGTCTGCTGGACGCCTTTAGCTATCCTCTGGTTTGGGCAGTCGGAAGCGGCCATGTATTTTGTGGTCATCATGGGCACTGTGTGGGCCTTGGCTTTGGCCGTGAAGAACGCTTTGGAGGCTACCCCGCCTATTTATATCCGTGCGGCCAGGGTGATGGGCGCTTCCGGTTATCATATATGGACTGGCGTCATCCTGCCGGCCGCGCTGCCCCAGATGCTGAGCGGAGCCAAGCTTGGCTGGGCCTTTGCCTGGCGCTCCCTGATGGCTGCGGAAATATATGTGGTAATCATCAACCAGTTCGGCCTCGGCCAGCTTCTACACTTTGGTCGAGAACTCAACGCTATGGATCAAGTTTTGGGCGTTATGCTGATCATCATTTTGGTAGGTGTACTGGCCGACCGCTATGTATTCAGGCCAGCGGAAAAGTATTTCCAAACTACTCGCGGACTTGCGTGAGCCAGTTTTGGATGGGTTGATGTAAAGAGAAAAACAACGAAAGTGCTCAGTCTCGGCAACCGCATGCTCATCCGTTCGGGGTAGTCGATGCCAGCCTCCATAGCCTCGCGGACAATTCGCGGAATATTTTTTGCGAACTATAAAATAACGTAACCGTTGCTTCATAACGCACGGGTAGGGAGAAGAAATGCGGTTTTGTGCAAGAAGTTACTCAACCCTGGTAATAGAGCCGTATGGCCTGAGGCCGTGTTGCGACGGAAAACAGGCGGTTTATCCGCTCCCATACGTTCCTTATGCCGGGGGGGATCTGACCGATGCGTTTTTACGGGAATATTTTCCGGAAATAAACCGTCAAATGGATGCGAACCCCCTTCTCTGCGCAGGATGCCGCTCGGTACGCAACAAGGCCGTCAGCGAAGAGGAAAGCAGGCCACCCCAAGGCTGTTTGCGGCGTATTTTGATCAACCCCCACCGCGCCCTGTGTAACGCCAAATGTGTCTATTGCGACTTTTGGAAGGAATCCCACCCCGTTTATCCTGTGGCGCCTGTTGTGCATGCGCTTATGGACTCGGCCTATGTCAGCCCGCAATGCGTCTTCAACTGGGGCGGCGGTGAAGCCGTCCTGTTGCCGGATTTTGCGCAGACCTGCGCTGCAATCCAGGAGCGCGGCTACCCTCAAGAGGTCATCACGAACTCTATCCGCTATTCTCCCGCCGTGGCGCATATGCTCGCCGACGGAATGGGTATTGTGCGCACCAGCCTTAATTGCTCGTCTGCTGATTTATTTATAAAAATCATGGGGGTAGATAAATTTGACGCTGTTATCGAAAACGTGAAGCGGTACCTTGACGCGGCAAAAACAAGGGACAGCGTTGAGGTAAAGTACATTATCCTCGAAGAGAATAATGCCTTTGCCGAAATTGACGCCTTTTTGGAGCTATGTGCCCGAATTGGAGTCACAAAGATGGGTTTTTCATTTGAATTGGAAGCCAATTACAGAAATGAAGTCACGGAGCAAAGCTTGCGTTGCGCCGCCCGTATGCGGTTGCAGGCGGCTAGACTGGGTATCGCGTGCGGTCACCGGCATGCGCAGGAAAACCATATCACGGCTATCGAGACATTTATGGCATGCGAGAAACACTGAGGGTGAAGCCATCTTTTCAAAAATCGCCCCGCAGATAATGTGGTAACCCTGGTTTCATAGAGAACTCAGAAAATTTGCGTAGCCCCAATCTAAGGAGAGCATATGCCCACTTTGTATATCCATGCTGGTTTACCTAAAACAGGAACGACAGCATTACGAGCATTCCTCTATCAACACAGGGAATTATTATCAGATCGTTTTTCTTTGTACTACCCGGCAACTGGAACGTTGAATAATGATAAACAGGGTAGTCATACCTTACTGATCCCTGTGCAAGAGAAAATATGGAATCATTTACGAAAAGAAGTTTCCACTTTTCCTAAATGTGATGTAATCATCAGCCTAGATAGAATTTCACGTAACAGCTTTAAGGATATCGTATCGCCATATTTTGATATAATCCGCCAAGCATTTCAAGGATATGATATCAAAATTATTGTATATCTCAGACGTTTTGATGATTATGCAAAAAAATACTACGCGCATATGTCAAAAAATGCTCCTAGTCCAACACCTGTTTCCTCTTATAAAGATTTTTTTGAATATATTATAGATCAATGCTGTCCGGTTAAGCTGCCAAGGATAACAGACTGAGGTTATAGAGGTTTTCATTTTTTCGTCGTCGGGGCTTCAGGAGTTCTTCCAGCGAGTCTGTTCCGAGGATGTTCAGTGAGGCGATTTGGAAAAGTTGCTGCACGGACAGCCCTGTTTTACTCAGGAATTTCTGGTAGGCCAGGAGCAGGTAGACGGTCAGCGCGGTATAAATCTGAATCAATACAGCATTTTCCGTGTTCCCGACAAAGCTTTTGATGCGTAGATTCTGTTTGATTTCGCGAAAAAAGAGTTCGATTTTCCAGCGTTCTTTGTAAATATCGGCGATGGTGCGGGCGGACAGGCGAAAGTGATTTGTCAGAAATTCGTAACGCTTGCCTGTTTCGGCGTCCCGGTAGCCGATGCGACGCAGGCGCAAGACTTTTCCCCGGCTGTGCTTCACTTCGATAATGTGGTCGGAAGTAACCCCGCTTGTGCGGTTCACCGGGCGGCGCTCCAGCAGTTTGTAAACAGCGTTGTCCTTCAGGCGGGTGACGAAAAAGATGCCATTTTCGAGCAGGGTCTGAAACCAGGGGTAACTGACATAGCCTTTGTCGAAGGTCACGATGGAGCCTTTGGGCAGAGAAAGACTTTTCGCCATACGGCTTTCGTGCGTTTTGGCCACATCAACGGTGACAAATGCCGGGATATGACCATCGTGGTCAAGCACTGTGTTCATTTTGACGCCGCCCTTGTTTTGGCGGAACGTGGCCCAGGGAAACAGCGACAAACACAGGCTGATGGTGGTGGCGTCCATGCTGTAAAGTTTGCATTTGAAATGAAATTTGTGTTTGGAGGCCTTGGGAACACACAGGCTGTACATGTCGGCAAATAGATCTTTGAAAAAGCCCACAGGCCGGGAGTTGTTGGCATCGGAGAAAGTGGAACGTGCAACGGGAAAAAGGCCAAAATGATACAGCCTCTTGCCGCAGGCGGCCAAACAGCGCAATCCGTCACGCATGGAGCGCCTTGCTGCAAGCTGGATAAAAGCCATGACCGTAAACTGTTCCTTAAAGCCGAATTGTCGAGAAGAACGACCTGTTTTATGCCGGGCTTCCAGTTTCTGAAAAACATGTCTGGGAATCAATGATAGCATTTGAGAAAAGAGTGTATTATGATGGCTCATGTTCAAAATCTCCTTGGGCTGCAATGGGTTATGCAACTGTTTTGTAGCATAAACCTCGGAGATTTTGAACATATTTAACGCACCTTAGCCGGACAGCATTGATTATAGATGAAAAAGTATTACATTTTTCTCAATCGCTTGCCACTGCCACTGCCCTGGTTGGCAAAGAAAACGTCTTACTCAGAATATATGACCGAAATAGACTGAAAGGTGGTGATATAGTCACAGATTTTTTTGATTTGTTAGGGCATCAAGCGCTCATAGAGGGAGCCGAGCACAATCCAACCCTTCCCTATGAATGTCTTCCTTTTCTCTCGACTGCATTGTTGCCCATATCTCAAACTCCATTGCGGAGAGAGATTGTAGAGCTTTTGCGCACGGCCTATACCTTCCCGAAAGGAAGTGGGATTGGAGAAGAGTATCTTATTGAATTTGAAGAAGAAATAGATAAAGTGGATCAATATCTTCCAGGCTACAAACAATTGTTCGCTGAACGCAAGTTATCATTTTCCCTTCCTGAAGTTGATGTGAAGGATCCACAGTCACTCTTTCTTGCTTCTTTATTGTACAAGCTGCTAATAGATAAGCGTAATAAAGATGACGCAGAATTAAATACCGGACATAACGCCTATCTGCTTGAGCAGGCCGCGAAACTTGCTGGCCGGGAAGTGTATTTCTGGGGCTGCGGCGAACTGTACCAAGCCAGAAAACATCTCTTTTTTAGTGCAAAACCCAAGGCCATTCTTGTCAATGTGCCTGTTTCAGAGCGAGAAGTGGACGGGCTCGCGGTGCTTGATGGGGAAGAAATACTTCGTAGCGGTGAAACCCTGCCTATTGTTATCTTTTCCAACCAGGCCCAGAGTGTGGCGAGACGCATCAGACAACTGCGGCCGGATTATCCGGCTGAGCAGATTATATCCTGCACGACCGCCTGGTAGACGAAATAGCGCCAACTCCGGCCTTGGCAATCTTTTTACGGCGTCAATTTTGAGCGGGCAACCCGCGTTGATTTTAGCGGCAGGCGCATATCCACATTTCCTGCACGGTCAGAGGGGCATGTCCTCCATGTGGGAGATTTTGCGAAACAATGCGGCAGAACCGTAGACAATATCACCGCCCTGCTTGCAGAAGGCGCCATGAAATTGAATGGTATGCGCTATGCCATCGCGTACTTGCGCGACCCGGCGGTGTATATTGACGATACGCTGACAATTATATTATAAATTTATATCATACATCTAATAGGCTAGCCTCTTTTCATCACAAGAACGTATCCTCGCAAGAGGATTTTTTGCTGTTGTGGTTGAACGGCGGCGAGTGAATCCTATCATTTATTGTCTGATTTACAGTTGCGTTTTTTTACGAATGCTCAAATCTTCTGGGGGGAGATATGACAACTTCGATGTCGGACGCCACAAGAGCGCTTTTGTATATCACTAACGGATATCCGAACGCGCGCTGGAATTACCTTTCCCCACCTGGGGAACCCGTGTTGATTACCTACAGTTTTCCCACTGCAAAACCCAGCTACTACGGCACCGCGTATTCCTCATTCTCGCCATTTTCCGCGGAACAACAAGCGATGGCAAGAGCGGCTCTCGCCGAGATCTCGGAATTTGCCAATATCACGTTCCAGGAGGTCACAAGCGGAAACGGGCAGATAACCTTCGCCAATGCAAACCTTGGCTCAAATGCAGGGGAGGCTTACGGCCCAAGCACGTCCGCCACAGGCGGTGATGTCTGGATTAACCCGACATCTGGATCCTATAAGACATTGATGCACGAAATTGGGCATGCCCTGGGTTTAGCGCATCCCCATGATGGAAAGTACAGGCTCCCTTCTAGTGTGAACGATCTGTGGCACACGGTTATGACATACAATAACAGCACGTACCTGGTCTATGACTCCATAACCGGCTCACCCTCTACGGGTTGGTCGTGGAAAGCTTCGCATATTAAGCCTAGTACGTTCATGCCTCTCGATATTGAAGCCTTGCAATACTTGTACGGAGCGAACTATTCCACGCGTAGCGGTGACGATACATACCAATGGGAAAATAGCCCTGTTATAATCGAAACCATCTGGGATGGAGGTGGAAATGATACAATAGACTGTTCAAACCAGACCCGCGCATGTGTGATCAACCTTGAGCCTGGATCCTACAGTTCCATTGGCATACTGCAAACCACACAAGATCTTCTTGATAAATTCAATATACCAGAGTGGTTTGCCCCGTATATAGCCAAAAACGTTTACAGAGGCTACGACAATATCGCGATCGCCAATGGCGTGATTATTGAAAATGCCATTGGCGGCTCGGGTAATGACACCATTACCGGGAATAGCGCCGACAACCACCTCCAAGGCGGCGCGGGAGATGACTACCTCAACGGCGGCGCGGGCGACGACCTCCTTGAAGGCGGCGACGGCAACGACACCCTCATCGGCGGGATGGGCAACGATACCCTGCGCGGCGGTAACGGCAACGACACCCTGAACGGCGGAAGCGGGAACGATATCCTCGACGGCGGCGACGGCAACGACACCCTGAACGGCGGGAGCGGAGCCGACACCATGCGCGGCGGCGCGGGCGACGATATCTATTATGTGGATGATGCCGGCGATGTGGTGGAAGAATTAGCCAACGAAGGAACAGACACCGTTATTGCAAGCATAGACTACACCCTCGGGGCCAACCTGGAAAACCTCACGCTGACGGGAACCGCCAAAAAAGGCACGGGCAACGACCTGGCGAACATCCTCATCGGCAACGCGGGCGACAACATCCTCGACGGCGGGGCCGGAGCCGACATCATGCGCGGCGGCGCGGGCAACGACATCTATTATGTGGACAGCGAAGATGTGGTGGAAGAACTCGCCAACGAAGGGATAGACACCATCATAACGGCAATAGAGGATTATACCCTCGGAGCCAACCTGGAAAACCTCACGCTGACGGGAACCGCCAAAAAGGGCACTGGCAACGATCTGGCGAACATCCTCATCGGCAACGCGGAGGACAACATCCTTAACGGCGGCGCGGGCGACGACATCCTTGAAGGCGGTGACGGCAACGACACCCTCATCGGCGGGATGGGCAACGATACGCTACGCGGCGGCAACGGCAACGACACCCTGAACGGCGGGAGCGGGAACGATATCCTCGACGGCGGCGACGGCAACGACATCCTGAACGGCGGGAGCGGAGCCGACACCATGCGCGGCGGCGCGGGCGACGATATCTATTATGTGGATAATGCCGGCGATGTGGTGGAAGAACTCGCCAACGAAGGAACAGACACCGTTATTGCAAGCATAGACTACACCCTCGGAGCCAACCTGGAAAACCTCACGCTGACGGGAACCGCCCAAAAAGGCACGGGCAACGACCTGGCGAACATCCTCATCGGCAACGCGGAGGACAACATCCTTAACGGCGGCGCGGGCGACGACCTCCTTGAAGGCGGCGACGGCAACGACACCCTCATCGGCGGGATGGGCAACGATACCCTGCGCGGCGGTAACGGCAACGACACCCTGAACGGCGGAAGCGGGAACGATATCCTCGACGGCGGCGACGGCAACGACACCCTGAACGGCGGGAGCGGAGCCGACACCATGCGCGGCGGCGCGGGCGACGATATCTATTATGTGGATGATGCCGGCGATGTGGTGGAAGAATTAGCCAACGAAGGAACAGACACCGTTATTGCAAGCATAGACTACACCCTCGGGGCCAACCTGGAAAACCTCACGCTGACGGGAACCGCCAAAAAAGGCACGGGCAACGACCTGGCGAACATCCTCATCGGCAACGCGGGCGACAACATCCTCGACGGCGGGGCCGGAGCCGACATCATGCGCGGCGGCGCGGGCAACGACATCTATTATGTGGACAGCGAAGATGTGGTGGAAGAACTCGCCAACGAAGGGATAGACACCATCATAACGGCAATAGAGGATTATACCCTCGGAGCCAACCTGGAAAACCTCACGCTGACGGGAACCGCCAAAAAGGGCACTGGCAACGATCTGGCGAACATCCTCATCGGCAACGCGGAGGACAACATCCTTAACGGCGGCGCGGGCGACGACATCCTTGAAGGCGGTGACGGCAACGACACCCTCATCGGCGGGATGGGCAACGATACGCTACGCGGCGGCAACGGCAACGACACCCTGAACGGCGGGAGCGGGAACGATATCCTCGACGGCGGCGACGGCAACGACATCCTGAACGGCGGGAGCGGAGCCGACACCATGCGCGGCGGCGCGGGCGACGATATCTATTATGTGGATAATGCCGGCGATGTGGTGGAAGAACTCGCCAACGAAGGAACAGACACCGTTATTGCAAGCATAGACTACACCCTCGGAGCCAACCTGGAAAACCTCACGCTGACGGGAACCGCCCAAAAAGGCACGGGCAACGACCTGGCGAACATCCTCATCGGCAACGCGGAGGACAACATCCTTAACGGCGGCGCGGGCGACGACCTCCTTGAAGGCGGCGACGGCAACGACACCCTCATCGGCGGGATGGGCAACGATACCCTGCGCGGCGGTAACGGCAACGACACCCTGAACGGCGGAAGCGGGAACGATATCCTCGACGGCGGCGACGGCAACGACACCCTGAACGGCGGGAGCGGAGCCGACACCATGCGCGGCGGCGCGGGCGACGATATCTATTATGTGGATGATGCCGGCGATGTGGTGGAAGAATTAGCCAACGAAGGAACAGACACCGTTATTGCAAGCATAGACTACACCCTCGGGGCCAACCTGGAAAACCTCACGCTGACGGGAACCGCCAAAAAAGGCACGGGCAACGACCTGGCGAACATCCTCATCGGCAACGCGGGCGACAACATCCTCGACGGCGGGGCCGGAGCCGACATCATGCGCGGCGGCGCGGGCAACGACATCTATTATGTGGACAGCGAAGATGTGGTGGAAGAACTCGCCAACGAAGGGATAGACACCATCATAACGGCAATAGAGGATTATACCCTCGGAGCCAACCTGGAAAACCTCACGCTGACGGGAACCGCCAAAAAGGGCACTGGCAACGATCTGGCGAACATCCTCATCGGCAACGCGGAGGACAACATCCTTAACGGCGGCGCGGGCGACGACATCCTTGAAGGCGGTGACGGCAACGACACCCTCATCGGCGGGATGGGCAACGATACGCTACGCGGCGGCAACGGCAACGACACCCTGAACGGCGGGAGCGGGAACGACATCCTCTACGGTGGAAGCGGTGCAGACATCATGGCCGGCGGTCTGGGCGACGATATCTTCGTTTTCACTCACGCCCTTGATTCTCTTCTGGACGCGCGGGATAGTATTTTAGACTTTACCGTAGGAAGTGATCTGCTTGATTTTTCTCAATTTGACGCAAACCCGGAAACAACTGACATGGACCATTTTACGTTCATAGAGCAAGAAATGTTCGACACAGGCGTGTCTGGCCAATTGCGCTTTGAATATGACTCATCCAGAGATGTCGGCATCCTGTATGGGTCGATCAGTACAGGTGGTAATGCGGATTTTGCTATTGAACTTAATGGGATATCGATATTGAACTCCGGTTGTTTTATCGTGTAAGCTATTTGAGACGAGGGGCGTCGTCAAAATTGGCCATCAGTGCGTATAACGAGCAAGCAAAAATGCCCACCCTGGACAACCGATTTTCCAAAGGAGAAAATGCCCTTTGGAGGACGCCAGGAGATGTTGGGAATGGAGCTAATCAATGTGAATCGTGCCCGTACGATTGCTCGGTTGAAAAACCGTCGACAAAATTGTTCAAAGGAGCACTAAAGTCTCTTAGACCCAAAAGGCATATAAGAAAACCAAGAGCGTTTTAAATGTATTAAAATCGCTTTTGGTTTTCGCTTTTTAGACCGGTTGCCCTTTGGGAGGAGATGGACGCCATGATGTGATGACGATCCTACTGGAACAACGCTGAGATGTAGTAGTTCAGACTTGATCTGACAGTCGGCTCCGTATTGGGCGGCTCTTCACGCAGGGCGTCGTATGCCCGCCGGATGCGTTGTTTCATTACGCTCATTGTCGGCTTCGTCTTCTTCTTGTGCGTCAACATCTCGCTTGGTGTACTTCTCTATCAAATAGCCCAATGTCGGTTTCCCTCCTCGCCAATCCACCATTTCATCAGGCATCGCATGCCGGAAGAAATCCTCCATACCCCTTGGCGGATTGGGGCTCCCCTTGACGCCCAGCTCAAGGAGTTTCGCCTTCATCTCCGGACTTTTCTCCAATATGTTCATGGCCATTTGCTGGATGCTCGTACGGGTGACCGGTTTCCCCTCTTGTTTCACCTTTCTCCACTCTTCTTCGGGTGCCCGGGCAAGCTTGGTAAACACGTAGATATACAGTTTGTAATAGGCATTGAGCTTCTGCGTTGTCTCAAGCCGTCCTTTGACTCCCCGGTAATTTTCCTCCATATGCACCACGATTTTCAGCTTCGCGGCGGTTTCCTTGGTCAACGATCCGTGCTCCATGAGTTTTTCAGGCCGCGCGCGACGGAGGACATCAATGTTCTCGTCGAAAAGCTCCTCCAGTTCTTCCAGGTCGAAGTAAATTTTCTGGAACGGACTCAACGCCCAGCGGACGCACTTGTCATGAATGAGGAGCAGGTAAAGCGGCACCATGCGGCATGCCTACGTTGGACGATTCTTCGGGCAGGGCGTCATCTGCCCATCAGATAGGATGCTTCAGCGCGATCCATTTTTCTTTGTCACTGACCGCTTTCTGACGCAAGTCATACAATTCCCTTTTCCATGTTTCGACTTTAGCCTCCCGCTTCTGCAGCTCAAAGCGCCTCGCCTCAAAAGCCCACCGCTCAGCATCAAACGATTTACGCTGCGTTCCAGGCGCTGTTCCTTCTCAAGCAGCGAATGCTCGCATATTGCATAGTCCCTCTCGCCGCCTCTATTGCCGCTGCGAGCTTAGGGCGCAATTCCGCCACTTGATTGGCGGCTCTGTGCTGTATGAGCAATTTGGTGACCTGAAGTTTAAATATCGCAATAGGGAGTTTTGGTGCCGTGGGTATTACGTCGATACGGTAGGTAAAAATAAGACGAAAATTCAAGAGTATATAAAACACCAGTTGGATCAGGATAAACTTGGAGATCAGCTGTCCCTTCCTTACTCAGGAAGCCCGTTTACGGGCCGCAAGTAACAAGAATGCAGATGCCAGATCAAATATGCGCCTGTTAGGGCGCTGCTGGTAACAGAGCCTTACAGGCGCATATGAAATACCACCGGCTATGCCGGTGGATTTTTATTGTATGCGAAAACCTCCCGCTTGGCGGGTTACCTCTGTGCGAAGAAAGGGATTGCCTACTTTTTCTCAACACTAACCGCCAATGCCGCTTGTCGTCTCTAACGGACTTCCGGATGGTTCCGGAAGTCCGTTATCTCTTTCAGGTGAGGACAGCGGAAAACATTCTCCGCTGCGAAATTGAAAGGAAACACAGGCGGCCGGCAGTATATTTCTCTGCAACCAGCACTGTTTTCCATTATAGTATGATTGGTGACGGCGGCTTCCGGCTGCGGCCATTTCACATGGAAAAACTATGAGTTGCCCGGTTCAAAAATATCTTTCCTTTCCGGCCGTGTTGAAATATAGAATTTTTTCTACATCTCTTTTTATTGACCTCTAAACTTAAGGGCGTATATTCCGATAGAGCCTGTTACAACATCATGAAAGTATAGACAAAAAGCGCGTAACATGCGCCGTGGGCGCGTGATTTTATAACAGTTATATAATTACGCAATGCTGTCCGGCTAAGGTGCGTTAAATATGTTCAAAATCTCCGAGGTTTATGCTACAAAACAGTTGCATAACCCATTGCAGCCCAAGGAGATTTTGAACATGAGCCATCATAATACACTCTTTTCTCAAATGCTATCATTGATTCCCAGACATGTTTTTCAGAAACTGGAAGCCCGGCATAAAACAGGTCGTTCTTCTCGACAATTCGGCTTTAAGGAACAGTTTACGGTCATGGCTTTTATCCAGCTTGCAGCAAGGCGCTCCATGCGTGACGGATTGCGCTGTTTGGCCGCCTGCGGCAAGAGGCTGTATCATTTTGGCCTTTTTCCCGTTGCACGTTCCACTTTCTCCGATGCCAACAACTCCCGGCCTGTGGGCTTTTTCAAAGATCTATTTGCCGACATGTACAGCCTGTGTGTTCCCAAGGCCTCCAAACACAAATTTCATTTCAAATGCAAACTTTACAGCATGGACGCCACCACCATCAGCCTGTGTTTGTCGCTGTTTCCCTGGGCCACGTTCCGCCAAAACAAGGGCGGCGTCAAAATGAACACAGTGCTTGACCACGATGGTCATATCCCGGCATTTGTCACCGTTGATGTGGCCAAAACGCACGAAAGCCGTATGGCGAAAAGTCTTTCTCTGCCCAAAGGCTCCATCGTGACCTTCGACAAAGGCTATGTCAGTTACCCCTGGTTTCAGACCCTGCTCGAAAATGGCATCTTTTTCGTCACCCGCCTGAAGGACAACGCTGTTTACAAACTGCTGGAGCGCCGCCCGGTGAACCGCACAAGCGGGGTTACTTCCGACCACATTATCGAAGTGAAGCACAGCCGGGGAAAAGTCTTGCGCCTGCGTCGCATCGGCTACCGGGACGCCGAAACAGGCAAGCGTTACGAATTTCTGACAAATCACTTTCGCCTGTCCGCCCGCACCATCGCCGATATTTACAAAGAACGCTGGAAAATCGAACTCTTTTTTCGCGAAATCAAACAGAATCTACGCATCAAAAGCTTTGTCGGGAACACGGAAAATGCTGTATTGATTCAGATTTATACCGCGCTGACCGTCTACCTGCTCCTGGCCTACCAGAAATTCCTGAGTAAAACAGGGCTGTCCGTGCAGCAACTTTTCCAAATCGCCNAACCGGACAGCATTGATAATTACGGTTTTTCTGGCGAGCGCGGGGGTTTTGCCTCTCCTAAAAGCACAATGTGGCTGTACGTGTATTCACTCAGATTGAGGGAGAAGACGATGACGACAAAATTTAAAATCATCGCAGGGTTTGTGATCATGATCATCCTCATTACGGGGATGGCCGGTCTTGGCTACTACGACATCCAGGTCGCGTCCGAAGGGTTCGTCGGCTACCAGCGGCAGGCCCGCGTCAACGTGGCCATCAGCGACATGGTGACAAATCTGTCGCAGTCGGTGGCTAAAACCTACGACTTCATCTCCACCCGCGACCCCAAAGCGATAGAGGGCGCGCACAAGGATGTCGACGAATTCATTGCTCTGGCGGACACCGCCTATAATGAAACGCACATCGACTACAGAAAGCAGATGTTTACCGACCTGAAAAAAGCGATAGAGCCGATGCGGGCGGCGGAAACGTCCATCCTCAACAACATCGCCGACATCAACAAGTTGTATAACGGCGTTGTCCGGCCGAGCTATGACAAAATGGCCTCGTTGCTGGTCAACCTTGACGACGCCGCCCACAATATCCGCAACAGCGACCTGCAGCGGTCGCAAGCGGCCGTATGGGCCAAATACGCCGACTGCCTCACCGCGCTTACCCGGTTTGCCACCACGTTCTCGGAAGAGGAAGGCAAAAAAACCATGGAACGCCTGGAAGCGCTGCGCTCGCTCTTTGTCGCCCTGGAAGGGCAGCTCCAGACGGATGGCGGCCGGAAAATCCACGCCGACATCATGGCTTCCCACAACGCCCTTGTGGACGCCCTGAAAAAGATGTCCACGGAAGGCGCGGCCGTGCGCGCGAGCCTCAAAGAAATGCACGATATCGAAGCAAAGATTACCGACTCCATCACGGACTTCAACCAGCGGGTCGACAAGGAAATGCGGGCTGAAGGCGCATCGCTTCTCGCCTCCAACCAGACCGGGCAGAACATCATGCTCGGCGTGGGCATCGCCGGCGTTGTCCTCGGCATTCTGCTGGCGCTCTTCATCATCATCGGCATCGTCCGGGTGCTCAACGCCCTGGCAGGCTTTGCCGGCGCGGTCGCCAAAGGCGATTTCGAGCATGAGATCAAGGTCCGCGAAAAGGGCGAAATCGGCGCCATGGTCGAATCCATGAAGGAAATTCCCCATGCCCTCAACACCGTGCTGGAGGAATACAAAGGGCTCGAGCACAGCATCGAGAACGGCGACCTCAGCGCCCAGGGCGATGCGGGCAAATTCCACGGCGGGTTCGCCACCCTCATCAGGGGCACCAACGGCATTCTTGGCCGCTTCCTCACCGTGATCGAAAACATTCCTTCCCCGGTCGTCATGCTGAACAAGGACCTCAAGGCCGCGTACATCAACACCGTGGCCCGCAGCCTTGCCGGCGAAAATTACAAGGGCAAGACCTGCTCCGAGCTGTTCGCCCGCGAGGACTTCGGCTCCAACAAGGACGCCCTTAAAAAGGCCGTTGAATCAAAAGCCCCGGCCAACGCGGAAACCCGCGCCCACCCGCAGGGCAGGAACATGGACATCAGCTACACCGCCATTCCCATGTTCAACGCGCAGGGCCAGCTCAGCTCCGTGATGCAGCTCATCACCGACCTCACCGACCTGAAGGCGCAACAGAACACCATGTTGCAGGTAGCGGCCCAGGCGGCCGAAATATCCAACCGTGTGGCGGCCGCTTCCGAAGAACTCTCCGCCCAGGTGGAACAGATCTCCCGCGGGGCCGAAGTCCAGCGCGAACGCGTGGAAGGCACGGCCAGCGCCATGACGGAAATGAACGCCACGGTTCTTGAAGTCGCCAAGAGCGCCGGGGAAGCTTCCGACCAGAGCGAAAGCACCCGCCAGAAAGCGGCCCAGGGCGCCGAGCTGGTCAACCGGGTCATGACCTCCATCAACGCGGTCAACAACGTGAGCCAGAACCTGCACAGCAACATGCAGGAACTGGGCAAGCAGGCCGAAAGCATCGGCAGCGTCATGAACGTTATTTCCGATATCGCGGACCAGACCAACCTGCTCGCCCTGAACGCGGCCATTGAAGCGGCGCGCGCGGGCGAAGCCGGGCGCGGGTTCGCGGTCGTCGCCGACGAAGTGCGCAAGCTCGCGGAAAAAACCATGGCCGCCACCCAGGAAGTGGGCACCTCCATCAACGCGGTGCAGCAGTCCGCCCGGACGAACATCGACGAAGTGGGCAAGGCCGTTTCCAGCGTTTCCGAAGCCACGGAACTGGCCAACTCCTCGGGCGTGGCCCTTTCCGAAATCGTGAGCCTGGCCTCCGCCAACTCCGCGGTCGTGGCCTCCATCGCGACGGCGGCCGAGGAACAAAGCGCCACATCCGAGGAAATCAGCCGCGCCATCGACGAGATCAACCAGGTCGTGGGCGAAACCACCGAAGGCATGATCCAGTCCTCCGCCGCTGTGCAGGATCTCTCCCGCATGGCCCAGGAACTGCGCGAAGTAATGGAGCGGCTCAAGTAGGCCGGTCCGGAACACACCAGTAAAAAAACCGCTCTCCGGAGCGGTTTTTTTTATATCCTGGCAATCCAAACGCGAGCGCCCCGCATCGTCCAATGCGGGGCGCTCGCCGTTACAGCGCTCATAGTGTGAACAGGCCCTAGTTCCGGGCCTCGAGCATGGGCATGGCGTAGCGCTCGACCGGCGCGTAATCGTCCGTCAGGGCCACCACGTCCTTTTCCAGGGGCAGTTTGTACTCCTTGGCGAGCATGGCCTGCATATCCGCGTCCCAGGCCAGGGGGATGGTTTTTTCCGTCTTCAGGGCCACCAGCATGACGTTTTGCGCCACGTCCGGCCTGCCGGGCATGGAAACCGGGAAAACGTGCGTCTGGGGGAAGACTTCCGCGAACGCGGCCCGGATCGAGCGCAATATCTTGCCCTGCTCGCCGCTGACCGCCGAAATGATGTTGCACACGAACACCCCGTCGTCGCGGAGCAGGGCCTTGATCCGCCCGGCGCATTCCACGGTCCCCAAGTGGAAGGGAATGTTGTAGCTGGAGGTGAAGGTGTCGCCCATAATCACGTCGTACGGGGCGACGGTATCCCCTTCCGTCACAAGGCCGGCCCTGCGGTTGAGGAAAACCCGCGCGTCCTCGTGGAAGATGCGCATCCGGTCGTTGTCTTGCAGCGCGAAAAACTCCCTGGCCGTCGCCGTGATGCCGGGGTCGATCTCCACCACGTCGATGGTGGCGTCCTTTTTCGCGTTCAAAAGATACTTGGGTACGGAATAACCGCCCCCGCCGAGCATCAGGAATTTTTTCGCGTCCGGTTTGATGTGCCAGCCGATGGCGTAATGTCTGGTGTAGTCGAACAGCAAACGGTTCGGGTCGTCCAGCCGCATGCCGGATTGGGCGGAGCCGGGGTCCGTAATCATGAAAACCGCGCGGTGGCCGTCCTGGACGCCTTCCGCCACCCGGATATGGTTGTAGCGCGTGTCGCGGTCAATGCCCGTGACCAGGTTTTCCTGCACGCTCAGGGCGGCGTACCCGCCAAGCCCCATGCACGCGCCCAGCACCAGCGCCGCCGGCATCTTGCGGCCCCGAGGCATCACGATAAGGGCCGCCGCCGCCAGAACCCCGGCCACCCCGTACAGGATGGACCGCGTCCCGAGCCAGGAAATGAGCCAATACCCGCCCAGAAAGGTGCCCGCGATGGACCCGATGGTGGACAGCGCGTAAAACCGGCCGATGACCGTGCTCGAACGGCTCTTGTCCTTGTAGTCCAGCAGCCGGACCTGGATGATGTACGGAGAAACCATGCCCAGAAACACGCAGGGCGCCGCGAAGAGCAGCACCGCCGCCGCCACCGCGCTGACCTGCAAGGACCACTGCGCGCTCGCCACCGTCCGCAGGAACGGCTCCTGTCCCAAGGCCGCCAGCAGCACGAAGGCCGCCCCGCAAGCGATAATCAGGCCGAGTTTTCTGGCCGAGGGGTTCTTGTCCCCGGCCTTGCCGCCAAGCCAGTAGCCCACGGACAAACTCGCCAGCACAATGCCGATCATGGCCGTCCAGACCACGATGGAAGTGCCGAGATACGGAGCCAGCAGGCGCGCGCCCGCCATTTCAAGCACCATCACGCCCGCGCCGCAGATAAACGAGACTATCTCAAGCATTGTGACTCCTTATCCCCCCGGCGCTCACTCGCCGTCTTCCTCTTTGCCGCCTTCGCGGTAGTTGCAGCCTTTCTGGGTGCAGCCGATGAAGGTGCGGCCCTTGAAGTTTTTCCGGCCCAGGAGGGGGAACTTGCACTTGGGGCATTCGCCGGGGATGGGGTAATCCCAGATGGCGAAATCGCATTGCGGGTACTGGTCGCAAGCGTAAAACACCTTGCCGCGCTTGGAGCTTTTCTCGACCAGCATGCCTTTACCGCACTTGGGGCAGGGCACGCCGGTGGAAAAGGGCTCGGCGTGCTTGCAGTCCGGGTAGCCGGTGCAGGCGATGAACCTGCTGCCGGTACGCGATTTTTTAACCACCAGATCCTTGCCGCATTCCGGGCAGGCGCCGACGGAGGGCAGCGTTTCTTTTTCCCGTTCCGCAAGCTGGATTGCGCCTTTCTCGTCCCGGGTGAAATTGCTGGTAAAGGTGCAGTCCGGGTAGCCCGTGCAGGCGAGGAACGGCCCGGCCTTGCCGAACTTGACCACCGTGTCCTTGCCGCAGGTTGGGCAGGCAAGGCCCGTGGGAATGCCGCCCTTGACGTTGTTCATGGCGGCCGCGGCTTTTTCCAGGGTGGGGTTGAATTCACCGGTAAAGGAATCAAGCAGGGCGACCCAGTTTTCCCCGCCGTCCGCGACCTTGTCGAGGGAATCTTCCATCTGGGCGGTGAATCCCACGTCCATCAGGGTCTTGAAATGTTCCTTCAACAAATCGCTGACCACTTCGCCGAGATCCGTGGGCGCGAAGTGTTTTTCCTCCATGCTGACGTACTCGCGGTCCTGCAGCGTGGAGATGATGCTGGCGTAGGTCGAGGGGCGGCCGATGCCCTTCTCCTCCAATTCGCGGACGAGGGAGGCTTCCGTGTAGCGCGGGGCGGGCTGGGTGAACTTCTGCTCTTTCTCGAACTTGTCCAGCGTGAGGGTCTGCCCGGCCTTCATGGGCGGCAGGTCCACCACGTCGTCGCTCTTTTGCGGGGACAGGACCTGGAAACCGGGGAACAGAAGCTGCTCGCCCTTGGCCCGCCAGGTGGTATCCGCGGCGGTCACGGTTGCGGTCGTGTCGAGCACCCTGGCCCCGGCCATCTGGGAGGCCACGAACCGCACCCAGATCAGGCGGTACAGGTTATACTGTTCCGGCGTGAGAAAGGGTTTGACGCTGTCCGGCGTCAGGGCGACGTCAACGGGCCGGACGGCTTCGTGCGCGTCCTGCGCGCCGCCCTTGGACTTGAAATGCCGGGGCTTGGGCGGGTAATAGTCGGCGCCGTAGGTCGCGACGATGAACTCGCGGGCCGCGTCGCGCGCCTCGTCCGCGATGCGCACGGAGTCCGTGCGCATATACGTGATGAGCGCGGTGGTGCCGCGCTCGCCGAGGTCCAGGCCTTCATACAGACGCTGGGCGATATTCATGGTGCGCTTGGCCGAATAGCCGAGGCGCTGGTTGGCGTTCTGCTGCAATGTGGAGGTGATGAACGGCGGCACCGGGGTTTTTTCGCGTTCCTTGGCTTCCACGGATTCCACGACGAACGGCGCCTTTTTGACCCGTTCCTCAATCTCGGTTGCGGTCTTGGCGTTGGTGACCTCGGCCTTTTTGCCGCCGATCTTGACGAGGTCCGTGCGGAAAACCGGCGGGGACCCGGCCGCGAGAAACGCGCGGAAGTTCCAGTATTCCTCGGGCACAAAGACGCGGCGTTCCTGCTCGCGTTCCACGATAAGGCGCAGCGCCACGGACTGCACCCGGCCGGCGGAAATGCCGCGTTTGACCTTTTTCCAGAGCAGCGGGGATATTTTATACCCCACCAGACGGTCCAGCACGCGCCGGGCCTGCTGGGCGTCGAACAGGTCGCGGTTGAGCGGGCGGGGGTTGGCCAGGGCTTCCTTCACGGCCTTGGCCGTGATTTCGTTGAACTGGATGCGCTCGATATTGGCATTGGCGTCCTTGATAAGCTCGGCCACGTGCCAGGCAATGGCCTCCCCTTCGCGGTCCGGGTCGGGGGCGAGGAAGACGTGATCCGCTTTGGCCGCGGCGCTTTTAAGGTCCGCCACGACCTTTTCCTTGCCTTCGATAACCTTGTAGGCGGGTTCGTAGTTGTTGCCCTCGTCCACGCCGATGGTCTTGGTGGGCAGATCGCGCACATGCCCCACGCTGGCCTGCACCATGTATTTGTCGCCAAGGAATTTCTTGATTGTTTTCACCTTGGCGGGCGATTCCACGATTATCAGGTCTTTGCCCATTATTATGCATTTCCTTGTTCTGCAAGATGGCGGACCGTATAAAGGAAACACGGTCCGGCTGAAAGATACGTCATTACTTGTCAAGGTCAAGTTTTTGATTATTTTTGGCCACCAACACGGTAACCGTTTGCCGGGCAAGGTTTTTTATACCACGTGGTTGTACTGCCCCTTTCCCCGGCGCCCTAACATGGATGCGTTCCGGCACGGCATTTGGTATAGGAGATATAGTGACGCCGCGCCCGCGCGTGACGCCAAATTGAGAGGTGACCGCATGACACTTTGCGCCAAACGCTCCCCCTTCCCCTTGTCCGCCGGGTTTTCCCGCTGCGCGCTCATTCTTGCCGCCCTTGCCTGCCTTGTTCTTTCCGGCTGCGCTTCGGTGCCGTACACGAACCGTTCCCAGCTTGTCTTCATGAGCGAATCGGAAGAACTGAGCCTGGGGGCGCAGGCTTCCCAGCAGGTGCTTGCCAAAGAGCCCGAGGAAAAAGGCACGGCCCGCGCCGCCAGGGTCGAACGGGTGGGCAAGCGCATTGCCGCCGTGGCGGAACGGCCCCAATTTCAATGGGAATTCCACACCATCCCCAGCGAGGAACTGAACGCCTTCTGCCTGCCCGGCGGCAAGGTGTTCGTGTACACGGCCCTCTTGAACCTGACGCAGGGGAACGACAACGAGCTCGCCGCCGTGATGGGGCACGAGATCGCCCATGCCGTGGCCCGGCACGGGGCGGAGCGGTCGAGCCAGAACCAGATCGCGGCCGTCGGGCAGATGGCCGCCCAGATCGGCGTGGCCGCCGCCACCGGCTCCGCCCAGGCGGGCGACAGCGTGGGCCAGGGCTACGGCCTTATCGCCCAGCTCGGGTTCCTCCTTCCCTATAGCCGCACGCACGAGACCGAGGCGGACACCATCGGGATCATCCTGGCGGCCAAGGCGGGGTACGATCCACGCGCGGCCCTGAGCTTCTGGAAAAAGATGGCAGCGAAAAACACGGGCAAGGAGCCGCCCGCCCTTCTTTCCACGCATCCCCTGAACGAACAGCGCATCGAGGATCTGGAAGCGGCAATGCCCAAGGCCATGGAATATTATACCAAAAAGTAAGGGTTTATCCGTAAATAAGCTCTAAGCAGCTTCCCGGCCGCCTGATTCTTGACGGCGGCCGGGCGGCCCGGACGGCTCTTTTCCCGTTTTCCTCTCTTATTCCAGCTCAATCTGAAAGATGGCATACGTCTTGCTTTCTCTCCGGCAGCACCGGTGTCTGCCGCGCCGGATTTTGTAAGGAGAATGCCATGTACAGCAAACCGTTGGCCGCCCGGATGGACGGGGTACGCGAGGCGCCCACCAGGGTGAAACGCGGCGCGTCCCTTAACGGGTCTACCAGTAACGGGGCCATCAACTTTTCTTCCTTTCTCCAGCAGGGGGGCGTTCAGGCTCCCGGTATGCCGGGCATGGGAGCGGGCAAGAATACGGGCCAGGGGAGCACCCCCATGGAACAGGCCGCGACGCAGAACAACCTGGGCCTTAACCAGATGCGCGCCCTTGCCGCGCTGACCGCCGCCAAAACAGACAGCTCCGGCGAGCAGAAAAAAGAAGCCGCCCAGGCGCAGAAACCGAATTTCGGCCTGCCCCTGAACCCGACCGATATTTTCAAACTCCTGACGCGCAAAGCGCCGAACCCCGAGGAAGCGGAAACCGCCATACGCGTCGCCTCCCACCGCAAGGAAACCACGCCCCAGGCCAGGGCCGAGGAAGTTATCGCCAAAAAGCTTTCCGGCACGCTGGAAGATTTGCGTCAAAATACCGGCGGCAATATGGACATGACCATCGGCAAGCTTGCCGCGCAGTTCGAGTCCGGCAGCAAGGGCATTGCCGCCATAGGGTATGACCGCCACGGCGGCACCTCCTATGGTAAATACCAGCTTTCGTCCCGCGCGGGCACCATGCGCTCGTTCATCGAATACTGCAAAACCGAAGCCCCGGATATCGCCGAACGGCTGGAAAAATCCGGCGGTTCCCAGAACACCGGCGGCAAGCGCGGCAAAATGCCGGATGCCTGGGAAAAGATCGCCGAGGAACAGCCGGACCGGTTCGAAGCCCTGCAGGACAGGTTCATCCGCGCCAGCCATTTTGAACCGGCCATGCGGGCCATAGCGGAAAAATCCGGCATGGACCAGGGCGAAATGCCCTTCGCGCTCCAGGAGGTGGTGTTTTCCACCGCCGTACAGCACGGTCCTTCCGCCGCAACAAGAATCATCGCCCGAGCCATGGACCAGGTGGGGCCGGACCGCCTCAGCGCGGAAGGGAACGAACCCGCAACCCTCGCCAAAGCCCATGAAAACCTGATCCGCCGGATTTACGACAGCCGGTCCGGGCAGTTCCGCTCTTCCACCCAGGAAGTGCAGGCCGCGGTCAAAAGCCGCCTGCGCCAGGAAATGTCCATGGCCATCACCATGCTCCGCGAAGGAAACGTCGCGTAACCGCGCTCCGGGGGAAGGGGAACCAACAGGGCCTGAGGCCCTGATGGTTCCCCTTCCCCCGGACCCCCTTCCCCCCCCCTCTGCCGCCACTTGCTTTCACGTATAAATCCGGTCATAGTTCCCGCATCCGGGAGCGCGGCGCTTCGCGTTCCGCAACTATCATTGCGAAGGGGTTACGCATGGCAGCAGACAAAAAAATCGCCCTGGTCACCGGGGCAAGTTCCGGAATAGGCCGGGCTTCCGCCCTGGCGCTGGTCAAGAGCGGGTTCATGGTTGCCGTCACCGGCAGGCGGGAAGCCGAATTGAAGGAAACCGCAACCCTTGCCGGGAACCTTTCCGCCAACATTCTGCCTATTGTCGGGGACGTGAGCGATCCGGATTCCGTCACCCGGCTGTTCGAGACGGTCATAAAGCAACACGGCCGTCTGGACGTGCTGTTCAATAACGCGGGCGTAGCCATCCACGGCACGGATACCATCGACCTGCCCCTGGACAAGTGGGAATACCTCATGCGCATCAACGTGACCGGGGCTTTCCTCTGTGCGCAACAAGCGTTGCGGATCATGAAAAACCAGGACCCCAAAGGCGGCCGCATCATCAACAACGGCTCGATCTCCGCCCATGTGCCGCGCGCCCGCGCCCTTGCCTACACCGTTTCCAAGCATGCCATCACGGGTATGACCAAGTCCATCGCCCTGGATTACCGCGACGACAACATCTGTTGCAGCCAGATCGACATCGGCAACGCGGCCGTCAAACGCACAGAAGAGGTTGCCAAGGGAGCCCGCATCCAGGCCGACGGCGTCAAACGGGCCGAACCGCAGATAGACGTCGCCATCGTGGCGAACACCGTGGCTTATATTGCCAACCTCCCCCTGGACGTCAACGTGCCCTTCATGACCATCATGGCCAACGCCATGCCCCTCATGGGCCGGGGGTGATGCATCGGGGGGATGTTTTTAACCCGCCATCACGTAACGCCGTAAAAAAGGCGGGACCCATTACGGTCCCGCCTTTCTCATTCCAACCCGGTGAAGTTTTTGAGGGATGGAGGGGGTCCGGGGGAGGAAGGGAACTCGCAGGGGCCGCGCCCCTTTTTGCAAAAAGTTCCCTTCCTCCCCCGGTCTTCATTTACCAATTCTGGCCGCGAAGCTCGAAGTGGGCCTGGGGATGGGCACAGGCCACGCAGGCGCCCGGAGCTTCGGCGCCGTGGTGGATGAAGCCGCAGTTCCGGCAGCGCCAGTACACAGGCTCCGAACGCTTGAACACGGCGCCGGCCTTGATGTTGGCGGCCAGGGCGCGGTAGCGCTTTTCGTGCCAGTCTTCGGCCACCGCAATGGCTTCCATGGTTTTGGCGATGTCCTCAAACCCTTCCTGGCGGGCGGTTTTCGCGAACTCCGGGTACATGTGGGTGGCTTCCTCGTGCTCGCCTTCGGCGGCGGCGATGAGGTTGTCGTAGGTGGCGCCGATCACGCCCGCCGGGAACGTGACCGTGGTTTCCACCATGCCGCCTTCAAGGAACTTGAAAAGGCGCTTGGCGTGTTCTTTTTCCTGGTCCGCGGTTTCCTCGAAAATATGCTGGATCTGGACGAATCCGTCCTTTTTGGCCTGGGCTGCCCAGTAGGTGTAACGGTTGCGGGCCTCGGACTCGCCCGCGAACGCGATCATGAGGTTCTTTTCGGTTTGCGTGCCTTTCACTGATTTCATACTGTTTCTCCTTTCAGCTAAATCCGCCGGAAAGCAGCTTCCGGCGGAGGGTGAACGTGTTTTCCGGTCCAAAATGCCAGTCTGCATGGTATCGCAGTGACGCTCTCCGTCAAGCATGAAAATGAAAAAAGCGCCCCGGTCCGTACTCACAGCCGGGGCGCTTTGGTCGGGGCATCCGATGTTTTCTCTTAAGAGCTGGCCTCATCCACCAGGGCCAAAATCGGCATGTACGGGATACCCCCGTGCAGGGTCAGCCCGATCTGGCAGGTGCGGCTGGTGGAATAGCCCGCGTCGCACCCGCTGACCTGGAGGCGCAGATCGTGCAGCGCGGCCTCGTTGAGTTCCGGATGGGTGAAGCCCCTGTCCCCGGCCCAGCCGCAGCATTCCGTGTGTTCCGGCGCGACGACGGTCTCTGCGCAGAGGGAGGCCAGCTTCACAAGATCCTCCGTCAGCCCCATCTTGCGGGTGGAACAGGTGGCGTGGATCGCCACCTTTTTCGGCAGCTTGCGGAGCGGCAGCACGGGCGCCAGAAACTCCAGGGCAAAGGCGATGGGTTCATACAATTTCAGGCGCGGGTCCAGGGTTTCCCGCATGTGGGCGAGGCAAGGGCTGGTTTCCGACAGCACGGGATAGCGGCCGTTGTCCGTGGCCTTGAGCAGGGCTTCGCCGAGTTCCTTTTCCCTGGCCGCCGCCTGCTCCGTGAAGCCCTTGCTGGCAAAGGCCATGCCGCAGCAGAGGCTTTCCACCCCTTCGGGGAAGATGACGGTGTACCCCGCGCGGGAGAGAACATCCACCGCGATTTGCACCTCGCTCCGCCGGTCCGTGGAATCGAGCGCCGGTCCCATGTTCCGGCTGATGCAGCTGGGGAAATAGACCACGGTCTTTTCCGGATTGCCGGGCCGTTCCCGGTCGAGGGACGGCAGCGCGAACACGCCGGAAGGCATGGCCTTGTTCCAGGCCGGGCTGGTGCGGCAGGAGACGACGCGCAACGCGTCCGACCCCTTTTGCATGAATTTCGCGCCAAGGAGCTTGTGGGCCGCGTTGGCGGCGGTGAGGAGCACGGACGCGCCGAGGCACACGCCCCGGAAATGGTTGCCGACAAGGGACGCCGTTTTGTTGGCGAGCGGGCCGTTCTGTTCGGAACGCAGATGCTTGATGAAGGCGCCGGTGTTGATCTGCGCGGGACAGCGCAGGGCGCAGAGGCCGTCGGCCGCGCAGGTGTCCCTGCCCTGGTAGGTGTAGCTCTTCTCCATGGCTTTGAGGAGCGCGTCTTTTCGCATGGGGTCGGTCAGCCGGGTTATCTCGCGCCAGGAGGATATGCGCTGCCTCGGCGTCAGGGAAAGGCGGCGCGACGGGCAGGTGGCCTCGCAGAACCCGCACTCCGTACAGGCGTCGACAAGCTCGTGGGCCGGGGTCAGGGGTTTTAAGTCCGTTATGTGTGAATGTGGGTTTTCGTTCAGGATGACGCCGGGGTTCAGGAGTTTTTCCGGGTCGAGCAGGGTTTTGATCTCACGCATGAGGCCGTAGGCGGCCTTGCCCCATTCCAACTCCACGAAGGGCGCCATGTTGCGGCCCGTGCCGTGCTCGGCCTTCAGGGACCCTTCATACTTGGTGGCGATACACTCGCAGATGTCGTCCATGAAGGCCGCGTACCGGGTCACTTCCTTTTCATCCTCGAAATTCTGGTTGAAGCAGAAGTGCAGGTTGCCGTCGCGGGCGTGGCCGAAGATGACGCCCTCGGCATAGCCGTACTTTTCGAAGAGTTTCTGGATATCCAGGGCGGCGGCGGCCAGGCTGTCGATGGGCACGGCCACGTCCTCGATGATGCTGGTCTGCCCGGGCACGCGCACCGCGCCGACGGAGGGCAGAATGCCCTTGCGGATCTTCCAGAGCGCCGCGTATTCCTTTTCCACATCCGTGAAGGCCACGGGCTGGACCAGGTCAAGCCCGGCCACGGCTTTGGTGATGGCCGCGATCTGTTTGTCCAGATCCTCCCCGGTGGCGGCGCGGGTTTCCACCAGCAGGGAGCAGACCTCGCTCCCCAGGTTTGCGATGTGTTCCGGTATGCCGGGCTGGCCTTCCACGGAGCGGAGCGAGGCCCGGTCCATGAGTTCGGCCGAGGAAACCGGCGCGTTCTGCAGCGCAATGGCCCCCCGGCAGGCTTCCGGGATGGACGAAAACAGCATGAGGGCCGAGGCCTTGAACGCGTGCTCGTGCACGGTTTTGTAGGTCACTTCCGCGATAAAGCCGAGCGTCCCTTCGGACCCGATCATCAGGTGCTGCAGCATCTCAAAGGGGTCGTCAAAGTCCACCAGGGCGTTGATGCTGTACCCGGTGGTATTTTTGATCTTGAACTTTCGGCGGATGCGTTCGGCCAGATCCTTGTCCGCCAGGATTTTCTCCCGCAGACCGGCAAGCCCGTCCAGGATATGCCTGTGGCTCGCGGCAAAGGCCGTGCGGCTGGCAAGGTCCCCGGTATCCAGCAGCGTGCCGTCCGCCAGGATGAGGCGGGCGGAGACCAGGGTCTTGTAGGAGTTGTCCGCCACCCCGCAGCACATGCCGCTGGCGTTGTTGGCGGCAATGCCGCCGATCATGCAGGAATCGATGGAGGCCGGGTCCGGCCCGATCTTGCGGCCGAGCGGCGCGAGGAGCTTGTTGGCGTCCGCCCCGACAATGCCCGGCTGCAGGCTGATCGACGCGCCGTCCTCGCTGATCCTGTGGCCCCGCCAGCCGTAGCCGAGGCGGACCAGGACGGAATCCGTCACGCCCTGGCCGGACAAGCTGGTGCCCGCCGCCCGGAACGTTACGGGCGTCTTGTGCCTGGCCGCGAGGCGCACGATCTTGATGACCTCGCCTTCTGTCAGGGCGTCCACCACGATTTTGGGCGTCAGGCGGTAGAAGCTGGCGTCCGTGCCGTAGGCCAGGGTCCGGAGCGGGTCGGTGTAGATTCTGCCTTCCGGAATGAAGGCGAGCAGATCGTCGTGTAACGCGGCATACGCGGCAGGCAGCATGATGAAAACTCCTTTTTAATGCCTCCGGCGGGCGGGGCTCCGCCCCTGCACCCCGGCAGGGGGTGACCCCCTGCACCCCATCAAGGGGTGTAAAAGTGTGTTCGTCTCCCGTTCTGCTCGTCCTTGCCAAGGCTCGCGTACTGATGCTGCGGACACACTAAAACATATCTCTTTGATGCGCGCATGATATTTTAAATATGCCCTAACACCGCACCATCAAAGAGAGTTGTTCCGCGTTCCCGCGCCATCAGTACGCGAGCCCTGGCAAGGGCGAGCAGAACGAAAAAGGGCACACTTCATCCACCCCCGCGCGGGTCCAGGGCGGCAGCCCTGGCGGGGTGCAGGGGCGGCGCCCCGCCCGCCGGAGGCATTCTTCTTTCGTGACGTTTGGTTTACCACTTCACCGGGACGCGGACAATTTGTTTGGCTTTATTCGAGAATAACAGGTAGCCGTTCTCGCGGCCGAACAGGTAAATGTCGCGGGTGACGGCCACGTCCTGGCGGCAATATTCCTCGATTTTGTCCACGGCCCCCTCCTTCCACCAGGCAAGGGCCTGCAACCCGTCCGCGCTCTTACCCACGTTCAGCGTGGCCTGGGCGATGTTGTCCAGGGACAGACGGTAGGAAAGCCGCTCGTACACATGGGCCAGCATGTCCAGGGTGGGAAATTTGCGCCAGTCCACGCCAGGCGCGTGCGGCCCGAGCACCGCGTAATCGAAGCGCAGAATGTTGAAGCCCACCACGAGGTCAAGCCCGGCGCAGCGGGCGGCAAGTTCCGGAACGGCATCCTGGGTGTAACTGGTGAACGCGGCCGTCCCGGAATCGTAGAGAACCGCAACGCTCACGCCCATCCGGTCCGCCCGGTTCCAGCCGCCGACATCCTGGGCGGAATAGCGCGTTTCCACGTCCAAAACGCCGAATCTGCACGGTTGCATGATTTTTCTCTCCTCTGTCGCCGTACCGCCCTCCACGGAAACAGACCCGAAAGACGGGGAACCGCCGCCCTGCGCTTCCGCCACGGACGTTGCGGTATGGGGCGGGACGGGGAGCGTTTCCGTTTTCCGGGGCTGCTCCTCATGCGAAATGCGTGAACGGGGTGAAGCCGGCGGCGCGGCCAACTCGATATCCGGGTGCCCGGCGACGGTCATATCCGCCTGCATGGTTTGGAGCAGGAGGATCGCGCCGTCCTTGTCAATGGGCCGGTTGCCGGAGCCGCACTTGGGCGAATGCACGCAGGAGGGGCAGCCCGTCTCGCAGCCGCAGCCCGCGATGACGTTCAGCGTGCGGGAAAGCAGGGTTTCCGCATCCCGGAAGGCCTGGGCGGAAAGGCCCGCGCCGCCGGGCAGCCCGTCGTAGATAAAGACCGCCGGGGTGCCAAGCCCCGCGTGCATGGGCGTGGAGATGCCCCCGAAGTCGTTGCGGTCCGCCATGACCAGCAGCGGCATGATGCCGATGGCCGCGTGCTCCACGGCGTGAATGGCCCCCATGAAATGCAGGAGCGCGTTCTCCACCGTGTGCCGGGCGCCATCCGGAATGGTCAGCCACAGGCCTTCGGTTTCAAAGACCAGGGGGTCGAATTCCAGGGGAACCACGGAAAGGAGCCTGCCGTCCCGCGTGGCGCGTTTTTCGTATCCGGTAATCTCTTCCGTCACCCGGAGCCTTCCGAGGCCCAGGGAGGCCCCCCAGAGGCTTTTTTGCGCCCGCACGGAGAGGATCTCCGTGTTCTTGTTGCCCCGGGTGCGGGTGTAGTAGGCGGGTTTGCCCGGTTCCAGAACCGCGGTGCGCGCGGCGAGGTCCAGGGAGGTGACGATGTAGGTCCTGCCCCGGTGGATGTAGACCGCGCCGGGATGCGCCTCGCGCATGGCCCGCGCCCCGTCCAGGGAGCCGATGACCGCCCCGGTGTTGTCCTGCAGGGTTATGGACGCGCCCGCGCCGCGCAGGTCCACGTGGCGCTGGGGGCGTTTCCTGGCCGCGTGCAGGGTGGCGCCGTCGGCGCTGCGCAGGAGCAGGCCCTGGTTTTCCAAAGAGGCCAGGGCGTTCGCCGCGTTTTCCGAGCCGAGCCATTCCCCGTCCACGCCCTGGGGCTTCAGGGGGTGCTCGGCGGCCGCGCATTCCAGGTGGCGCTCAAGGATGACCTCGTTCTCCGGGTTGACCACCGCGCATTCCGGCGGGCGGGCGAAAAAGTCCTCGGGGTTGCGCACGATGTACTGGTCCAGCGCGTCTTCCTGCGCGATCAAAACCACGGCGGATTCCCGTCCGGAGCGCCCCACGCGCCCGCCGCGCTGCAAAGTCGCCATCACGCTGCCGGGGTACCCCACCAGGATGCAGAGATCCAGCCCGCCGATATCGATGCCCAGTTCCAGCGCGCTGGTGCTGATGACCGCGAGCAGATCGCCGGAAGCCATGCGCGCCTCGATATCGCGCCGCTCCTCGGGCAGAAAGCCCGCGCGGTACGCGCTGATTTTGGAGGCGTACTTGCCGGACTGCTCCGCCGCCCACAGGCTGATGAGTTCGGTCATGCGGCGCGACTGGGCGTAGACGATGGTGCGCAGATTCCTGGCGAGCGCCGCGCGCAAGAGGTGGATGGCCGTGGTGGCCGGGCTGTCCTCGGGGTTGATGAAGATGAAATGCCGCTTCCCCTGGGGCGAACCGCCTTTTGTGACGGCTTCGGCCTCTTTCCCGGTCAGCGCCAGGGCCAGTTCCGCCGGGTTGCCGATGGTGGCGGAGCAGGAAACATAGGCCGGGCGCGCCCCGTACAGCCCCGCTATCCGGGCGAGCCGCCGCAGCACCTGGGCCATGTGCGCGCCAAAAACGCCGCGGTACGTGTGCATTTCGTCAATGACCACCAGGGAGAGGGAAGCCAGAAACGTGGTCCAGCGCTCGTGGAAGGGCAGAACCGCAAGATGCAGCATGTCCGGATTGGTGACGAGAATCTGGGGGGGATTTTCGCGAATTTTCCGCCGGAAATGGTCGGACGTGTCCCCATCGTACACCGAAATGCGCGGTCTGGCGTCCGTCGCCCAGTGGTCAGTGAGGGCGGAAAATGCGGCAATTTGGTCTTGCGCTAACGCCTTGAGAGGAAAGAGAAAAATGGATGTCGCATCCGGATCGCGAAGGAACCGGTCGAGAACCGGTAAGTTATAGATAAGTGATTTGCCGCTTGCCGTTGGTGTGGCGACGACCACGTCGCGGCCCGCCCGGACGAGGTCCGTGGCCAAAGCCTGGTGTGAGTAAAGCCGGGAGATGCCCGCCCGCTCGAGCACAGCGCGCATTGCGGTGCCGAGGGGCTTTTTTGTCTCTGCGTATTCGCCCGCTGTCGGGTTCATGACGCGATGGTGGGTCACCTGCCTTCCGAATCGTTCTGAAGCAAGAAGCGCGCCCACAAAATCCGCCAACGCGCCGCCGTTTTCCTCCGGGGAAGAAAAAACGGGTTGCGGCGCAAGGGTTTCATCAGCGACGGCACCCTCAAAAGGGGGATTTTCCCGCAGCGGGGACAGAGAAGAATCCATGTGTTCCGGTGTATCCTGTCCCTCGAAAAAAAGGAATAAAGAAAACCAATTGAGCCGCAACGATTTTGCAAAGTCTAGAGAAATGACGCGCTCATTTCGCGCCTGCGGGGCGTTTCAGAAAAAAACGGGTCTGTCATGCGCCGGGGAAAAATCGCGGCTCATTCCCGGCGGGCAAAACCATGGCGGTGCAGATCCGGGCCTTGGTATTCCAGCCGCAAATATCCAAAAGCCGCATGCCGCCAAGCAACGGCTCGCCGCCGCGCGGCGGTGGAGCCCCTCCCGCGCCGGGGATCTTTCTCGTTATAAAAAAAGCCCGCCGTTTCCAGCGGGCTTTGGTGCAGCAACACTCAGGGGAGCTGTATAACCTGCCCCAATTTAAGCTTGGCGCTCGGGTCGATGCCGTTCCTCTTGGCAATGGCCGCGACGCTCGTCCCGTGCGCGCGCGCCAGGGAGTACAGGGTATCCCCGGATTGAACGACCGCCACTTTCGCGGCCCCGGCCGCACTGGCGTGCGCCTGCACCTTGGGTTTGGCCTGGGCAGTCTGGACGGGCTTCGCCGTTTCCGCCGCGCTCTTCACAGACACGGCCTGCGTTCTGGCCGCGCCGGGCAGAATGTGCAACTCGCGGCCGACCGCAAGACTCGTCTTGGGCGTTATGCCGTTGGCGTTGCAAATATCCTCCACGCTCACGCCGTGCGCGCGCGCCAGGCTGGAGAGGGTGTCCCCTTTCTGGACCGCCACGTACGTCCCTTTGCCGCCGCGAACGGAAGAAGCGAGGGAAACCGCAGGCCGGGCCTCGGGGGTGCGTTCAACGGGCTTGGCGGCCAGGGCGCCGATGTTCTTGCCCGAGGGGATATACAGTTTCTGCCCCACACGCAGGCGGGCGGAAGGCTCGAGATCGTTCAGCAGGCAGATGTCGTCCACGGAGGAATCCCAGGCAAGGGCGAGGGCGTACAGCGTGTCGCCGGGTTCGATGGCGTGCGTGCCGGAATAGCCGCCGAGCGGTTTGCCGTCCTTGGCGCGCGCGATCGCGGGGGCGTCCTCAAGGTCGAGTATTTTCATGGTGGAGCGGGCAGCCCTGGTGGAGCCGGGCACCAGAATATCTTCCCCGACGCGCAGGGAGTTGCTCGTTCTGCCGTTGGCCTGGCGCAGGAGCGCGGTGGAAGCGCCGGTCCGCTGGGCTATCTTGCCCATGGAGTCGCCGCGCTTCACCCGGTAATCGCGCCACCCGGCGTACACGGCGATATCCTTCTGGGCCAGCCATTCCGTGGCAACCATGACCCTGGCTTCCGGGATGCGGGCCTCGCTCTTGCTGCCGGGGGGGCTGATGGAGCGCAAATAGGCCGGGTTCAGGCCCTTGAACTGTTCCCAGTCCAGCTTGATATCCCGCGCGAACCGGCGCAAATCCACCCCCGCCGGAATGGTGACAGTGGCGAGCTGCGGGGCTTTTTGCGGGTCTGGCCTTGTAAAGCCGAGGGTTTCCAGGTTGCGCAAAATTTTGGTGAAGGCCAGAAAACGCGGCAGGTACTGCTGCGTTTCCTCTTTCAGCTGGGCCTTGTTGTCGAGCATCTCGTTCTTGCGGCAAATTTCGAAAAAGGTTTTGGAGTCCGTCCCGGCAAGGGCCCGGCCGATCTTGCCTTCCCCGGCGTTGTAAGCCGCTATGGCGAGGTGCCAGTCGTTGTCGAAATACTCGTAAAGCTTGGTCAGGTAATCGGCGGCCGCGTGGGTGGCTTTGTAGGGGTCGCGGCGCTCGTCCATCCAGCGGTCCTGGGAGAGGCCGTATTTTTTGCCCGTGAACGGCATGAACTGCCACATGCCGGTCGCGCCCGCGCGGGAAACCGCGTTGGGGTTGAAGCCGCTTTCCACGTAGGCAAGGCAGGAAAGCTCAACCGGAAGTTTGCGCTCGCGGAAAACCTGCTCCACGAACGGCATGTAGACCTCGCTCCGCTTCAAAAACCGCTCCACGGTGCCGCGGTAGTTGTGCACGTAGGATTTGAAGAACAATTCCACCAGCTGCTTTTCGTCCTGGGAAAGGTTTGTGTCCAGTTCCCCCGTGGAATTGAAGGCGGCAAGTTCGGCCTTGGTCAGGGGCATGCCGTCGTCGATGGGGACGTACGGCTCCACCATCACGTCGGGCGCGTCGATATCGACATAGACGTCCTGCCCCACCCGCTTCGGGCCGGTAACCTGCTGGGTGGCGCAGCCGGACAGGAACAGAAAAAACGAACACAGCAGAACAAGGACGACGGAAGGGGAAACAGCCAGGCGGTCTATGGTTCTCGTCATGAAAAATCCGTCCGGGGATCAATGCGGCAATAGGGTCTTCTAATGCTTGCATTGATCGGGTGTTGAGGATACCAGGAAAGCAGGAGATACTGTGCCGGATGGCACTCCGGAGGAAATTGCCGGTATCCGTATGGTATGCGAAAAAGGCCCGCTCCGGCGCCCAACGGCGTCATTGTTACGGTAATGTAACGACAGCCGGTGCACGGCACGGACACGCGAGCCCCGCGTGATACATCTAGAAAACTTCTAACATCTTGTTCAGCCATACACCATTGTGGCGAACGAGGCAAGCAAGAGACTGATATGCCCTCGCATCGCTTTCCCGCGCCCGCGCCCCGGCGCGGCAAAGACGCGGAATCCGCCCGGGAAACCGCGCCGACCCACGGCCAGACAGAGAAAAAAAACCATGAAAAACAAGGGGAACCGCAGCGTTCCCCGTCTCCGAAACAGGGCCGCCGCGCCTTTGGCAAGGACGCGCCCCGCGACGGGGAATCCCGTGGCCGCCGCAAGGAAACGCCTCGGGAAGCCCCGTTCCCGGAAGAAAATACCGCCGCTCCGGAAACGCCGGATGCCCCGGCGGAAGGGTTTCTGCAGCCGGGCATCAAGCCCGTGACCGAGCTGTTGCAACAAAACCCGGAAAAGATCGACGCGGTGTTTCTCCGCAAGGGCAGAAAGGACAAGGATACGGACCGCATTCTGGACCTCTGCCGCAATGCGGGGGTGCGGTTTTCCCTGGTGGACGACACCTTCCTTGACCGCCTCTGGTCCGGCCGCCACCAGGGCGTTATCGCCCGCCTGTTCGGGACCGGCTTCACGGACCTGGACGACCTTTTGGGCCGCGCCGTCGACGAACCGTTGCCGCTGATCGTGGCTCTGGACCAGGTGCAGGACCCCGGCAACGCGGGCGCGCTGGCAAGGACCCTTTACGCCCTCGGCGGGGCCGGTCTTATCGTGCCGCGCCATAACGGGGTGTATCTCGGGGCCGCCGCGGCCAGGGTCGCTGCGGGCGCGCTGGACAAACTCGCCGTGGCAAAGGTGCCGAACCTGGCCCAGGCTTTGGATGCCGCCCTGGACGCCGGGTACGCGATCTACGGCGCGGACGCGGCTGCCGCCCTTGCCGCGTCGGACCCCGCCGCGACCCCGGAAAGCGTGTTCGCCTTTTCCCCGCGTCTCCCGGCCATTCTGGTGCTGGGGAGCGAGGACGGGGGCCTTCGGCCCGTCATCCGCAAGCGCTGTACCGCCTTTCTTTCCATCCCGTTCGCGCGGGAATTCGACTCCCTGAACGTGGCCCAGGCCGGAGCCGTCATCATCAGCGCCTTTGCCGCCGCGCGGCAGGGCAAACGGTAAGGCGCAACGCCATGAGCATACGCGAGCTCCTGCACCTCCCGGCCATAAAAGAGCACGCCGGACCGCCGGACTTTACCGGTGAAGGCGAACTGCGGCGCGGCATCACCGTTCTGCTCACCGTCAACATCATCTGGGCGATGCTCCCGGCCTACTGGAAGCAGGTCGCCCACGTGCCCCCGACGGAAGTCGTCTGCCACCGGTCGTTCTGGGGGTTTTTCCTGGTCCTTTTCCTGCTCTGGCTCCGGGGGGGGCTGTCCGAGGTGCGGGACATCGTCCGCAACCGCCGGACCGTGCTGTTCCTTACCGGGTGCGCCTTTTCCCACATGTTCGGCTGGGCTTTTTTCATCTGGGCCGTGTCCTCGGGCCGCATTGTCGACGCGGCGCTGGGGCACTACATGCTGCCGGTGCTCAACGTGTTTTCCGGCTTCATCCTGTTCGGGGAGCGCCCCCGCCGGTTGCAATGGGTTTCCATCGCGCTCGCGGCTTCCGGGGTCGGCGGCATGCTGCTCGTGTTCGGCCATCTGCCCTGGGTGGGCCTGGTCATTGCCTGCAACGGCGTGATCTTCGCGGCCCTGCGCAAAAACGCGCCGGTAAACGCCATGCCGGGCCTCGTGCTTGAGTTGCTCATCTCCGCCCCCTTCCTCTGGGGCTATCTGGCGTACCTCTCCCTCTCCGGGCAGGCGGTGTACCTCACCCAGACCACCACCGAGAACCTCTGGCTCATCGGCGCGGGGATAGTGACCATCATCCCGCAGATGGGCTACGCCTTCGGGCTCTGCCGCGTGCCGCTGACGACCATCAGCCTGTTGCAGTATATCCCGCCGACGGGCAACTTCCTGCTCGGCGTGTTCATGTTCAACGAGGCCTTCACACCGGTCAAGGCTTTCGGCTTCATCTTCATCTGGGCCGGGCTTATCGTCTTCACCCTGGAAGGCATCCTGTTCCGGAAAACAGCCAGGCCCGTCCCCCACGTCACCCTCCCTCCCCACGCCGGAGGGATCGACGGGAAGAGCGGAAAAGAGTGATGCTGGGAAACGACGGCATAACAGCCGTTGCGGTAAGCGGCGGCGTGGACAGTTTGTACGCACTGGTCTCCCTGAAGGAGCGGGGCGAGGCCGTCCTTGCCCTGCACGGGCGCATGCTGCCGCCGGATCTTGCCCCGGCCGGGTACGAGGCCATGCTCGAACGGCTGGCAAAAACCTGCGCGGCCCTCGACGTGCCCCTTGCGGTCATCGACTGCGTGGACGCCTTTGCCGAGGCCGTCATCAACCCTTTTGTGCGGGCCTACGCGGCGGGCACCACCCCCAACCCCTGCGCCCACTGCAACGTGGGCATCAAGTTCGGCCTGCTCCTGGACACAGCGCGGGACCTCGGCGCAACGCGGCTTGCCACCGGCCATTACGTCCGGCTGGAGCAAAGCGGCAATACCCCGGCCCTCTATGCGGGGCAGGACGCGTCCAAGGACCAGAGCTATTTTCTTTCCCTGGTGCCGCTGGAAAAATTGCGGTTCGCCGTCGCCCCCCTGGCGCGGAAAAGCAAGGACGAAATCCGCGCCGCCCTGGCCGCGAAAGGGATAACCCCGCCCGCGCCGGGCGAGAGCCAGGAAATATGCTTCGTGCCGAACGACGATTACCGCGCCTTTCTCCTGGACCGCGCCGCGAAACTCGGCGTGGCGCTGCCCGGCCCCGGCCCGGTTACCCTGCCGGACGGGAAGCGGATCGGCACCCATAACGGGCTGTGGCAGTATACCGAAGGCCAGCGCAAAGGGCTGGGCATCGCCTGGAGCGAGCCGCTGTATGTTCTTGCCAAGGATCTCGCGGCCAACGCCCTTGTGACGGGCGGCGGGGCCTGTCTGCATGGCGGAGAGATCCGCGCCGGGAACTGCAATTTTCTGGTTCCCATGGCCGAATGGCCGGAAACCCTGCTGCTCCGCACCCGGTTTCGCCAGACGCCCCGCCCGGCGCGCGCCCGGTTTGAGGACGGCGTCCTCATCCTGCGGGAAGAGACGCCCTCCGGCCCGTATGCGCGCGGGCAGATAGCCGCTGTGTACGGGCCGGACCTGCGCGTGCTGGCCGGCGGGGTTATTGAGTAAAGAAAGAGAAGAACCTACGCAAACAACCGGGAGCCTCTTCCCTCTCTTCCCTCTCTTTCTCTCTCTTTTTCTTCCTTCCGCATCAACATGCGCTCCGCTCCAGCATAATAGCCGCCATATGATGATCGAGCTCTTTGAACACGCCCCGCGACAGGGATTCCAAAATCTTCCCGGTTTCCTTGATGGTCGGCGCGGCAAGCCCCTGCTCAAACTTCACACCCCCGTTGTGCAGGGCGAGGGTCGCGGCGCTCCAAGCTTCGGCGGCGGCGCTTCCCACTTTCAAACTGCACGTCTCCTTGGCGCCGTCGCACAGCATGCCGACGAGGCTCGCCACAAAGGTATTGACGGCCCGCTCCGCCATATCCGCCGTGCCGCCCTGCATCAGGACAAGCCCGGCGGCGGCCCCGGCCCCGGCGGCCACGGCGCAGCCACAGATGGGCGTGAGCCTGCCCGTGTGGGCTTTCAAATACGCGCAGACAAGATGGCTGATGGCGAGCGCCCGGGCCAGTTTCGCGTCGCCGGTCCCCAGCTCCCTGGCCGCCACGACCAGCGGCACGATGGCCGTGATGCCGTGGTTGCCGGACCCGGCGCTGCTCATCACGGGGTAATCCCCGCCGCCCATGCGCACTTCCGAGGCGGCGGCCGCCGCCTGGCGCACGCGCGCGCCGAGCGTTTTTTCGGAATCCGGCCGGTCGAACCCGACGCCGATGCCCCAATCCCTGGCCATGCCCGCCTCCGCCACGCTCATGTTCATGCGTGCGCCCTCAAGCAGGGCGGCGCTGTCCGCCTCGTCGATATTCAGGGCGAGATTCCAGAGATCGGCCATCGCAAGCGTGCGGATTTCCTCGTATACCTTGTCGGGATTGCCCATGGAAACGGAAGGCGCGGCAAAGGTCACCGTTCCGTCCACAACGATTTTTTCCACCCGGTCGTGTTTGTGGGCCAGGGTGCATTGCGCGGAGTGCCCTTCGCCGAAAACCGTGACCTCCACCCACATGGAAGGAACGTCGTCCACGATGTCCTGCGTGACCTTGCCCCGGCTCACCAGATCCTCGGCCTTTTTAACGACGTCCGCGCTCACGCCCTGCAACACCATGAGCCCTTTGTCGGCATCCCCCCCGCAGGCGCCGATGGCGGCGGCCAGCACGTTGCCGCGCAGCCCGTCCAACCCCGGCAGCCCCACGGACCGGCCGTTTTTAAAAATATTCACCGACATGCGGATGGCGATCGCGTCAATGGCGTACTTGTGCTCGCGGGCCGCGATGGCGGCGGCCAGAGCGACGGCTCCCGGCTCGGTGCAGCCGAAGGCCGGTTTGACTTCCTGCATGAGGAACGTTTTCATATCCATGGATTGTGTCCTCCTCTACGCCGGTGCGGCTGCCGCCTGCCCAGCGTGTTCGTCCCTGAATCTCAAAAACACATTGCATAGAGTATTCCAAAAAATATTCCCCATAATAGCTTTATATCATTTGTTTTATTTTTCAACGGTCAGTATTTTCGCACCCCGTTCGCGCGACAGCATGAGAATGTTCTCACTGATGAGAAATTACGGGAGACGCGCGGGCGCGAGTTTCCTTTTTCGCCGTTCGGTGCTACACGCTTTGGATGAGTTATGCACAGAGCCCTTTTCAGGGGTACATCGAGCCCGTCCGCCTCTCGGACAGCGCCGCCAGGCGTTCCCTTTACCTGAAGAACCTGCCCGCGCTTCCCTTTCCGAGAAACCCGGACTGGGCCGTGCCCACCCGCGAGGAATGCCACGTCCTCTGGGATAAATACGCCATGCCGGACCATATCCGCGCGCATTCCGCCATGGTGGCGGCATTCGCCACCTGTCTCGCCCAAAGGTTGGCGGAACAGGGCGCGGCCATCCACGTGCCCTCGGTTCTGGCATCCGGGCTGCTGCACGATCTGGGCAAGTTCTACACCATCACGCACGGCGGCAGCCACGGCCAGCTGGGCGGCGCATGGGTCATGAACGAAACGCGCAACCCGCTTATCGCGCAGGGCGTGCTGCACCACGTGCGCTGGCCTTGGACCGTTGACGAAACCGTGGACCCGTGGCTGTTGCCCTATTGCATCATCTACGCGGACAAGCGGGTCATGCATGACAGAGTGGTCCCCCCGGAAGAGCGGCACCAGGATCTTCTCCTGCGCTACGGTATCACGGACGACGCCAAACGGCGCATCACCGCCTCGCACAACCAGGGGCTGGAAATAGAGGCGGCGCTTTCCCGCCGCCTAAAGGTACAGTTACATGAACATACTTTTGATTCTGGGCGGCTGGTCAAGCGAGCGTGAGGTTTCCCTCAATACCGGGAGCATGATCGAAAAAACCTTGCTGCGGCTCGGCCATACCGTTTCCCGGTTCGATCCGGAGTCCAGTCTGGACGGGCTTATCGCCGCCGCCAAAAAGGCGGATTTCGCATTTATCGCCCTGCACGGTTCCCCCGGCGAGGACGGCCTTATCCAGGCCATGCTGGAAACCGTGGGCTGCCCGTACCAAGGCTCCGGCCCGGCGGCCTCCTTCCTGGCCCTCAACAAGGCGGCTTCCAAGGAACTGTTCCGGCAGAACGGCCTCTTGACCCCGGACTGGGTGCTGCTGCCCGCGCGCCCCGGAAAAGACTGGCGGCCCCCGTTCAGTTACCCCCTGTTCATCAAACGCAATACCGGCGGCTCCAGCCTGGAAATGGAACGCGTGGCCGCGCCCGAGGATCTTGAGGCCGCGCTGGACCGCCTCTTCGCCCACGGCGGCGAGTATATCGTGGAACCCGAGGTGGTCGGCCTCGAAGTCACCTGCGGCGTTCTGGACGACCCGGACGGCAGACCCCGGGCCCTGCCGCCCATTCTGATAAAACCCAAGAGCGGTTCCGGCGGCGTGTTCGACTACGTGGCAAAGTACACGCCCGGCGCCGCCGACGAAATCTGCCCGGCGCCGCTGCCGGAAGACCTGCTGCGGCGGGTCCGGGAAACGGCCTTGGCGGCGCACTGCGTTCTCGGGCTTTCCGGGTACAGCCGCTCGGATTTTCTGGTCCGCGAGGACGGCGTTCCCGTGCTGCTGGAGGCCAACAACCTGCCGGGCATGACCGCCAACAGCCTGTTGCCCAAAGCGGCGGCCACCGAAGGCCTTTCCTTTGAGCAACTTATCGATCGCCTTATCACGCTGGGCCTGGCCGATGCGGCCAAAACCCGGAACAGACGCGCGGGCTGATCCCCCGCGGGGCGCGGCGCCGGTTGTGGGTACCCCATGAAGCAATCCTCCGGATTTTCCCCCGGTTTCTCACTGATGCTGGGCGAGTATGCGCTGCTGTGGCGTTTGGCCCGGCCCTTTATCGCACGCCACAAGCGGCTGCGGGACGATTTTCCCCTGCGCATGGTTCCGGAGGAATGGCAGCCGCCGTTCCCGCCTGAGAGCAGCCCCGGCACCCGCCCCGATATTCGCACGGACCTCTGGATCCAGGCCGCGTCCGGCGGGGAATCCTTTCTCACGCGCCAGCTTTTGCACGAGCTGAATACCCTCGCGGGCGATGCCCCGCGACGGCGGCTGCGCATCCTGTGCACGAGCTGCACCAAACAGGGTCTGGACGTGCTGCGCGCCGCCGGGGAGCAGGCTCCGGCAGCCTGGCCCAACCTGGAAATCGCGGTCCGCGTCTTCCCGCTCGACGAGCCGAAGATCATCCGCCGGGCGCGGGAGTACGCCTCCCCCAAAGCCGTGGTGCTGCTGGAAACGGAACTCTGGCCGGGCCTCATGGCCGCCTGTGCGGAAAACAACACCCCCCTGGTCACGGTCAACGGCAGGATGACGGAAAAAAGCTATTCCGGGTACCGCTGGTTCGCGCCGCTCTGGAAAAAGATAGCGCCGGCCCGGGTCCTGGCCATGGCCGAGGCTGACGCGGCCCGCTTTGCCGCCCTGTTCGGGAAGGACCGCGTTTCCGTTATGCCCAACATGAAATTTGACGGCGTGCCGCTCGTCTCCCCACCCCCGGACCCGGCCTCCCCGGCCCTGAAGCTCCTGCCGCCGGGCTTGCCGGTGATCCTCCTGGCCTCGGTGCGGGAGGAGGAAGAGCCGCTTTTTCCCCCGGTTCTGGCCTATCTTCGCAAGCACGCGCCGGAGGCCGCCGTGGTGGTGGCGCCGCGCCACATGGAGCGTGTGCCCGCCTGGCGGCAAATTCTCGATACCGCGTTCGGTTCGCATAACGCCATGACCGCTTCGGCCATGGAAGAAGCCGGAACCGTTGCCGCGCCCGGTAACGCGGCGCTCTGGGACCGTTTCGGGCAGTTGCAGGCCCTGTACGCCCGGGCGGACGCCGTGTTCGTGGGCGGGTCCCTCGCCAAACTCGGGGGGCAGAATTTTCTGGAAGCCGCGGGCCAGGGCCGAATTCCGGTCATCGGGCCGCACTGGAAGAATTTCGCCTGGGTCGGCGAGGAATTTTTCACCGCCGGGCTCGGCAGGCGCGTGGCGGATGCCGGAGAACTCGGCCCGGCGCTCGTGGCGATGCTGCGGGCCGCGCCGGACCCCGAAACCGTCCGGGTGAAAGTGGCCGCCTATCTCGCGCCGCGCCGGGGCGGGACCCGCATGGCCGCCGAGGCGGTCTGGGAGTTCATTACATGAGCGGCGCGCGCATTCTCGTCTTTTTTGGCGTCGTTTGGCTTTGCCTCTCCTGGTTTTTACCTTCAGAAGCCGTGGCGGCGGCTCCCCTGGCCCCGGACGTCCGGTTCGACAAGCTTGTGGTGGAAAAGAAGGCCCGGCGCATGACGGCCTGGTCCAAGGGCGAGAAACTGCGGGAATACCGTATCGCCCTCGGGCCGAACAGTGAGGGCCCCAAGCGGGTGCAGGGCGACAAGAAAACGCCCGAGGGCGTGTATGCCGTGGACGGCAAAAACCCCAACAGCCGGTTTTATAAAAACCTCGGGGTTTCCTACCCCAACGCGCAGGACCGGAAAAACGCGGCCGCCCTTGGTAAAAGCCCCGGCGGTGATATCAAGATCCACGGCCTGGGGCCGAAGTTCCGCCGCCTCGGCAAGCATCAGTGGCGGTACGACTGGACACTCGGCTGCATCGCCGTAACGGACGAGGAGATAGACGAGTTGTACCGCCACACGGACGTCGGGGCGGTGATAGAAATTCTGCCGTGAAGCGGCGGAGAAGCAGCACCCCCTCCTCCATCAAAAAACTTGGACCGCAAAGCTTGTGCCGCCTGGATTCCCGCCTTCGCGGGAATGACGTTTGCCTGTACCGGGAGTTGCATTTTTTCACGTCATTCCCGCGAAGGCGGGAATCCAGTGTTTTGCAATGCCTTACGGCGCAATAATTTTGAAATGCACTCGCCCCCCCCCTCCAACCGCATCCGCCATTTCCCTTTTCCGCCGCTTCCTGGTAGGTATGCCCTTTGCGCTCACCCTCGGACGATAAAGGAGTTCTCCATGGATATCCGGACTCATAAAGGCATTGCGGCGGAACTGTGCGGCACCCCCACGGAACTTTCCCCCGGCGGGAGCGTGGTCGTCATGACCGCCACCCCGGCCATGGCTTCCGACGACAAGGGCCTGGTCCACGGCGGGTTTGTGTTCGGCATGGCCGACTATGCCGCCATGCTCGCGGTGAACGATCCCCTCGTTGTGCTCGGCGCGAGCGAGACGAAGTTCGTCAAACCCGTCGCGGTCGGCGATACCATAACCGCCGTTGCCGCCGTCAAAGAGGAAGCCGGGAAAAAACGCATCGTGGACGTGACCGTTTCCCGCGGCGACACCGTCGTCCTGACCGGCAGTTTTGTCTGCTTCGTGCTGGACAAACACGTTTTGAGCTGAATTCCGGCGTACAGGCGGCAGCGCGCTCCGGCGCCGTCTTTTTCATGGCGGGCCAACGGTTCCGCCGCCCCGTGGCAACGATACGGGCGGGCGCGGCTTCCCGGCTTGCCCTCCGCCCGCACCTTGTCTATAGTCAACGGGAAAATTCCCGATCCTGGAGATGCCATGTTTTTTTCGCCGCAACGGTTGCCGGTTTCCTGGTCGAGCGTCTGCATTGCCCTTCTTGGCGCTGCATATTGCGCCATACAGGTAGCTCCGGTACCGGTTTCCGTTCCCTGCCCGGGGAGCGGCTGCCAGCTTTTCCAGGATTTCACCGTCCACGGCGTTTCCCTGTGGTGGGTAGGGGTCGCGTATTTCGCCTTCATGGTGCTCGTGTGCTTGCGCCGGGCGTACGGCGCGGCTCTGGCCTTCGCCACGGCGGCCCTGGTCGCCGACGCCGTGCTGCTGATCGTCATGCTGATGACCGCCGCGTGCATCGCCTGCCTCGGCGCGGGCGCCATCATCGCCTTTCTCTTTTTCATCATCCGGCGCCACGCGAACATCAAATGCGCGCAGGAACCCGGCCCCTCCTTCGTCCTGATCGCCTGGAGCGGTTTTTTCATCGCCGCCCTGGCCTTTGCCGCCACCGAGGACATAGAGCCCTGGCGGATCGCCGGGCCGGACAACGCCGAGCGCCGGGTCTATTTCGCGCCCTCCTGCCCGGCCTGCCGTGACGCCATTACGGTTTTCTCGGGCAATGCGGCCTTCATCCCCGTGGCGGAAAAGGACAGCGACAACGCGGCCGTGTACGCCATGCACAAGGCCATCGCAAACGGCAGCACCGTCGTGGAAGCCCTGGACGCCGTGATGCAGGCCAAGATGAACGATACCCTGGCCGAACCGCCGTTCCCGGATTCCGTCATCATCCGGCTGAAGCTCATCAAGAACAAGGCCGAGGTTATGCGCCTCGGCTTCACCAAGCTGCCGCTGATTATGATAAACGGCATGCCCCGCGACATGCGCCCCGCCAACGGGACAGGCAACGGCAGGGGAGCCGCCGCCTCTTACGGCAACGGCGCGTCCCGCTCGTCCGCCCTGCCGCCGGAACTCGTCGCGCCGCTCGACTCCTGCGGCGACGCAAACCAGGAACCCTGCGACCCGCCCCGGTAATCCGCCGGGCAGGCCCTTCTTTCGTCATGGATACCCAGCCCACGGCCCCGGCCTGGCCCCCGGCCTTTTCCGTGCGCATCAGCCCGAGGGCGAAATACCCCAGGCTCCGCGTTCTGCCCGGCAAGGGCCTGGAAGTGGTGCTCCCCCGTACCATGCGCCCCGAGACCGCGCCCGCGATTGTGGAACGCCACAAGGAATGGGTGTGCAAAACCCTGGACAAGGTCTGCGGCGCCCCGCCGCCGGAGCCGGAAACGGCCGTCCCGTCCTTCGTCTTCCTGCGCGGCGGCGTGGAACAGCGCGCCGTGGTCTGCCATGGGGAAAACCCGCCTGACCCCGACCCTGGCGCGGACGCGATCCGGCTGCGCGCGCCGCGGTCGAACCCGGCCGCCGCGTTGCGGGAGCTTCAGGACTGGGTTCGCCGCCATGCCGCCGCCGTCCTGGGCGGCGAGGCCCAAGCTCTGGCCCTGCGCCACGCCCTGCCGTATGCCACGGTGCGGTTCCGCCGCCAGAGGAGCCGCTGGGGCAGCTGCACAACCAGGGGCGCGCTCAGCCTCAACACCTGCCTCATTTTTTTGCCCGCGGAACTTGCCCGGCACGTCATCCTGCACGAGCTGGTCCATACCCGCCACATGGACCACGGCCAGGGGTTCTGGAAAACCCTCTTTGCCATGGAGCCGAACGCCCTGAAACTGGACAAACGGTTACGGACCGCGTGGCGGTTCGTGCCGGCCTGGCTCTGGACGTGACCGGGCGCGGCCTGCTTGACCTTGCCAAATCGGCAAAGTAAGCTTATAGCCCTTTTGCGAAAAAACATGCGAGAGTGGCGGAATTGGTAGACGCACTAGATTTAGGATCTAGCGCTTAGGCGTGCGGGTTCAACTCCCGCCTCTCGCACCAGCAAGAAGCTCTAGGGGAAACCCACATGTAAGCCGCTCATTTTCGGGCGGCTTACTGCCGTTTCACGGCATTGGCGTAAACACCCTCGTCACGCCTGCCCACGGCGATCACCGAAATCGTAACAATGGCATCCTCCACCCGGTAGACCAGCCGGTACCCGGCATCACGCAGCTTGATCTTGTAGCAATCTTTCATACCGTGGAGCGCGGCGGAAGGCACACGGGGGTTTTCCAGGCATCTGCCTACCACTCTGGCTAACTGAACACGAATACCGGGGGCCAGCTTGTTCCATTCCTTCTGGGCACCTGAGTTCATATGTCTTTGCCATTGAAAAAGTCTTCCATGTTCACCGGTACGCCTTCTTCACCCGCCCGCTGCCGCATAATCTCCGCGTCCTCAAGATATTCCAGCAGGTCAAGAAGCTTTTCGTAACGGGCCGCCGAGAGGATGTACGCTTCCGGCTTGTTATGGTTCAACACCACAACAGGCTCGTCGGTCAGCGCTTTGAGCACACTGGAGGTATTCCGCTTCAAATCCGTGATGCTCACGGCTTGCGATGCATATAAGGGGGTGAGCATAAATTGACTCCTTTTTCTATGCCTTATATAGATCCTTTTTAGTCCCGAGTCAACGTCACTTCCTCTCCCGCCCTCGTCCACGGTCCCCGGCAGCGCACCGCCGCCGGCAATATTCCAGCTCTGCGTGATAATAGTAGGAACCTCGCCGGAAATGGGGTCTATGGGAGACAGCTTCTTCCCATACATTTTCACCGCAGAGGTACATTATGAAAGCCATAATCGCTAAAACGCCGTGTTTCGCCCTGTGTTTCGCCCTGCTTTTGGGCGTGTCCGCGCCGACGGCCGCCCTTGCCCATGGCCTCGTCAATCCCGCCACGGCTCCGAACGAGAATCTTCCGAAAGTGAAATTGGACACCACTCCGGAAGGCCCCATGGGCCAGGTCGGCCCCGGCGACATGTTGACCACCCCGAAATCGCGCGAGGAACTGCAGAAAGAGATGGTCGACCGCGAACGCGATCCCGCCGCCATGGACAAGCAGATGGACAAGACCGAAAGCGAACTGGGCCTGCGCGGCAAGCGCTGAGGCCCTCCGCGCGGCCGGGCCGCGCCCCGTGCCGCACGCTGCAAAAAAACGGGCTGCCGTCACGGCAGCCCGTTTCATAGGCGGAACAATGGATCCGGCGGCCTCTCCTCGCGCCGGCGTGTTCCGCGCACAGTATGGTCGTCTTTCCGCCGCTCCCGGGCCGCGCGCGGTCACAGCCCGCCGTTGGCGTTCAGCCCCGGCAGAGGAATCATCTTTTCCGTTTCCAGCAGCTGCTGTCCGTACTCGTCCGGGTCGCCGAACCCTTCCAGCAGAAAGTCTATTTCATCCGGACTCAACAACCGCCCTTCCTCGGGGGTTTGCGCCGGTTCCTGCGCCGGGGGAACCGCGCGAACCACCGGACGGCACCCGTCTTCCAGACGTATGGCGAGTTCACGCAGCCATTGCTCAAGCCGGGCAACCGGCACACCGAGCCGCTCCCCGGTCTCCGGCGAAACGCGGAGACTCAACAGCAGTTTTTTCACTACGACAGGGTTGAACTCAGCATTGAGTTCGCAACGGTATGCCCTCATGGGATCCTCCCTTGCATATCCTTGTCTTTTCCCACTCCACACCGGAACTATAGCAACGGGAAGAGGGGATTACATGATAACACCGTATAATTGGCCCGGAACAGCGCGAAAGACGCGCGAAGATTCGGCGACGGGGAAAAATTATTTTTACATTTCAGGTGGTAACGTTTTAAAAAAATATCGGTGGGTTATAATCCGTATAATGCGAGACTGTTTTACGCCGCGCGCGAAAACAATGCATACGCATCCACGCTGATATTATAAACGCCGGAATTCGCCTTGAGTGAAAACATATCATCTGAATATGAATTCGAAAAAACAATAAAACACTCCATGAATGACTGCATTTTTCTCTAAATATTTGTATGAAAAATGCCGATAATGCAGTTAGAAAGCAACAACACACGCTGCGTTATACGACAAAACAGTGTTACTGCTGCGTCGTATTTTCCGCAACGATATAGATTTACAACAAAAGTGGTCAAAAAGACTACGGCGGGACGGCGCTTTGCGAAGTAGCCGCCGGTTGCGGCGGGGAGTTGGTGAAGGCATGGCTTTGGCGATAAACCACAACCTGGCGGCCATGAACGCGTCCCGCAACCTGGGCCGGTCTTACGACGCGCTGGCAACCTCGGTTCGCCGTCTTTCGTCCGGCCTGCGCGTGGGGCAGGCTTCGGACGACGCCGCCGGGCTTGCCATCCGCGAGCTGATGCGCGCGGATGTCGCTGCCCTGAACCAGGGCGTGCGCAACGCCAACGACGCCATATCCATGCTCCAGACGCACGACGGAGCCCTCCAGGTCATTGACGAAAAGCTCATCCGCCTCAAGGAGCTCGCGGAACAGGCCGCGTCCGGCACCTACAACTCGGACCAGCGCCTGATGATCGACAGCGAATTCCAGGCCATGAAGTCCGAGATCAGCCGGATAGCCACGGCCACGGACTTCAACGGCATCAAACTGCTGTGCAACGACGTCGCGAACAAGTTCAAGATCACCACGGGAGAGGGTACGCCGGACATCCCCCCCACGCCCCCGGAAATTGTCGGGGCGACAGGGACCATCCTCAACCCGGACGCCGTCACCACGGACGCGACCATTGCCTATACGGAGAACAACGAGTGGACAATTAACAGCCTGACCGGCGACGCGGCCTTCGCCAGGTGGACATACCCGACATTCGCCGCCGGCACCGGGGCTGAGGAGATATTTAAGGACGTAACTATGTCCTTCGGTTACAACAGGGCGACCAATACATGGACCATGGACCAGTCCACGATAGACTCCCTCAGGGCCAGGGGAGTGACCTATTATTGGATGGATCCGAACAGAGGCCCCAGTGAAGCATACTTTGTCATACAGGCCATAGGCAAGGGACCAGGCGGCACATTAGTGACCGCCCCGCTCTTCTGGAGAGCCCCGACAGCCGCGGACGCACTTACTTCCAACATGCATGTGTCCATGACCTTCACGGGCAGCGGTTCCTCCTCCATGACATTTACCAGCGGAACGGCCGAGTACCCGAATATCGCTTACCTGGGGAACGATTTGTGGGACCTTGACGGCGACGGCAGCGCGGATGTCCGGACCCCGTACGTTGCCGGGGGCGGGAGCTTCTCCCTGCGCGCCGGCACGCAAGGCGGCTCCGGCGGAGCCGGAACCACGGAGTACGTCACGCGCATCCACTTCGGCACGGCCAACGACAGCGCGGAGGATTACTTCGATATCCAGGGCTGGGACTGCACGGCCGAGGGCCTCGGCATCGACGGCATCCGGGTACAGACCCAGGACAGCGCGCAACACGCCCTGGTGGAGCTGAACGGCGCCATCGTCAAAAAGGACGCGATACGCGGCTATTTCGGGGCCATGCAGAACAGGCTGGAAAACACGGTCTCCAACCTGCAGATCCAGGCGGAGAACCTCCTGGCGGCGGAATCCCGCATCTCGGACGTTGACGTGGCCTATGAAATGACGGCCTTCGTCCGGAACCAGATCCTGACGCAGAGCGCCGTTTCCATGCTCTCCCAGGCCAACAGCATGCCGCAGATGGCCTTGCGGCTCTTGCAGGGCGCGTAACGCCCTTTTCGCGGGCGCTCAGTCCACGATGAAGAGCGTCGCGCCGGTCGGCGTGCTGGAGCGGTGCGGCTCGGCGTTGTCCGCCACCTGATAGCTGACGCCGGGGGTCAGCACGAAGCGGCGGCCGTCTTCCAGCTCGGTGTGCAGTTCCCCTTTGAGACACAGGAGAATATGGCCTTTGCTGCACCAGTGGTCGGCCAGGTAGCCGGGCGTGTATTCGACCATGCGGACGCGGATATCGCCGAACTGCCGGGTGCGCCACAGCGCCTTGCCTGTCTCGCCGGGATGCTCGGTTACCGCCACCTGCTCCCAGTCCGTCGTGCCAAAGGGGATGTCGCGCATGTCCATGATCCGGCTCCTTGTTGTAGCGTTTCCAAAGGGTGGTTTGTCCTCTTTCTGTACCGTCTTTTCCTTTACGGAACAAGACGGAAGCCCCGGCGGAACAGGGCGAGCGCATCTTAATTCCGTTGTGCCGCAATAATACAGCATTTTGCCATGCCTCGTTCAGCGAACTTTTTTGGCGACTGCCGCGGCAAAGCAGCGGTAGCAAAGGAAATTAAATGCGCTCGCCCTGGCGAAACGAATACGGTTCTTGACATATCTTTTTTCTCAACTGATAATACTAATTAATAGCTCACTTTTGAGGCCCGTATGTCCCAACGAAAGATCGTATATCTCTCGCGCCTGCGTACCTGCCTACGGTTGCTGACTCCGTTTTTGTATTCTTGTCTGATTCTTTCGTTGACTTGGTATGAATCCAGTCCCAATCTGTCCACGAGCATCACGGCCACTCCAACCGCTGTTGCTAAACATCTCGATGTTCATGCCGGGTTTGCGGTAAGCCAAGGGAAGACATCACGTCATCTGCCCTCTTTGCTGGCCCCGGTCACCAAGCTGCCGTCGAGCGCGAGACTGCGCCCCGAAAACCGGGACAACGGGAACGAGCCCCCGCTCTTCCAGCCCTACTGGGCCATTGCCAGTGATACTCCTTACCGTTCTTCTCGCCGCATTGATCCTATCGCTTGGGAGAGCAGAACACCCTCCTTCCTGTTGCCTTCCGCCTATGGACTTGTTCCCTTTGCCATCCCCCCTCCGGTCTGCCTTGTGTAAGGCAGATTAGCCGCTGAACAAGCGGTGTCTGCTATCTTGGCGGCATCTTCTTCCGCCTGCCAAGATTTCGCCACAGAAGAATTACTGTACACGAGTTCGTGAATGCTTTCGCGCATTTGCGGTCTTGATACATATATTCCTCTGCCTACTGCATTGCTTGCGATAAAAATCCGTTCACACTTTTTATACATATACCTTTAAAGAAAGGATAAAAATTCCATGAGCGATAAAACAAAGTTGAATAGTCCTTGAACAGGGAGAATCCATACTATGGAGCGGAGTCCCGCAATCGTATAGCCTTTTGGGTGAAAGTCACAAAAAATCGACCAT